>DATIUV010000168.1:0-6208 GCA_035466595.1 Pelomicrobium sp.
GGCTGCTCTTCGAGCAAGGTGCACCCGGCCAGCGTCAGGCTGGCGGTCAGCAGGAGCTTGACGGCGGATTTCACGCGCCCTGCCACCGGTGCAAGGGCAGCGTCACCCGGAACTGGGCGCCGGGCGGCGGCCGGTCCACCACCTCGACGGTGCCGCCGTGGGCGGTGACGTACTCGTGCACGATCGACAGGCCGAGACCGGTGCCTTTCACCGGGCCTGACTGCAACGCCCGCCCCTGCATGAACGGCCGGAAGATGCGGTCGCGCTCCTCCGGGCCGATGCCGGGGCCGGAATCGACGACGTCGATCACCGCGCGATCGTCCTCGCGGTGCAGGGCGAGCTCGATGCGGCCACCCTTGGGCGTGAACTTGAGTGCATTGGAGAGGAGATTGTCCACCACGGTGCGCAGTTTCTCTTCGTCACCGGCGACGAAAACAGGCTCGCAGTCGAGCTTGAGGGAGACGCCGCGGGTGCGCAGCGCGAGCCGGTGGTCTTCGGCGACGGCGCGCACCACGTCGCTCATTTTAACCTGTTTGACGTTGAGACGGCCTCTCTGGAACTCGGCGGCGCTGTAATTGAGCAGCCCCTCGATCAGCCGCCGCAGCTGCAGGCTGTTGTCGCGCAGAATGCGGGCGATCTCGCGCTGCTCGGCGTTGAGCGGCCCCACCACCTCGTCGGCCAGCAGATCGGAGCCCTCGCGCAGCGCGGTGAGCGGCGTCTTGAGCTCGTGCGAGACGTGGCCGAGGAACTTGCGCTGCTGCTCCTCGAGGTCGATCAGCCGCAGCCGCAGCCAGTCCAGCTGCTGGCCGAGGTTCTGCAGGTCCTGCGGCCCGTCGACGGCGATCGGCTTGTCGAACTTGCCGTCGCCGAGATCGCGGATGCCGCGCGCCACCTGGCGGATCGGCGGCACGATCAGCAGCGGGAATCCGACCAGCAGGAAAATCGCCACCGGCACCAGCGCCAGCATCTGCAGCACCATGTTCTCGTAGGCCTTCTGCGACATCACGCGCAGCGTCTCGGCCTCGCGCTCGATCGCGGAGTTGCTGTAGAGCGACAGCCGCTCCACGGCCTGGGCGAGCTGCTCGAACTGGGCCACCACCTCGCCGGCCTTCGCTTCCGCGTCCTTGCCGGCGCCGCGCAGCGTCGGCAGGTCGCGCCAGACGCCGGCCTCGCGGTCCACCACCTCGGCGAGCCGCGTGCGTTGGGGCTCGTCGAGCTGCAGCGCCTCGAGCTGGCGCACGCTGGAGAGCAGCGTCGTGCGCAGATCCCGGTACGCGTCGAGCAGCGCGTCGTCCCGCAGGACCACGTACTGGCGCGCGATGCGCTCGAGCCCGGTAATCGATTCGGACAGCGCGCGGCTGCTCTGGATCAGCCGCGTCGCGTCGTAGACCGAACGCTGGCCCTGGTTGGTGAGCTGGTCGATCGCGACCGCGTTGTAGACCAGCGCGAAGATGAGCGGCAGCGCGACGAGGGCGAGGCCGACGAAGAGCAGTCCGAGAAACGATTTGGGGTAGCGTACGCGCATCGACGGGCGCGGCGGTCGGCGGGGGTCGGGTTCCGCCGGCAATGGTAGCAGCGGCGGCGCCCCTGCCGCCAGCGAGGGGCCGGCCTACTGGCGCTCCACCGCCCGGCAGACCGCCGCCGTGACCTCCGCCGTGGTGGCCTTGCCGCCGAGATCGGGACTCAGCACGCCGCTGGCGGTGACCGCCTCGATGGCGGCCATCAGCCGCGCCGCCGCCTTCGCTTCGCCGAGGTGCTCCAGCATCATCACCGCGCTCCAGAACGTGGCCACCGGATTGGCGATGCCCTTGCCCGCGATGTCGAAGGCGGAACCGTGGATCGGCTCGAACATCGACGGAAACCTGCGCTCGGGATTGAGGTTGGCGGTCGGCGCGATGCCGAGGCTGCCCGCCAGCGCCGCCGCCAGGTCCGACAGGATGTCGGCGTGCAGGTTGGTGGCGACCATCACGTCCAGCGTCTCGGGCTTGAGCACCATGCGCGTGGTGATGGCATCGACCAGCATGCGGTCGGTGGCGACATCCGGGAACTCCCGCGCCACCTCATGGAAGATCTCGTCCCACATCACCATGCCGTGGCGCTGCGCGTTGGACTTGGTCACCAGCGTGAGCTGCTGGCGCGGCCGTGCCTGCGCGAGGCGGAAGGCGAAGCGGTGCACGCGCTCCACGCCGGCGCGCGTGAAGACCGAGGTTTCCGTCGCCACTTCCTCCGGCAGGCCCCGGTGCACGCGCCCGCCGCTGCCGGAGTACTCGCCCTCGCTGTTCTCGCGGATGATGACCCAGTCGATCCGCTCGGCGTTGGCGAGCGGGCTCTTCACGCCCGGCAGCACGCGGGTCGGGCGCACGTTGGCGTACTGGTCGAAGCCCTGGCAGATCGGCAGGCGCAGGCCCCAGAGCGAGACGTGGTCGGGCACGTCGGGCGCGCCGACCGCGCCGAAGAAGATCGCGTCGAAGGATTTCAGCCGCTCGAGGCCGTCCGCCGGCATCAGGTGCCCGTGCTGCTTGTAGTACTCGCAGCCCCAGGGGAACGACTCGAATTCGAACCGGAACCCGCCCATCGTGCGGGCGACGGTTTCCAGCGCCGTGACACCGGCGGCGATCACCTCGACGCCGATGCCGTCGGCCGGGATCGCGGCGATGCGGTAGGTTTTCACGGCCGGTCTCAGAGTGCCTCGGCGATGGCCTTGCCGAGCTCCTCGGTCGAGGCCTTGCCGCCCATGTCGCGAGTGCGCGGTCCTTCCTTCAGCACGGTCTCGATGGCCGCGACGATGGCCGTGGCCGCGTCCGCGTGGCCAAGGTGCTCCAGCATCATGGCGCCGGACCAGATCTGGCCGATCGGGTTCGCGATCTTCTTGCCGTAGATGTCGGGCGCGGAGCCGTGCACCGGCTCGAAGCACGAAGGGTACTCACGCTCGGGGTTCAGGTTGGCCGAGGGCGCGATGCCGATGGTGCCCGTCACGGCCGGGCCGAGGTCGGACAGGATGTCGCCGAACAGGTTGGAGCCCACCACCACGTCGAACCACTCAGGGTGCAGGACGAAGTGCGCGGTCAGGATGTCGATGTGGTACTGGTCGGCCTTGACCTGGGGATAGCGCGCGCTCATCGCCTTGAAGCGCTCGTCCCAGTACGGCATGGTGATGGAGATGCCGTTCGACTTGGTGGCCGAGGTGACGTGCTTCTTCTCGCGCTTCGTCGCCAGCTCGAACGCGTAGCGCAGGATGCGATCGACGCCGCGCCGCGTGAAGGTGCTTTGCTGCACCGCCATCTCGTAGTCGGTGCCCTCGTAGATGCGCCCGCCGATCGACGAGTACTCGCCCTCGTTGTTCTCGCGCACGACCCAGAAGTCGATGTCGCCGGCCTGGCGGTCCTTGAGCGGGCAGGGCACGCCGGGCATCAGCCGCACCGGCCGCAGGTTGACGTACTGCTGGAAGCCGCGCCGGATCGGGATCAGCAGGCCCCACAGCGAGACGTGGTCGGGCACGCCCGGGAAGCCGACGGCGCCGAGGAAGATGGCGTCGTGGCGCCGGATCTGCTCGAGGCCGTCGTCCGGCATCATGCGGCCGGTCTTCTGGTATTGCTCGCAGCTCCAGGGGAAATGGTCCCACTGGAATTCGATGCCGAACCGGCGGCCGGCCGCCTCGAGGACGCGGATACCTTCGGGAACGACCTCGTTGCCGATCCCGTCTCCGGGGATGGTGGCGATCTTGTACTTGGGCATGGCTCTCTCTCGTCTTGGCGGGCCGGCAGCCTGCGCTGGCGAATGACGCCGCTGCGATGCAGCGTCCGGATGCGCGCGAGGCGGACGGCGATTATAGCGCGCCGGCGGGGGCGTCCTCCGCGGCGCTATAATGAAGATGCACTCGGTGGAGCGGAACGGATGGTGAACTCGATGAAATTCGGGATTGCGCTGCTGGCGGCCGTGCTGCTGGCTGCGTGCGACCAATCGCCCAAGCCGCCGAGCACGCCGCCGGTGCCGAAGACCGAGAGCGGCGCGGCCGAGTCCAAGCAGCAGATCTTCACCCACGAGCGCCAGGCCCTCGAGCGCGCCAAGCAAGTCGCGCCCACGGTCGAGGACCGTGAGCGCGACATGCGGGAGCGGGTCGAGCGCCAGGAGCGCTGAGCCCGCCGGCGCGTTACTTCGCCGCCTTCAGCGCCATCTCGCTGGCCTTGTTGGCGTGCTTCTCGGCCGTCTTGCTGTCCCCTGCGGTTGCGGCGTCCTGGGCCTTCTTCAGTTCTGCCTTGGCCGCGGCCGTGTCGCCCTTCTTGCTGTCGGCGAACTTGATGTCCTGCTCCGCCTGCAGCAGCGCAACCTGAGCTTCCATCGTCAGGGACGACTTGCCGCCCGACCCGCCCGAGCCCGCGCAAGCGGAAAGGGCCAGCACCGCGCTGACCGCCGCCGCCGCCATCACTTTCTTCATCGTTGCTCTCCTCTCTGGGTGGAAATCCCGCCTCCGCCGGCGGCGCACGCACTCGGCCCCGGCGCGACGGACACTAGCGGCGGTGCGGTTCCTCGTCAATGACCGAAGTCAGGTTTCCGACGGCCGGCAGCGGGTGGGGTGCTGGCGGCCCGCGCCCCGGCGGTCAGCCCTTGGGCCGGGTGATGCGGACGACCTCCGGGATGCGGCGCAGTCCGCGCATCACGGTGGCGAGATGGAGGCGGTTCTTCACCTGCAGCGTGAAATTCATCGTGATGTAGGCGCCCTCGCCGTCCATGCTGACGTTCTCGATGTTGGAGCCGGCCTCGGCGATTTCCGCCGCGACCTTGGCCAGCGTGCCGCGCTGGTTCGCCACCACCATGCGGATCGAGACCCCGAAGGTCTTGGCGATGTTCGGGTCCCACTGCACGTCCAGCCATTTGTCCGGATCGGCGCGGGTCTTGCCGATCGTCGGGCAGTCGTGGGTGTGGATCACCAACCCCTGGCCTTTCTTGATCAGGCCGACGATAGGATCGCCCGGGATCGGCCGACAGCATTTTGCGTACTGCACGGCCATGCCCTCGGTGCCGAGGATCGTGACGGCCCCCGGCGCGGCGGCCTCGCCACCGTGGCCGTCGCCCGCGGCCCCCGCCAGCATCCGCGCCACCACGACGGCAAGCCGCTTGCCGAGGCCGATGTCCGCCAGCACCTCCTGACGGCTCTTCGTCCCGGCGTCGCGCACGAGCTTGTCCCAGGCCTCGTCGCCGATGTCCTCCAGCCGGGCGTTGAGCACCGCCAGTGCCTGCGCGAGCAGCCGCTGGCCGAGCTCGGCCGATTCGTCGAACTGCATGGTGCGCAGGAAATGGCGGATCTCGAAGCGCGCCTTGCTGGTGACCACGTAGTTGAGCCAGGACGGGTTCGGCTTGGCGTGGCTGGCGGTGATGATATCCACCTGGTCGCCGTTCTTGAGCTCGGTCCTGAGCGGCATCAGCTCGTAGTTGATCTTCGCCGCGACGCAGCGGTTGCCGATGTCGGTGTGCACGGCGTAGGCGAAATCCACCGCCGTGGCGCCGCGCGGCAGCGCCAGGATCTTGCCTTTCGGCGTGAAGACGTAGACCTCGTCCGGGAACAGGTCCACCTTCAGGTGCTCGAGAAACTCCACCGAGTCGCGCGATTCCGACAGCGACTCCAGCAGGCTCTGCAGCCAGCGGTGGGTCTTCTGGTGCAGCTCGTTGAACTCGGTGTCGGAAGTCTTGTAGAGCCAGTGCGATGCCACGCCGCTCTCGGCGATGCGGTGCATCGGCGCGGTGCGGATCTGCACCTCGATCGGCGTGCCCATCGGGCTGATGACGGTGGTGTGCAGGGACTGGTAGCCGTTCGCCTTCGGAATGGCGATGTAGTCCTTGAACTTGCCCGGAATGGGCTTGTACAGCCCGTGCAGGACGCCGAGCGCGAGGTAACACGACGGCTGATCCTTGACGATGACGCGGTAGCCGAGGATGTCGAGCACCTGCGAGAACGAGAGCGATTTCTCCTGCATCTTGCGGTAGATGCTGAACAGGTGCTTCTCGCGGCCGTAGACCTCGGCCTCCAGGCCGGCGTCCTTCAGCCGCTGCTCGATCGTGCCCTGGACCTTGCCGACCGCCTCGCGGCGGTTGCCGCGCGCGGCTTTCACCGCCTTCGCCAGCACGCGGTAGCGGGTCGGATACAGGTGGCGGAACGAGAGGTCCTGAAGTTCCTGGTAGACGGCGTTGAGGCCGAGCCGGTTGGCGATCG
>DATIUV010000169.1:0-7810 GCA_035466595.1 Pelomicrobium sp.
GGTGATCGCGCTGGCGGATACCTCCTGCGGCTACGCCACGCTGGCGCACCTGCCGCCGCACGCCAGCGGCTTCACCACCATTGAGCTGAAGGCGAATCTGCTCGGCACCGTGCGCGAGGGCGGCATCCGCTCGATCGCCACGGCGCAGCATCTCGGCAAGAGCACGCAGGTGTGGGACGCGGTCGTCACCGACGAGGCGACCGGGCGCAAGATCGCGCTGTTCCGCTGCACCGAGATGATCCTCTACAAGAAGGACTAGCTGCACGGCGAGGGCGCGCGCCCCGCTGTTCCGCCACGCCGCCCGATGGAAGGTCTCGCCGCCTGGACCGAGTACACGCGCTTCGTCATCACCCTGGTGGCGGTGCTCGACCCGTTCTTCATCGTGCCGTTCTTCCTCGCCTTCACCAGCGGCCGCAGCAACGACGAGCGCCGCCGTCTCGCCAAGGTCGTGACGCTGACCGTCGCCGCCGTGCTGACCGGCTTCGCGCTGGCGGGCGAGGCGGTGCTCACCTTCCTCGGCGGCAGCCTCGCCTCGTTCCGCGTCGGCGGCGGCCTGGTGCTGCTGCTGATGGCGCTGGCGATGCTCAACGCCGAGCCGGGCGGCCTGCGGCAGTCGGAGCAGGAGGCGGTGGAGTTCCAGGCGCGCGCCACGGGCGGCGTGGTGCCGCTCGCGATTCCGCTGCTGGCGGGGCCGGGCGCGATCAGCCTGGTGATTCTGACCGTCGAGCGCGGCAGCGGTCTCGCTCACCATGCCGTGGTCATCGGCTGCGTGCTGGCGGTGTGCGCGCTGCTGTGGGCGACGCTGCGGCTGGCTGCGCCGATCGGCGCTCGGCTTGGCACCACCGGCCTGAACGTCGCCACCCGGCTGCTCGGCCTGCTGCTGACGGCCGTCGCCGTCGAGACGATGGCCGTCGGCCTGAAGCAGCTGCTGCCGGGGCTCGCCGGTTAAGCCGGGCTCAGAACGGCAGCTGCGCGTCGGGCCTTGCCGTCTTCAGGACCCGGCGGAACTCCTCCTGGATGCGCTTGAGCGCCGCCTCGTCGTCGGCCTCGAAGCGCAGCACCACCACCGGCGTCGTGTTCGACGAGCGGGCGAGGCCGAAGCCGTCCTTGTACTCGACGCGCAGCCCGTCGAGGGTGATGACATTGTCGGCGCCGGGGAACTTCGCGGTCTTCTGCAGCTCCTCGATCAGCGCGTAGTTCTCGCCTTCGTTGAGCCTGATCTGCAGCTCCGGCGTCGACACCGCGTCGGGGATGCCGTTCAGCGTCGCGGTGACGTCCTTCTGCCTCGACAGGAACTCCAGCAGCCGGGCGCCGGCGTAGATGCCGTCGTCGAAGCCGTACCAGCGCTCCTTGAAGAAGATGTGCCCGCTCATCTCGCCGGCCAGCAGCGCGCCGGTCTCCTTCATCTTGGCCTTGATGAACGAGTGGCCCGTCTTGCACATCACCGGCCTGCCGCCGTGACGCTCGATCCACGGCGCCAGGTTGCGCGTGGACTTGACGTCGAAGATCACCTGCGCGCCGGGGTTGCGCGCGAGCACGTCGGCGGCGAACAGCATCAGCTGGCGGTCCGGGTAGATGATGTTGCCGTCCTTGGTGACGACGCCGAGCCGGTCGCCGTCGCCGTCGAAGGCCAGTCCTAGTTCGGCGTCGGTCGTCTCGAGCGCGCGCTTCACGTCCTCGAGATTCTTCGGCACCGAGGGATCCGGGTGGTGATTGGGGAAGGTGCCGTCGACGTCGCAGAAGAGCTCGACGAGCTCGCAGCCCATGCGGCGGTAAAGCTCGGGCGCGAAGGCGCCGGCGACGCCGTTGCCGCAATCGACCACCACCTTCATCGGCCGCGCCAGCCTGACGTCGCCGGCGACGCGCGCCAGGTAGGCCTCGCGCACGTCCTCCTGGCGGAAGGCACCTGCCCCGCTCGTCAGCTCGCCGCTGACGAGCCGTTCGCGCAGCTTCTGGATCGCCTCGCCCGCCAGCGTTTCGCCGCCGAGGACCATCTTCAGGCCGTTGTAATCCGGCGGATTGTGGCTGCCGGTGACCATCACGCCGGAGAAGGTCTTAAGCTCCTGTGCCGCGAAATACAGCACCGGAGTGGCCACCATGCCGACGTCGATCACGTCGACGCCGCTCTTCTGGAGCCCGCGCGCAAGCGCCGCCGCCAGCTCAGGGCCGGAGAGGCGGCCGTCGCGGCCGATCGCCACGGCTTGCTGCCCGCGCGCGCGGGCCTCCGAGCCGATGGCCTGGCCGATGCCTTCGACGATCGCCGGCGTCAGCGTCTTGCCGACGACGCCGCGCACGTCGTAGGCCTTGAAGATCTCCCTGGGACACTCGGTCACGTCGCTCTCCCGAAAACCAATCGATCCGATGTTAGCGCATTTCCCGCGATGCCGACCGCGGCGGCGAAGAACGCCAGCATGCGCTCCGGCATCCAGCGCAGGTGGCCGGGAAACGGGCCGCTGACGAAGCCCGCGTGACCGCCGTGGGCGGGGAACTCGAGGCGCACCGCGCTCGAGACCTCGTCCGGCCGCGGCAGCGCGGCGGCGGGCAGAAACGGGTCGTCGCGCGCGTTGATTACGAGAGTCGGGACGCGGACGCCGCCGAGCCGCGGCTTGCTGCTGGCGCGGCGCCAGTAATCGTCGGCGTCGCGGAAACCGTGCAGCGGCGCCGTCACGACGTCGTCGAAATCGTGCAGGGTGCGCGCGGCGCGGACCGCGGCCGCCGAGTACAGGCCGGGGTGATGCGCGAGCTTGGCGAGGCTCTTGCGCTTCAACCGCCGCAGGAAATGGTGCGTGTAGACGCGGTTGAAGCCGTCCTCGAGGTGGTAGCCCGCGGCGGCAAGGTCGAGCGGGACCGACACGCCGGCCGCCGCGTCGGGGGCGGCGGCCGCCGCGCCTTCGCCGAGCCATTTCAGCAGCGCATTGCCGCCGAGCGACACGCCCGCGGCGAAAACCGGCGCCCCGCCGGCGCGCGCGCGCACGCGCTCGAGCGTGAACGCGACGTGATCGGTGTCGCCGGAATGATAGAAGCGGGGCAGCCGGTTAAGCTCGCCGCTGCAGCCGCGGAAGTGAGCCACCGCGCCGCGCCAGCCGCGGCGCGACACCGCATCCATGAGCGCCAGCGCGTAGTGGCTGCGCGAGCAGCCTTCGAGGCCGTGGAACAGCACCACCACCGGCGCGCGTCCGTCGCCGTCGACCCAGTCGAGGTCAATGAAGTCGGCGTCGGCGGTTTCGAGCCGCTCGCGGCGAAACGCCACGCGCGGCGTCGGGCAGAGCGTCGCGGCGTAGACGGTCTGCAGGTGCCCGCCCGCCAGCCAGAAGGGCGCGACGAAGCCGGCGCGGTCGATTGCGATTGCGTTGGCCGCCATGGCGGGCTCAGTGCAGCCGCACGGGCGGCGTGTCGTCGTCCGCGGCCGGCTCGGCGATCTGGGGGGCGGGGGCGGCATGGTGCAGCACCATGCGCCAGCCGGTCGCCGTCAGCAGGTACACGTTGGTCGCGATCATCGTGCCGCGCTCCTGCCGCGACGACACGATGTTCTCGTACACCAGGTGCACGGCCAGCAGGGCCCCGCGCCAGACCTGGCGCTGCGTGACGCTGAAGGAGAGGGTGGACCCGCCGGCGAAGAGCCGGCGCCAGCTCTCGCGCACCTCCTCCAGCCCGGTGAGCCGGCGGCCGCCGGGGTGGACGCATTCCACCTCGTCCTCCTCGGCCCATACCTCCATCATGGCGTCCAGGTCGGCGCGCTCGAAAGCGCGGTAGAAGGCGGCCTCGGCCTCGGCGGAACTCGTGAAGCGCTGCGACATGGGTCTCCTCAGCGAACGGCAAGATCGAGCCGGGCGATCTCGCCGGCGATCTTCTCCGGCGTGAGATCGCGCAGACAGGCGAGGTGTTCCAGCGGGCATTCGCGCTCGAAGCAGGGGCTGCACGGCAGCTGCAGGCTGGCGACGCGCGCGCGGCGCGACAGCGGCGGCGTGAAGCCGGGGCTCGACGAGCCGAAGATCGCCACCATCGGCCGGTCGAGCGCGGCGGCCACGTGCATGAGCCCGGAGTCGTTGCTGATCACGAGCGTGGCGACCGACAGAACGTCGATGGCTTCGTCCAGGCCGGTGCGGCCGCACAGGTTGATCGCCGCGCCGCCGGCTGCGATCTCCTCGCCGACCGGCGCGTCCTTGGCCGACCCGACCAGCCAGACCCGATAGCCCTCGGCCGCCAGGCGTCGGCCCAGCTCGGCGAAGTGGCCGGCGGGCCAGCGCTTGGCGGGGCCGTACTCGGCGCCGGGGCAGAACACGGCGACCCGGCCGTCGGCGTCGAGGCCGAGGCGCGCGAGCGTGGCCCCGCGCGCCGCCGCGTCGACCGCGAGCCGCGGCTCGGGCACCGGACGCTCGAGCTTGGCGCCCCGCCGCTCGGCGAGCAGCGCGAAGCGCTCCACCATCAGCGGATAGCGCGCCTTGTCGAGGCGGCGCGCGTCGTTGAGCAGTCCGTATCGGCCCTCGCCGACGAAGCCGGTGCGCAGCCGGATGCCGGCGAAGAAGGGCGCCAGGGCGGACTTCAGCGTGTTCGGCAGCAGCACGGCCTGGTCGTAGCCGGCGCGGGCGAGCTGGCGCCCGAGGCGGTAACGGGCCCCGATGCGCAGCTCGCCGTGCGCGAACGGGTTGTCGACGATCGCCGCGACTTCGGGCATGCGGCGGAACAGCGCGGCGGTGAATGCCGGCGCCAGCACGTCGACGGCGGCGCCGGGATTGCGCTCCCTGACGCGCGCCAGCAGCGGCTGCGCCATGACGCAGTCGCCGACCCAGGAAGGCGCTACGACGAGTATCCGCTGGACAGATGTCATCGGAACCGCAGAGACCCAGAGGCGCAGAGCAGGGCGAACAGCCTTCCTCCGCGTCTCTGCGCCTCCGCGGTGAGGATTGGCCCGAAAATGATGCTAATGATGCCCGGCCGGCGCGCCGCCCTTGAGCCGGTAGAGCGTGCCGCAGTAAGGGCAGAGCGACTCGCCGGTCTTCTCGATCGGCAGGAACACCCGCGGGTGCGCGTTCCACAGTTTCATCGACGGCATCGGGCAGTGAAGCGGCAGGTCGGCCGCGGTGACCTCGATGTAGCGGGACGTGTTGTCGACCTTGTCGTCCGGCATGACAGCTCCCGTCAGACGAAGCTGAGCCAGTCGAGGTGCTTTTCGGAGCGGCCGCCGACGACGTCGAAGAAAAGCGACTGCAGCTTCTCGGTGACCGGCCCGCGCCGGCCCTCGCCGATGGTGCGGTTGTCGAGCTCGCGGATCGGCGTGACCTCGGCGGCGGTGCCGGTGAAAAACGCCTCGTCGGCGACGTACACCTCGTCGCGGGTGATGCGCTTTTCCACCACGCGGATGCCGGCCTCTCCCGCCAGTTGCACGACGGTGTCGCGGGTGATGCCTTCCAGCGCCGAGGTCAGGTCCGGGGTGTAGATCACGCCCTTGCGGACGATGAAGATGTTCTCGCCGGAGCCCTCAGCGACGAAGCCGTCGACGTCCAGCAACAGCGCCTCGTCGTAGCCGTCGTGGGCCGCTTCCTGGTGGGCGAGGATCGAGTTGGAATAGCTGCCCACCGCCTTCGCCTTGCACATGGTGACGTTCACGTGGTGCCGCGAGAACGACGAGGTCTTGACGCGGATGCCTTTCTCCAGCCCGTCCGCGCCGAGGTAGGCGCCCCACGGCCAGGCGGCGATGGCGACGTGCACGGACAGCGTCTTCGCCGAGATGCCGAGCGCCTCCGGGCCGTAGAATGCGATCGGCCGCACGTAGCAGGACTCCAGCTTGTTCAGCCGCACCACCTCCTTCTGCGCTTCCAGCAGCTCGTCGCGCGGGTAGGGGATCTTCATGCCGAAGATGTGGGCCGAGCGATACAGCCGGTCGGTATGCTCGGGCAGGCGGAAGATTGCCGTGCCGCGCGCGGTGTTGTAGGCCCGCAGCCCCTCGAACACGCCCATCCCGTAATGCAAAGTATGGGTCAGGACGTGGGTGGTGGCATCCCGCCAGGGGACGATCTTGCCGTCGTACCAGATGAAGCCGTCGCGGTCCGCAAGCGACATTCGATGCTCCAGAGCGTGAAAAAGCCGGCATTTTAGCGCATTTCGATCCGCCGGCGCCGGGCGGCCCGACGCCGGCGGCGGGTGCCGCGGCGGCGTGGAGAAACTGGGCTAGAATAGCGTGCCGCTCGGCGCGGGGTGAGCTGGCGCGTAGTTTGCTTGACTCCAGCGGTTGGACGGACAAGAACAGCCGGACGAGCGGTTACGGGGCGGCACGGAGAGGCGAGAGCAAAGTGGCAAGCGCGCTGCAGAAGATCATCGGGGACAACGCCCGGCACCACGCGGCCGGCGTCAGCGAAGAGGAGAGGCTCAAGCGCGACCTGCTGATCTTCACCAGCGCCCTGATGTGCCTGGGCGTGGTGGTGTGGCTCGGCATCTATTGGCTGATGGGGCTGCAGTTCTCCACCGACGTCGCCCTGATCTACCAGTTCATCTCGGTCGGCTCGCTCGTCTACTACCTGGTTTCCGGCAACTTCGCGGTCTTCCGCTTCGTCCAGCTCACGCTCTATCTGTTCTTTCCGTTCTGGATGCAGTGGAGCATCGGCAATTTTGTCGACTCCTCCGGGGTGATGTTGTGGGCGCTGCTGGCGCCGATCGGCGCCGCGGTGTTCCACGGCTGGCGCGAGTCGGTGCCCTGGTTCGTCGCCTTCCTGGTGCTGACCTTCGCCTCCGGCTTCTTCGACTACTTCCTGCTGCACGGCAAGTTCTCCGGCATCCCGCTGGAGACGATTGCCGTGTTCTTCGCGCTCAACTTCGCGGCCATCTCGGCCGTGGTGTACCTGCTGCTGCGCTACTTCATCGCCGAGAACGCCCGCATCAAGGCGCGGCTCGACGAGGAGCACCGCCTGCTGGAGGAAGAGCAGGAGAAGTCCGAGAAGCTTCTGCTCAACGTGCTGCCGGCGCCGATCGCCGATCGCCTCAAGTCCAACGAGATCACCATCGCCGACGGCCACGCCGACGTCACCGTGATGTTCGCCGACATCGTCGACTTCACGCGGCTCACCCAGGAGATGAACCCGGACGTGATGGTGCAGCTGCTGAACAAGATCTTCTCCAACTTCGATTTTCTGGTGGAGAAGTACAGCCTCGACAAGATCAAGACGGTGGGCGACGCCTACATGTCGGCGGGCGGGCTGTCCGGGGAGGACCCGAATTTCACCCACGCCATGGCCGACATGTCGCTGGAGATGCTGGAGCTGGTCGCGGAGCACCCTGCGCTGAAGCCCTACCGTCTCGGCATCCACGTCGGCATGGCCACCGGGCCGGTGGTGGCCGGCGTGATCGGCACCAAGCGCTTCATCTACGACCTCTGGGGCGACACGGTCAACACTGCCAGCCGCCTGACCTCGGACGCGTTCCCCGGCCGGGTTCAGGTGGACCGCAATACCTATCTGCGGCTGCGCGACGATTTCGCGTTCGAGGACCCCACCGAGATCATGGTCAAGGGCAAGGGCGCCATGACCGTGTACCGCCTGGTCGGGCGCCGGTCGCGGCGCGAGCGCGTCGCCGCGGGCTGAACCGCCGCGTTCGGCGGCGCGCCGGAGCGGGTGACGGTCACCGCAGAGGCGCGGAGACGCAGAGAAAGTCAGAAAGGCCTGCACCGCGAAGGACGCGAAGGACGCCGAGCAAGCGCAGACCGTCTGTTGCCGTGTTTTCCTTCGTGTCCTTGGCGTCCCTCGCGGTTAAACGGGTTCTCCCCGCGTCTCTGCGGCTCAGCGGTGAGGAACGCCGTTAGTTCTCCACGATTGTTTCA
>DATIUV010000170.1:0-6796 GCA_035466595.1 Pelomicrobium sp.
GTTCGCGTCGGACACGCGCAGCAACGCCGGCGTCGACCAGGTCGCCACCGTGCGCAAGATGGCGGTGTTCGAGCGCGCCGGCCAGCGCGTCATCACCCTGCTGTGGGCGGGCAACCTGGCCGTCACCCAGGCGGTGCTCGACCAGCTCGAGCGCTGGTCCGGAGCCGACGGCGAGCGCAGCCTGTGGAACGTTCCTTCGGTGGCCGAAGCCGCCGAGGCCGTGGGCCAGGCGCTGCGCGAGGTGCAGACCCGCGACGGCCCGTACCTGATGCAGAGCAACGTCGACGCCAGCGCCAGCTTCATCGTCGGCGGCCAGATCGCCGGCGAGGCGCCGCGGCTGTTTCGGGTCAACGCCGAGGGCAACTACATCGAGGCCTCCGAGGACGCGCCGTTCTTCCAGATCGGCGAGCACAAGTACGGCAGGCCCATCATCGACCGCGCGATCACGGCGCGCTCGAGCCTGATCAACGCCGCCAAGTGCGTTCTGGTGTCGTTCGACTACACCATGCGCAGCAACATCTCGGTCGGCCTGCCGATCGATCTGCTCTGCTACACCCACGACTCGCTGCGCGCGGGGCTGAACCGGCGCATCGCCGAATCGGACCCCTATTTCCAGATGATCCGCCAGCAGTGGGGCGAGCGCCTGCGCCGCGCCGTCGAGGACTGGCCGGATCCGGACTGGGCCGCCGACCCCGCGCTCGCCGCCGGCCTCGCCGGCTCCTGACCTTCCGTCGACCCGGCCACGATGACCTATTGCGCCGCCATTCTGCTCGACGCCGGCCTGGTGATGGCGTCCGACTCCCGCACCAACGCCGGCGTCGACCAGATATCCAGCTATCGCAAGACCACCGTGTTCGAGAAGCCCGGCGATCGCGTCATCGTGCTGCTCAACTCGGGCAACCTCGCCGTCACGCAGGGCGTGGTCAACATGCTCTCCAGCCAGGCCAGGCACACCGAGGGGCCGCCCAACCTGCTGACTGTGGAGTCCATGACCGAGGCGGCGGCCCTGGTCGGCGCGGCGCTGCGCGAGGTGCACCAGCGCGACGGCCCGTATCTCACCCAGCACAACATCGACGCGCGCGCCAGCTTCATCGTCGCGGGCCAGATCCGCGGCGAGCGGCCGCGGCTGTTCCTCGTCTACACCGAGGGCAACTACATCGAGGCGACCGAGGACACGCCCTACTTCCAGATCGGCGAGACCAAGTACGGCAAGCCCATCATCGACCGGGTGGTGACGCCGCAGACGCCGCTGATCGAGGCGGCCAAGTGCCTGCTGGTGTCGTTCGACTCCACCATGCGCAGCAACATATCGGTGGGGCTGCCGATCGATCTGCTGATCTACGAGCGCGACACCCTGCGCGTGGGCTTGTCCCGCCGCATCACCGAGGCGGATCCGTACTACCAGATGGTGCATACTCAGTGGGCCTCGGGCCTGCGGCAGGTGTTCGCGCAGCTTCCCAATCCGGACTGGAGCTACACCCAGCCGACCTGATCGCCGCCGTTGCGGCAGCGCGGCCACCGCCGGGCTGCGCAATCATCGCCATTGGCGCCGCCAGGCGCACCGGCAGGATGGAACCATGTCGATACACGTCGCGCTCAATCACCAGACGCATTACCGCTTCGACCGTCCGGTCAAGCTCTCGCCCCACGAGATCCGTCTGCGCCCGGCGCCGCATTGCCGCACGCCGGTCCTCTCGTACAGCCTGAAGATCGAGCCGGCCAAGCACTTCATCAACTGGCAGCAGGACGCCTTCGGTAACTGGATCGCGCGCATCGTCTTCCCGGAGCCTTCGCGCCATCTCGACGTCGTCGTCGATCTCGTCGCCGACATGACGGTGATCAACCCGTTCGACTTCTTCGTCGAGGACTTCGCCGAGTTCTACCCGTTCGCCTATCCGCCCCAGCTCAAGCGCGATTTGGCGCCGTTCCTCGAGGTGGAGCCGGCCACCCCCCAGCTGGCGGCGTGGATCGAGCGGTATCAAAGGGAGCGCATCCGGCCGGACCTGCGCATCATCGACCTGCTGGTGGACGTGAACCGCGCGTTGCAGCAGGACGTCGGCTACGTGATCCGCATGGAGCCGGGCGTGCAGGCGCCGGAGCAGACGCTTTCGCTCAAGCTGGGCTCGTGCCGCGACACCGGCTGGCTGCTGACCCACATCCTGCGCCACATGGGACTCGCGGCGCGCTTCGTCTCGGGCTACCTGGTCCAGCTCACGGCCGACATGAAGGCGCTGGACGGGCCGTCGGGTCCCGAGCAGGACTTCACCGACCTGCACGCCTGGACCGAGGCCTACGTCCCCGGCGCCGGCTGGATCGGCCTCGATCCGACCTCGGGCCTGCTTGCCGGCGAGGGCCATATCCCGGTCGCGGCGACGCCGGTGCCCGGCACCGCGGCGCCGGTCTCGGGATTCACGGACCCGTGCCAGGCACGGATGGAATTCGCCATGAGCGTGACCAGGATCTCCGAGGATCCGCGCGTCACCAAGCCGTTCACCGAGGAGCAGTGGTCGCGGGTTGACGCCCTCGGCCGGCAGGTCGACGCGGAGCTCGAAGCCGGCGACGTGCGCCTGACCATGGGCGGCGAGCCCACGTTCGTCTCCATCGACGACATGGACGGGCCGGAGTGGAACGTCACCGCGCTGTCGGACAGAAAGCGCGAGCTGGCGGAGCAGCTGCTGCGCCGCCTCGCGGACCGCTACGGCCATCGACCCCTGCTGCACTTCGGCCAGGGCAAGTGGTACCCCGGCGAGCCCCTGCCGCGCTGGGCGCTGGCGTGCTTCTTCCGCGCCGACGGCGAGCCGCTGCTGCGTCATCCCGAGGTGCTCGACGGCCGGCCGGGGCCGGCGCGCGACCCGGCCGACGCCAAGCGGTTCATCGACGCGCTGGCGAAGCGCCTTGGCCTCGCGGCGCGCCACGCGATTCCCGCGTACGAGGACGTGCCGCTCAACCTGTTGCAGGAGCAGAGGCTGCCGAAGAACGTTGACCCGCTGCGCGCCGACCTGAAGGAGCCCGGCGAGCGGGCACGGCTGGCGCGGCTGCTCGCGCGCGGCCTCAAGGATCCCGGCGGCTACGTGCTGCCGCTCAAGCCGGCGCCGCGCGTCGACGCGGGAGCGGGCCGCGGCACGACGGACATCACCTGGATGACGAGCCCGTGGCCGCTCAGGCGCGAGCGCCTGTACCTGGTAAGCGGCGACTCGCCGGTCGGGTACCGGCTGCCGCTCTCCTCGCTGCCGTGGGTGGCGCCCGACGACGCGGAGCCCGAGTTCGACCGCGACCCGTTCGAGGCGCGCGCCGCCCTCGGCAGAACGCGGCGCCGTCGCGGCAAGGCGGTCGGCAAGGACGCCGCGCCGCGCGAGATCATCCACACGGCGCTGTGCACCGAGGTGCGCGCCGGTCGGTTGTACGTCTTCATGCCGCCGGTGCCGACCCTGGAGGACTATCTCGACCTGGTGGCGGCGATCGAGGACACCGCCGTGGAGCTCGACCTGCCGGCGACCCTGGAGGGCTACACGCCGCCCAACGACCCGCGCCTGCGCGAAATCAAGGTCACGCCCGATCCCGGCGTGATCGAGGTCAACGTCCACCCGGCGCACTCGTGGGCGGAGCTCACCGCCAATACCGAGGCGCTGTACGAAGACGCAAGGCAGACGCGCCTCGGCACCGAGAAATTCATGCTCGACGGCCGCCACACCGGCACCGGCGGCGGCAACCACGTCACCATCGGCGGCGCGACCGCCGCGGACAGCCCGATTCTGCGAAGGCCCGACGTGCTGAAGAGCCTGATTACGTACTGGCAGAACCACCCGGCGCTGTCCTACCTGTTCTCGGGCCAGTTCATCGGACCCACCAGCCAGGCGCCGCGCGTCGACGAAGCGCGCCATGACAGCCTCTACGAGCTGGAGATTGCGTTCCAGCAGCTCGAAAGCCAGGCGCCGCCCGGCAGGGAAAACGACAAGCCGTGGCTGGTGGACCGGCTGCTGCGCAACCTGCTGGTGGACCTCACCGGCAACACCCACCGCGCGGAGTTCTGCATCGACAAGCTGTACTCGCCGCAGGGGCCCGCCGGCCGCCTCGGCCTGGTCGAGTTGCGCGCCTTCGAGATGCCGCCGCACTGGCGCATGAGCTGCCTGCAGATGCTGCTGTTCCGGGCGCTGATCGCGCGCTTCTGGCGCGAGCCCTACGACGGCAAGCTGATCCGCTGGGGCACCGAGCTGCACGACCGCTTCCTGCTGCCGCATTTCGTGATCCGCGACCTCGAGGACGTGATCCGCGACCTGCGCCGCGACGGCTACGCGTTCGACTACGAGTGGTTCGCGCCCTTCGTCGAGTTCCGCTTTCCGCGCCACGGCAGCGCGGATTACCACGGCGTCGGCATCGAATTGCGCCAGGCCATCGAGCCGTGGAACGTGCTGGGCGAGGAGATGCAGGCCGGCGCGACGGCCCGCTACGTCGACTCGTCGGTAGAGCGGCTGCAGGTCAAGGTCACGCACATGACCGACAGCCGCCACGTTGTCACCTGCAACGGCCGCCCGCTGCCGCTCACCGCCACCGGCGTGCCCGGCGAGTTCGTCGCCGGCGTGCGCTTCCGCGCGTGGAATCCGCCCTCCGCGCTGCACCCCACCATCGGCGTGCACGCACCGCTCACGTTCGACCTGGTGGACATGTGGAGCGGGCGCTCGCTGGGCGGCTGCACCTACCACGTGGCCCACCCGGGCGGGCGCAACTTCACCACGTTCCCGGTGAACGCCAACGAGGCCGAGGCGCGCCGCATCGCGCGCTTCTGGAACCACGGCCACACGCCGGGCCCGATGGCGGTTCGCCCCGAAGGCCGCAACCCGGCGTTCCCGATGACGCTGGACCTGCGCCGCGAAGCCGAGCCGATGCTGCTCTCCATCACCGCGCCGTCGGCGCCGATTCCTCCGCCGCCGCCGGAGTCGCCGTCGGCCTGACGGCGGCATCGCCCGCGTGCCAGTAGCGCGGCCTCTCGCTGCGCCAGGCCGACGCCTCGATCCCCGGATTCGCGCGCAGCCGGACGCGCACCGCGCCGTCGCGGTCGCTGCGGAAAACCGTCGCGCCGGCCGCCGCGTAGCGCGCGGCCACGTCGGCGCGGGGATGCCCGAACGGGTTGCGGTAGCCGGCCGTGAACACCACGTAGCGCGCCTTGACCGATCCGACGAAGGCGGCCGACGACGAGCTGCCGCTGCCGTGGTGCGGCGCGACCAGGACGTCGGTGGCGAGCGCGTCACCGAACGCGCGCACCAGGGAGGCTTCATCGCGGCGGCCGATGTCGCCGGGCAGGAGCACGGCGCCGCCCGGCGCGGCGATGCGCAGCACGCAGGAGCGCGCGTTGGCGGAACGCCGCGCGTCGTCGTAGGCGGACGCCTCCGGCGCCAGCACGGCAAAATCGACGCCGTCCCAGTGCCAGGCCTGACCGCGCTCACAGCGGCGATGCGCGGCGCCCGCCGCCCGCGCCGGGTGGTCCGGCGCCAGCGACGAGACCAGCGCGCCGACGGGAACCGCGGCCAGGATGGACGGTGCTCCGCCCGCGTGGTCGTTGTCGTCGTGGCTCACGACCAGGACGTCGACCGCCCCGACGCCTTCGCCGCGCAGGTGCGGCACCACCACGCGCGCGCCACTATCGGCCTCGAGGCCGAACGCCGCGCCGGTGTCATACACCAACGCGTGATTCGTCGTGCGCGCCACGACCGCCAAGCCCTGGCCGACGTCGAGCACGTCCAGCCACAGCTCGCCGGGCGCAGGCCGCGGCGGCGCGGCAATAAAGAGCGGTAGCGCCAGCGCCGCGCCGGCCCAGCGGCCGGGGAAGCCCGCCGGCGCCAACAGCCAGGCGATGCCGGCGAGCGCCAGCGCCGCCGCCCACCAGGGCGGCGCATGCTGATGCCACACCGCCGCCGGCAACGCGGCGAGCGGCTCCAGGATCAGCATGCACCCCGCCATAACGGCATGGGCGGCGTGGAGCAGAGCGTCCACGGGCAACACGGCCGCCACCAGCGTGAGCGGCACGACCACCAGGCTCACGAGCGGGATCGCGACCGCGTTGGCCGCGAACGAGACCAGCGAGACCTGCTGGAACAACGCGACCAGCAGCGGCGCCAGCGCCAGCGTCACCGCCCACTGGATGCGCCCCCACAGCAGCAGCCTGCGCGGCGCCGCGACGCGCGCTGCCGTGACGTAGAAGATCACCGCCACAGCGCCGAACGAGAGCCAGAACCCCGGCGCCACGACCGCCCACGGGTCCAGAACCACCACCCACGCCGCGGCCAGGGCGAGGACCCGGCTCGGCGCCTGGGCCCGGTCCAGCCACAGCGCCACCGCCACCACCGCGAGCATGTAGAGCGTGCGCTGCGTCGGCACCGCGAAGCCGGCGAGCAACGCATACGCCAGCGCCGCCGCTGCGCCCGCCAGCACCGCCGCGCGCTGCGAGGCGACGCGCAGCGCGAGCGCCGGCACTCGCCGCCAGAGGCCGAGGAACGCGGCGTAGGCGAGTCCCGAGACCATCGTCACGTGCAGTCCGGAAATGCTCATCAGGTGATTGACGCCGGTGCGCGTGAAGACCTGCCACTGCGCCGGCGGGATCGCCGTCTGGTCGCCCACCGCCAGCGCCACCAGCACGCCGGCATACGGCTCCCCGGCCAGCACCCGCAGCATACGGTCGCGGATCGCGGCGCGCGCGGCGACGATGGCGTCGCGCCCGCGCGCCGGCGCCGGCGCCAGCCGCTCGACGCCGTCCTGCGCGCGCACGTAGCCGGTGGCGCCGAATCCGCGCTCGAGCAGCCAG
>DATIUV010000171.1:0-3092 GCA_035466595.1 Pelomicrobium sp.
CACGGCTACCTCATGCTCTTCGGCACGATGCCGTTTTTCATCTTCGGCTTCCTCATGACGGCGATGCCCAACTGGCTCGGGGGCGGCCGCGTTCCGCGCGGGGCTTACCTCGGCTGCGCGGGCCTGATGGCGGCAGGCGTCATCGCGTTCTACCCGGCGCTCGCCGTCGCGCCGTGGGCGGTAGCGGCGGCGGTCGCCTTGCAGCTGGCCGGCTGGATCACGGGCTGGACGGCGCTGGCGCGACTGAGCATTCGGGCCGAACGGCCGGAGAAACGCTATCCCGCGATCATGCTGACCGTAACCGCGGTCGGCGCCGCGCTGGCGGCCGCTTTCGCCGGCGGTGCCGCCCGCCTGGAGGCCGGCTGGGTCACGGTGGCCTTGCGCGGCGGCGTGTGGTTCTTCCTGCTGCCGCTGTTCTTCAACGTCAGCCACCGCATGATCCCGTTTTTCTCCAGCCGCGTGCTGCCGGACTACCCGGTCGTTCGTCCCGTCTGGACCGTGCCGATGTTCACGGCCGGGTCCGTGCTGCGCGGGATGCTGGAGATGGGCGGCGCGACCCCCTGGCTCGGCGCGGCGGACCTGCTGATGCTGGGTCCGTTCGTCTACCTCGTTGTGCGCTGGCGAGGCTGGGTCAGCGGCGGCGTGCGGCTGCTGGCGGTGCTGCACCTGGGCTTCGCGATGCTGGGCGTCGCGCTCGTCCTGTTCGCAGTCCAGGACGCGGCGGCCCTGGCAGGACGGGCGGTGCTGGGGCAAGCGCCGCTGCACGCACTCACCGTCGGCTACTTCACGGCGATGCTGGTCGCCATGGTGTCGCGGGTGTCGCTCGGCCATTCCGGCAGGCCGCTCAAGGCCGACGCCGTGACCTGGGGCGCGTTCCTCGCGGTGCTGGCGACGGCCGCCATGCGCATCGCCGCGGAGTTGCCGGGCGTGCCGGCGGAGGCTCGCGCCATGCTCATGTGGCTGTCGGCGCTCGCGTGGGTGGTGGCGCTGGTGCCGTGGGCCGTGACGTACCTGCCGATTTATCTCGCGCCGCGGGCGGACGGCCGCCCGGGATGAACCGGTGCCGGCGCGCCGCGTCGAACCGATGAGAGGAGCGACAAGGATGGAACCTTCCAGCCCGTTCGGATTGGAAACTGTCGCGGCCGGCTTCGACGAGCCGCTGGAGCTGCTCGCCGGCTGCCACGACCGCATCGAGCGGCGCTGCATCCTGCTGGTCAAGCTGACGGATCACGTCGCCGACAACGGCGCCGACGCGGACGCCGCCCGTGCGGCCGAGGGTCTGCTGCGCTATTTCCGCGACGCGGGGGTCAAGCACCACGAGGACGAGTAAGCGGATCTTTTCCCGCTGCTGCTCTCGGCCGCGCCGGCGGCCGAGGCCGCAGCGGTGCAACGGCTGGTGGACGACCTGCTGGCCGACCACCGGAGGATGGCCGCGATGTGGGCCGCGGTGGAGCCGCGGCTGGCGACGCTGGCGGGCGGCGGCGACGCCGCGCTGCCGCGGGATCTGGCGGAGCGATTCGACGCGCTGTACGCCGACCACATCGCGCGCGAGGAGGCCGAGCTGCTGCCGCTGGCGCGGCGACTGCTGGATCCGGCCGCGCTCGAGCGGCTCGGCAACGCGATGGCCGCGCGGCGCGGCGTCAGGCCGGCGCCGGCTCCTTGCCGGTAAGCAGGTAGTCCAGCAGCTGCGCGACCGGCCGGATCGCGGCGCCAAACGGCAGCCGCTCCGAGCCGCGGAAGAACAGTCCCTTGCCGACGTCGCCCTTGAGCGCGAACGCGAGCCGGGTGGCAATGCAAAACTGCCCGAACTGCGCGAGTCCGTCGCGCAGGCCGCACACCGACAGGCAGTTGGCGCCCGGCACGCAACGGCGCGGGTCGGCCTTGGCGTGCGACTGCAAAGCCTTCTCGCGCCGGAGGTAGTTCTTCAGCCAGGGGGTGAGGACGGCGCGCGCCGGCAGCCCCGCCACGCTCATGAGGGTGACGATGTCGTCGCCCTGCGCCTGCGCCAGTACACGCTTGAAGTTCTCGTGCGCGTCGCCCTCAGTGGTCACGGCGAACGCGGTGCCGAGCTGCACGGCATCGGCGCCCAGCGCCAGCAGCTCGCGCAGCTGCGCGTGGCTCGACACGCCGCCGGCGACGACGAGAGGAATCTGCTCGCGCTCGATACCGAGCTGGCGCATCACCGCGGCGGCCTCTTCCAGCACGCGCGCGAAGTCGTAGCGTGCGTCATCGATGTCGGCCGCCTTCGGCGCGCCGAGATGGCCGCCGGCGTAGCGTGGATGCTCGATGACGATCGCGTCCGGCAGCACGTTCTTGCGCTGCCACTTCTTCAGCACGATGGCGATGCCGCGGGCGTCCGAGAGGATCGGGACCAGCGCTACCTGCGGGAAATCGCGGGTGAGCTCGGGCAGATCGAGCGGCAGCCCGGCGCCCATGACGATCGCGTGGGCGCCGCTCTCGCACGCCTGCCGCACGTAAGCCGCGTAGGCCGACACCGCGCGCATCACGTTCACCGCGATCGCCCCGCGGCCGCCGGCGAGCGCCAGCGCGGCGCGGATCTCCCGGTCGAGCGCAGCGAGGTTGGCGGCGTCGATTGCCGCCTGGTCACGGGTGCCGGTGGTAGCGGCGATCAGGTCCGCGTGATGGTGGCGCAGCTCGACGCTGGCGATGGTGCCCATGGCGCCCAGCGCGGCAACGGAGCCGGCCAGCCGCCGGGCGGAGACGCCGACGCCCATGCCACCTTGAACCACGGGCAGCAGCTCGCGCCCGCGCAGGCGCCAGGGTGGAAGCGTCGATGTCATCGTCGTTGTCCTCCGGAAATTCGCGAATGATGCCGGCCTTGACGTCGGCTCGCTTTGATGCGGATCAATTAAGAGAAAACAGACCGGTCTCAGACAGCACCCGCGTCGCGCAGCGACGCGAGATCGGGGATGGTGATCTCGCGGCCGTGAATGAGGATCAGTCCGCGGTTGGCCAGCTCATGGATGATGCGCGAAAAGTGCTCTTGCGTGAGGTTGAGGCGGGAGGC
Source organism: Pelomicrobium sp. (assembly GCA_035466595.1). Taxonomy (GTDB): domain Bacteria; phylum Pseudomonadota; class Gammaproteobacteria; order Burkholderiales; family UBA6910; genus DATIUV01. The sequence continues at coordinate 3,029 of DATIUV010000171.1, forward strand.
GATGACGCCCTTCTTGGCCGGCAGCACTACGACCGCGCCGGGCGCCGGCGGTTGTGCCGGCGCC
>DATIUV010000172.1:0-2013 GCA_035466595.1 Pelomicrobium sp.
CCACCTCGTCGAGCTCGACGAAAACGGCGACACGCTGGAAATCGCGAGCGACGGCGGCGCCGTGCTCCTCCTCGGCCACGCCGAGCCGATCGGCGAGCCGGTCGTGGCGCACGGTCCCTTCGTCATGAACACGCGCGACGAGATCGTGCAGGCGATCCGCGATTACCAGGCCGGGAAGTTCGAGCAGCCTGCGGACGATTAGGCGGGCGCCCGCCTGCCGGCGGCGCGGCTCAAAGAAACAGGCGCACCTGCTCCAGCTCCGCGCGCCGGCGCGCCATGCGGTCGCCCAGCTCGCCGCTGTCGACCTTCTCCAGCTTCGGCAGCATCTGGTCCTCGGCCAGCTGGATGTGCCGGAACACCGACTCCGCCAGCTCCGTGAAGCGGGCATAGCGCTCCTCGGGCGGCTGCTGTTGCGCCACTTCGCGCATCAGCCGCAGCTGCTCGCGGTACTCTTCGTCGCCGGTCTCGATGGCCTGGCCGTTGCCGGTCGCAATGCGCACCGCGGGCAGCGCGATCTCCTGCTCCAGCGCCTCGACGATCGCCAGCCGCTCCAGCACGCCGCCGATGATCTCCTGGCGCTCCTCGTCGTCGACGGCGTCCTCGAAGCGCGAGAATAGCTCGACCAGGTGGGCGTAGTCTTCGTGCAGCATGTCGGTCGCTTGCATCGGTCTCTCCTTTTCCGGTTGCCGCGGCGCCGGCAAGGCTGCCGGCCGCGTTCCTCCTACCAAAGTGGAACACGGGAGGCGGGCAACGGTTCCGGAGCGGGAGACGGCGACGCCCGGGGCGCGTGCTAATATCCCGCCGTCCCAACTCGTCCCGAGGCGAACAATGCGTGCGATCCGGACCCTGCTCGTCACTTGCTCGCTGGCGCTTTGCGCCGGAGCCGCCCAGGCGCAGAACACCGCGTTCCTGCGCGACGCGCCGATCTCGCACATGAATCGGGACGACATCGCGCTGATGGAGCGCAACTATCTCCAGGCGCTCGACGCGCTGCCCGACGGGCACACCAATACCTGGACCAACCCGAAGACCGGCGCCTCCGGAACCGCCACGCCCAGCCGGACGACGAAGCAGAACGGCGCGACCTGCCGGATGCTCGAGATCACCAACAACGCCGGCGGCAAGTCCGGGCGCACCGAATGGACCTTCTGCAAGACCAAGGAAGGCTGGCGCACCTCCGGACGCTGACGGCAAGGCGCGGCTGAGTTCGTCGGCCGTTCGCTCGGAGCGGCGCAACGTGCGGCAAGACGCCCGACGCGCGGCAAATCGCATCCTTCTTTCCCGTCGCGGCGACCGCGTGCCTGGTGGTGCTATCTTCGCAATTTGAAACGGAGCGCCCGCGTTGCAGGGGGAATCGGCATTGGGAGCAGCAATGAAAAAACTCTTGATCGGCGCAATCGGATTGGCGGGGCTCGCCATCGCGGGCTGCGGCTCCTACGTGCCCTATAAGCCGCCCGCCCTGCAGACCTGCGTCGAGCAGCAGGACGCGTGGCAGCGGCAGCGCGACGCCGGCAAGATCACCTGGAGCGAGCACGCGCGGCGGCTCTACGACGCCGTGCCGCGCTGCTATCCCGAGCAGTTTCAGCCGATGATGTTCACGCAGGAAACCTACCGTCAGCTGCTGGCCGCGGATGTCGATGCCGGCAAGACCGATCCGATCCAGGCCGAGCGCGCGTTCCACGATTTCGCGACGAAGCTGCAGCGGCAGAACGTGCGGAAGCCCGACCGCGAAGCGTTGATCGCGGCCTACGACCGCGCCGGGCGCGAGCGGCAGGCGCGGGACCGCACGCCGCGCGCGGTGGTCTGCGAGCCGCAGGGCGCGGGGTTCAGCTGCACGCTGTCCAAGCCGGCCGGGCCGCTGAGCTGAGGCGGCGCCTCGGGGTCAAACAAAGCTGCCGTAAAAGGCGAACGACTCCTGGACCCCGGCCTGCGCCGGGGTGACGAAGGCTACCCTGGACCCCGGCCTGCGCCGGGGTGACGCCCCAAGGCCTACGCAGCCGCCACTAAATGCTT
>DATIUV010000173.1:0-6384 GCA_035466595.1 Pelomicrobium sp.
GCGCGGAAACAGCGGCCGGTGCAGGTAGTTGGCAACGACGATGCCGTCGAATTGCTCGCCCTCGTAGGGCCAGGGCCCGCCCTCGAGGTCGGCGACCCGCGTGCCGACGCCAGGGCAGTCCGCCAGCCCGGCGAGCGCGTCCGGGTCGCGGTCGACCGCCTCCACCCGGCACCCCCGCGCGGCGAGCCAGCGGCTGTGGCGCCCGCCGCCCGCGGCGACATCCAGCACGCGGCTGCCGGGCACGAGCAGCTCGCCCCAGCGCGCCACCCAGGCGGAAGCCGGCGAAACAGCGGCGTGAGGGTCGGCCATACGCGGGTCGATCGGAATCGGGACGGCGGCTTGGCGCCGCTCGGTTGTGAGTCCCGGCATTGTACCGCGGGAACTGGCGGGGGCTCACCCGTTGGCGTATAAGACCTTCATTACCTGATCGATTCGCGACGCATGACGGAGCCCCGCGACGGCCCGGGCGATTCCACCCCGAGCGTCATCCACAAGGCAGCCGACGAGCCCGCGCCGGCCGGCGCGCCGGGAGCGCATGGCCTCATGGACGCGCCGCGGCACCGCACGGCGGTGCTCGTCGCGGCGCTCGTGGCTCTGGCGCTGCTGGCGCTGTGGGCCTACTTCGGCGTGCGCCAGTCGCTGCGCGACATCCGCGCCGCCGAGTTCGCCACGGTGATCGACGCCGAGACCAAGGCGCTGCAACTCTGGATCGAGCAACAGCGCCGCGACGCCGCTCGCTGGGCGGCGTCCGCCCGGGTACGGGCCGCGGTCGAGCAGATCGCCGCCGCCGATCCGCACGGCACGCCGCCCGCCGAGGCCCTGTGGGAACTCCCGGCGCGCACCGCCCTGTTCGACCTGCTGCAGCCGTTCCTCAGTGAGACCGGCGCGGTCACCGCCAAGGTCGTCAGCCGCGACGGGCGCGTGCTCGCCACCCGCTACCGGGAGTATTCCGGCGTTCGCGTCTCCCCGACGACGATGTCGCTGCTGGCGCCGGTGCTGGCCGGCGAGACCCGCTTCATTCCCCCGCTGCGCGGCCCCGAGCACAGCCTGACGCCGCCGCTTCCCGCGTTCGAGCAGCCGGTGCTGTGGATCGCCACGCCCGTGCGCGGGGCGGCCGGCGAGGTGATCGCAATCCTGGCCTTCGCGCGCCGCGCCGACGGCGAGTTCGCCCGCCTGCTGGGGCTCGCGCGCGTAGGCCGCACCGGCGAGGCCTACGCCTTCGACCCCACCGCCGTGATGCTGTCGCAGAGCCGCTTCGCCGGCGTGCTCCGCGATGCCGGAGTGCTGCCGCCCGCGACGCCCGCCGAGGCGGCGCCGCCGGTGCTGATCCGCGATCCGGGCGGCGACCTTGCCGAGGGCTACCGCCCGGACCTCAGCCCGGCGGCGTGGCCGCTGACGCGGCTCGCCGATCAGGCGATCTCGGCCCGCTCGAAGACCCGGCCGGAGGCGCTGCGCGGCATCATCCTGGAGCCGTACCGGAACTATCGCGGCGCCGACGTGGTGGGGGCGTGGAAGTGGCTGCCCGAGTACGATCTCGGCGTCGCGCTCGAAGTCGGCGCCGGCGAGGCGTACGCGCCGCTCACCTATCTGCTGGTCCTGTTCGGCGTCGCCTTCGCGCTGCTGCTGCTGGCGGTGCCGACAGCGCTGCTCTCGTCGTTCTCGATGCTGCGGCTCAGGCGCCAGGTCGGCGAGGCGCGCCGCCTGGGTCCCTACGCGCTCGAGAAGGAGATCGGCGAAGGCGGCATGAGCCGCGTCTATCTCGCGCGCCACGCGCTGCTCAAGCGCCCCACCGCGGTGAAGATGCTCAAGCCCAGCGTCGCCACCGACGAGATGATCGCGCGCTTCGAGCGCGAGGTGCAGCTGGCGAGCCAGCTCTCGCATCCCAACACGATCGAGATCTACGACTACGGCCGCACGCGCGACGGCGTGTTCTTCTACGCGATGGAGTACCTCGACGGCATCACGCTGGAGGAGCTCGTCACGAGCGCCGGGCCGGTGCCGGCGACGCGCGTGGTCGCGATCCTGCGCCAGCTCTGCGGCTCGCTGCGCGAGGCGCACAACCGCGGCCTCATCCACCGCGACATCAAGCCGCAGAACATCATGCTGTGCGAGCGCGGCGGCGAGTACGACGTCGTCAAGGTGCTGGACTTCGGGCTGGTGAAGGATCTCGACCGGCCCGATCCGCGCGACATCACCCGGTTCCTGAAGGTTCTGGGGACGCCGACCTACATGGCACCGGAGCGAATCCGCAACCCCGCGGATGCCGACGTGCGCGCCGACATCTACTCCGTCGGCGCGGTGGCGTTCTACCTGCTGACCGGCCGCAAGGTGTTCGACGCCGAGACCGACCTCGATCTCACCAACCAGGTGCTGAACGCGCCGCCGCCGCGGCCGAGCGAGGTCGCCGGGCAGGAGATCCCCGACGAGCTCGACAACCTGGTGGTGCGCTGCCTGGCGAAGAGCCCGGCAGAACGGCCGCAGCGCATGGAGGACGTGCTTGTGGTGATCTACGTTCTTGCCGCCTGGTATCCGTGGAGCCAGACCCAGGCCACCGAGTGGTGGGAGGCGCACCGGGCACAGCCCCCGGAGGCCGCGCCCGCGCCGTCGGCCTGAGCGCGCTCAGGCCTTGACGAAGGTCATGACGCCGTTCGCGGCGTCGACGCGCACCGTGTCCTTGGCGGCGAACTCGCCTTCCAGGATCCGCTTCGCCAGCGGGTTCTCGAGCTGCTGCTGGATCGCCCGCTTCAGCGGCCGCGCGCCGAACACCGGGTCGAAGCCGGCCTTGGCGAGCTCTGCCAGCGCCGCGTCGGTCACCTCCAGGTGCATGTCCATCGCCGCCAGCCGCTTGTCGAGGTAGCCGAGCTGGATGCGGGCGATCGACTGGATGTGCTTCTCGTCGAGCGCGTGGAACACCACCACCTCGTCGATGCGGTTGATGAACTCGGGCCGGAAGTAGTTCTTGACCTCGCCCATCACTGCCAGCTTGATCACCTGGTAGTCGTCGCCGGCCATCTGCTGGATCATCTGGCTGCCGAGGTTGGAGGTCATCACCACGACCGTGTTCTTGAAGTCCACGGTGCGGCCCTGGCCGTCGGTCATGCGCCCGTCGTCGAGCACCTGCAGCAGCACGTTGAACACGTCCGGGTGCGCCTTCTCCACCTCGTCGAGCAGGATCACGCTGTAGGGCTTGCGCCGCACCGCTTCCGTCAGGTAGCCGCCTTCCTCGTAGCCGACGTAGCCCGGCGGCGCGCCGATCAGCCGCGCGACCGAGTGCTTCTCCATGAACTCGCTCATGTCGATGCGGATCAGGTGCTCCTCGCTGTCGAACAGGAAGCCGGCCAGCGCCTTGCACAGCTCGGTCTTGCCGACGCCGGTGGGGCCGAGGAACAGGAACGAGCCGTAGGGCCGGTTCGGATCGGCGAGCCCCGCGCGCGAGCGGCGGATCGCGTCCGACACGAGGCGCACGGCCTCGTCCTGGCCGACCACACGCCGGTGCAGCGCGTCTTCCATGTGCAGCAGCTTGTCGCGCTCGCCTTGCATCATCTTGGAGACCGGGATGCCGGTCGCGCGCGAGACCACCTCCGCGATCTCCTCGGCGCCGACCTGCGTGCGCAGCAGCTGCATCGGCTTCGGCCTGCCCTCGGCCTCCGCTGCGGTCTTGAGCTGCGCCTCGAGCTGCGGGATGCGCCCGTACTGGATCTCGGAGACCCTGGTCCAGTCGCCCTTGCGCTTGGCTTCGTCCATTTCAAGCTTGAGCTTGTCGAGCTCCTCCTTCACGTGCTGCGAGCCCGCCACCTGCGCCTTCTCGGCCTTCCAGACCTCCTCGAGGTCGGAGTACTGCTTCCCGAGATCGGCGATCTCGGCCTCGATGTTCTCGAGCCGCTTGCGCGAGGCCTCGTCCTTCTCCTTCTTCACCGCCTCGCGCTCGATCTTGAGCTGGATCAGGCGCCGGTCGAGGCGGTCCATGGCCTCGGGCTTGGAGTCGATCTCCATCTTGATGCGCGCGGCCGCCTCGTCGATGAGGTCGATGGCCTTGTCGGGCAGGAAGCGGTCCGTGATGTAGCGGTGCGAAAGCTCCGCCGCGGCAACGATCGCCGGGTCGGTGATGTCGACGCCGTGGTGCACTTCGTACTTCTCCTGCAGGCCGCGCAGGATGGCGATGGTGTCCTCCACCGTCGGCTCGTCGACGAGCACTTTCTGGAAGCGGCGCTCGAGCGCGGCGTCCTTCTCGATGTACTTGCGGTACTCGTCCAACGTGGTGGCGCCGATGCAATGCAGCTCGCCGCGCGCAAGGGCGGGCTTCAGCATGTTGCCGGCGTCGATGGCGCCCTCGGCCTTGCCGGCGCCGACCATGGTATGCAGCTCGTCGATGAAGACGATGATGCGCCCCTCTTCCTGGGCGATCTCCTTCAGCACCGCCTTCAGCCGCTCCTCGAACTCGCCGCGGTACTTGGCGCCGGCGAGCAGCGCGGCCATGTCCAGCGACAGGACGCGCTTTCCCTTCAGCGTCTCCGGCACTTCGTTGTTGACGATGCGCTGCGCGAGCCCCTCGACGATCGCGGTCTTGCCGACGCCGGGCTCGCCGATCAGCACCGGGTTGTTCTTGGTGCGCCGCTGCAGGATCTGGATCGTGCGGCGGATCTCGTCGTCGCGGCCGATGACGGGGTCCAGCTTGCCGGAGCGCGCCCGCTCCGTGAGGTCGAGGGTGTACTTCTTCAGCGCCTCGCGGCTCCCCTCGGCTTCGGGGTTGTCGACGGAGGCGCCGCCGCGCACCGCGGCGATCGCCTGCTCGATGGAAGCGCGGTTGGCGCCGTGCTGCTTGAACAGCTTCCCGGTCTCGGTCCTGTCCTCGGTCAGCGCCAGCAGGAAGAGCTCGGAGGCGATGAACTGGTCGCCGCGCTTCTGCGCCTCCTTGTCGGTGAGATTGAGCAGGTTGATGAGCTCGCGCGAGAGGGTGATCTCGCCGCCGGTACCCTGCACCTTGGGCAGGCGGTCGAGGCTCTTCTCCAGGTCGCCCTTGAGCGCGGCGACGTTGACGCCCGCGCGCGCCAGCAGCGACGTCGTGCCGCCGTCCTCCTGGTTGATGAGCGCGAGCAGCAGGTGCTGGGGCTCGATGTAGGGGCTGTCCTTCCCGAGCGCCATGCTCTGGGCATCGGCCAGCGCCTGCTGGAACTTGGTCGTGAACTTGTCGAGTCGCATTTTTCTTTCCGAAATCCGCAATGTTTCAACTGCTTGGTAGATGGGGGGCGGCGGCGGGATTTCAATGCCCCAGCGGACATCGAGGGCCGGCCTCGGCTATCATCGGCCCATCCCCCGGATTCGAGGACGGCATGCCAAACAAGATCAAGGCCCTGGCCTTCGATGCCTTCGGCACCCTTTACGACGTGCACTCGGTCGTTGCGCTCGCCGAGCAGTTCTTCCCGGGCAGGAGCCGCGAGCTCTCCCAGGTGTGGCGGCAAAAGCAGCTCGAGTACACGTGGCTGCGCAGCCTGATGGGCGAGTACCAGGACTTCTGGAAGGTTACCGAGGACGGCCTGCGCTACGCCTGCCGCCACCTGCAGCTGGATCTCGACGACGCCCGGCGTGATCGCCTGATGGACGCCTACCTGCATCTCGACTACTACCCCGAGGTGCCCGAGGCAATGAAGCAGCTCGGCGAGTCGAAGCGCGCGCTCGCGATCCTCTCCAACGGCAGCCCGAAGATGCTGCTCGAGCTCACCCGCAACACCGGGCTCGAACCGCACTTCAAGGCGATTCTCAGCGTCGACGAACTGAGCCTGTACAAGCCTCACCCGTCCGTCTACAACCTCGTCCCGGGCCATCTGGGCGTGGATCGGCACGAGGTCGGCTTCGTCTCCTCCAACTACTGGGACGTGGTCGGCGCCAAGGCCTTCGGCTTCAAGGTGTTCTGGATCAATCGCTTCCAGCACACCCCCGACGAGCTCGGCCACCAGCCCGACGCCGTACTGGCCAAGTTGACCGACGTCCTCGGCCACCTCGATTGAGCCCATGGCTGCAGCGCGCGCCCAGGCCTTGCCGAACGACGCCGATCAGCCGCTCTCCGCCATCATCGCGCGCGACGTCGAGCGCGCGCTGGCGGAAGACCGCGGCAGCGGCGACCTCACCGCGCAGCTCATAGACGCCGACCTGCCCGGCCGCGCGCGCGTCATCTGCCGCGAGGACGCCGTGCTCGCCGGCATGCCGTGGTTCGACGCGTGCTTCCGCGCGCTGGATGCGGCGGTGGAAATCGACTGGCAGGTGCCGGAGGGCGGCCGCCTCGCGCCCGATGCGGTCGTCTGCGTAGTCCAGGGCCAGGCGCGCGCACTGCTCACCGCCGAGCGGCCGGCGCTCAATTTCCTGCAGACGCTCTCGGCGGTGGCGACG
>DATIUV010000174.1:0-7497 GCA_035466595.1 Pelomicrobium sp.
TGCGGGAGCAGGAGCGCGACTACCGCGGCCAGCGCTTCCGCCAGTTCGTCATGGAGCGGCCGCTGTGAGCGCTGCGGGGAGCCTCGAAATGGACCGCGCGCCACGACCGATCCTACCGTCAGCGACGGTTGCCGACAGCCCCGATTTCTAGCGCGACCAGGCGGTGACGCTCGGGACGCGCAGCGGACGCGGTTCGCGCGTCACCGCGCGTGCTCCGGCGCAAGCTTCAGAAAACGAGGACGCGCTCCGCGGCGGCGGTGCGCTCGGCCAGCTCCTCCATCGTGCCACGGTGGGCGCCCTCCATGAGCTCGCCGGCTTCGATGCCACGCGCATCCATGCAGGTTCCGCACACCGCGACGGCGCCGTTGCGGCGAAGGACTGCGCCCAGCATCACCTCGAGGTTGTAGTAGCCCTGCGGCACCTTCTGGCCGCGGCGCGCGGCGGCCGCCGCATCGCCCATCAGGAACACGCCGACTTCGTTGCCTTCGCGCTTGGCCAGCGCGCCGGCGAGGCGCAGCGCGTTGTAGGTGCGCTCGGTGCCGTAGGGGGCATCGTTGAGAATGAAAAGGTAGCGGGTCATGCGGTCTCCGATCGCGACGGCAGTTGATCCGCGCGCGCCTCGCTGCCGCGGAAGGGCAGGCGCAGCATGCCCGCCAGCGTCACGGCGTCGCGGCCGCCGGTTAGCCCGCGCACGCCGATCTCCATGCGCTCCTGCGGCAGGCGGGCGCGCTCGCGATAGGTGCCGAACAGGCGGTCCCACCAGGAGACGCTGAAGCCGTAGTTGCTGTCCGTCTCGGCGCGCTCCATCGAGTGGTGGATGCGGTGCATGTCGGGCGTCACCAGCAGCCAGCGCAGGCGCCGGTCGACGGCCGCCGGCAGACGCAGGTTGGCGTGGTTGAACAGGGCGGCGCCGTTCAGCACCACTTCGAACGCGATCACCGCCGCCACCGGCGCGCCGGTCACGGCGATCGTGGCAAACTTGATCAGCATCGACAGCACGATCTCGAGCGGATGGAAGCGCAGGCCGGTAGTGACGTCGAAATCGACGTCGGCGTGGTGCACGCGGTGCAGACGCCATAGCGCCGGCACCGCGTGGAACATCACGTGCTGGAGGTAAACCGCCAGGTCCAGGGCCAGGAACCCCAGCGCGAAGGCCGCCCACGGCGGCAAGGTCCATGCGTTGAGCAGGCCCCAGCCCTCCCGCGCAGCCAGAGCCGCAAAGCCCACCGCCGCGGCGGGGAACAGCAGCCTCACCACGGCGGCGTCGACTGCGACCAGCGCCAGGTTCGGCAACCAGCGCTTAGGCCGCGCGAGTTGCCGCGCACGGCGCGACCAAAGGGTTTCCGCCAGCGCCATCGCGGCGAACACGCCGGCGAAGGCAGCGAGCCGCACCAGCGCCTCGTTGCGGATCAGGAAAGCATTGATCTCGTCCATCCGCGCCCCTAAAGTGGCGTCACGCCGCGGCGCAGCATGCAACCGGGCGTATAATTCAATTGATTAGTTGAATACTTGAGCAATCCGGCGCCGATGTCAAGTTCGGGCTTCAAGCACGACGTCTACGCCCACCTGTCGCGGGTGGCGAAGGCGATCGCCCACCCCAACCGGCTGGCGCTGCTGGAGTACGTCGCCCAGGGCCCGCGCAGCGTCGACGAGCTGGCCCGGTTGGCACAGCTGTCGGTCGCCAACGCCTCGCAGCACCTGCAGGAGCTGCGCGTTGCGGGTCTGGTGCAGGCGCGCAAGGAGGGGCTGCGCGTGTACTACGAGCTCGCCGGCGCGGACGTGGTTGCGCTGCTCGCGGCGCTGCGGCGGGTCGCGGAAACGCGGGTCGCGGCCGTCGACCAGCTGGTGCGGGCCTTCGTCACCGATCGGGACGAGCTGGAGCCGGTGCCGGCGCGCGAGCTGCTGGCGCGCGCGCAGCAGGGCCTGGTGACGGTGCTGGACGTGCGCCCGCCCGAGGAGTTTGCTGCCGGCCACTTGCCCGGCGCGGTCAACGTGCCGCTCGACCAGCTCGCCGGCCGGCTGCGCAAGCTGCCGAAGGCGCGCCAGGTGGTGGCGTACTGCCGCGGGCCCTATTGCCTGCTCTCGGTGGACGCCGTCGCGCTGCTGCGCGAGAAGGGCTACGACGCCCGCCGGCTCGAGGACGGCTTCCCGGAGTGGAAGGCCGCGGGGCTGCCGGTGGAGAGCTGATCCTCTGACCGCTCCATGCGCCTGTTCGACGCCCACTTCCACCTGATCGACCCGCGCTTTCCGCTGGTCCCTAACGACGGCTATCTGCCGCCGCCGTTCACCGTTGCCGACTACCGGGCGCGCATGCGCGGGGCCGATCTCGCGGGCGGCGCGGTGGTGTCCGGCTCGTTCCAGGCGTTCGACCAGACCTACCTCGTCGCCGCGCTGGCCGAGCTGGGCCCCGGCTTCGTCGGCGTGACGCAGCTGCCGGCGGCGGCCAGCGACGAGGAGATCCTGTCGCTCGACAACGCCGGCGTGCGCGCGGTGCGCTTCAACGTGCGCCGCGGCGGTTCCGAGTCGCTGGCGGCGCTGGAATCCTTCGCAACGCGCGTCCACGAGCTGGCGCGCTGGCACGTCGAGCTCTACATCGACTCGCGCGCGCTACCGGAAGTGGAAGCAACGCTCGCACGCCTGCCGGCGGTCAGCATCGACCATCTGGGCCTGTCGCGGGCGGGCTTTCCAGCGCTGCTCAGGCTCGCCGAGGGGGGCGTGCGCGTGAAGGCTACCGGCTTCTCGCGCGGCGACCTCGACGTGCCGCGCGCGCTGCGCGAGATCGCCGCCGCGAATCCCGACGCCCTGATGTTCGGCACCGACCTGCCATCCACCCGCGCGCCGAGGGCCTACGAAGATGCGGACTTGCGCCTGCTGTGCGACGCCCTCGAGCCGGCGCTGGCCGAGAAGGCGCTGCTCGGCAACGCGCTGGCCTTCTACCGCGTGCGCGCTGCCGCCGGCATTGCGACGCGGATTCAGGAGGGGGCCACGTGAGTTACCCGGCGAGGGGCCCCGGGCTCAGCCCGGGGATCGACGGCAAAACGAACGCTGCCAAGCGCCGACGCGCTGCCGCCGGAATTGCGACGCGGATTCAAGAGGCGCCCGCATGACGCTGCAGACCTGGCTCGCTTTCTTCGCCGCCTGCTGGGCGATCAGCCTGTCGCCGGGCGCCGGCGCGGTGGCGGCGATGGCGAGCGGCACCGAACACGGCTTCCGCCGCAGCTACTGGACCATTCTCGGCCTGCAGCTCGGCTTCCTGTCGCATCTGGCGATCGTCGCCGCCGGTATTGGCGCGGTGTTGGCCGCCTCGGACACGGCGTTCGCGGTCATCAAGTGGCTGGGCGTCGCCTACCTGCTCTATCTCGGCATGCGCCAGTGGTACACCGCCGGGGCCGCGCGGCTCGTCGGTCCGGCAAGCGTCGAGGCGCGGCCGCCGCGACAGGTCGCGCGCGGCTTCCTGGTGAACGCCGCCAACCCGAAGTCGATGGTGTTCATGCTGGCCGTGATTCCGCAGTTCCTCGCTCCGGGAGAGGCGTTGTTGCCGCAGTACGCGGTCATGGCGGCGACGATGGTGACCGTGGACCTCGTGGTGATGGGCGCCTACGCGCTGTTCGCCTCGCGCCTGCTCGCCTGGCTGCGCGAGCCACGTCACGTCGCGCTGCTAAACCGCGCCTTCGGCGCACTGTTCGTCGCCGCGGCGCTCGCGCTGGCGGCATTCCGCCGGCAGCCCCCCGCCTGACCTCGACCGGAGACCGCCATGTCCTACCTCGACGATCCGCGCGTTTTCTTCGCCGCCGAGCGCACCCTGCTCGCCTGGACGCGCACCAGCCTGACGCTGATGGCGTTCGGCTTCGTCATCGAGCGCTTCGGCTTGTTCCTGCGCATGATCGCACCGGACGCGGCACCCTCGCCGGCCACCGGCGCCTCGTTCTGGGTCGGCATTGGGTTCATCGTGCTCGGCGTGGGGGTGGCGCTCTCCAGCATCCTGCAGTACCGCCGCGTGTTGAAGATCCTCAAACCGGTCGAGATCCCGGAGCGCTACTGGACCGGCGCGGCGGTGGTCACCAACCTCGCGCTGGCCGTACTCGGCATCGCCATGATCGCGTACCTGTTCGCGACATGAGCGGAACGGGCGGCCTCATGCTGGTGCGCGGCGTCGGCGACGTTGCCTCCGCGATCGCACACCGCTGGTTCGGGCTCGGACGCGCCGTGGCGATCGCCTGCGAGGCGCAGCCGGCGCTGCCGCGCCGGGCGATGGCGTTCGTCGACGCGGTGTTCGACGGCAGCGCCGCGCTGGAGGGCGTGCGCGCCGAGCGCGTCGGATCGCTCCTAGACGCCCGCGCCTTGCTCTCGCACCGCGCGGCGGTTCCCGTCTGGCCCGCGCCGTCGCTTTCGCTGGCGGAACTGTGCGCCGGGCTCTCCCCGGCCGTGCTGGTGGACGCCCGCCTGCGCAAGCGCGACGCGCCCGAGCGGCTGCGCGGCCTCGCGCCGCTCACCATCGGGCTGGGCCCCGGATTCGTCGCCGGCGAACACGCGGACCTCGCCGTGGAAACGAGCTGGGACGACCTCGGCCGCATCCTGCGCGCCGGCGCGACGCGGGCGTTGAACGGCGCGCCGCGGGCGATTGCCGGCCTGTCCCGCGAGCGCGTGGTATACGCGCCACGCGCGGGCATACTGCACGCCGTGCGGGCGCTCGGCGAGGTGGTGGCCGCCGGGGACGTGGTGGCGACGCTCGACGACGCGCCCGTCGCAGCCCCCGTGGCCGGCCTGCTGCGGGGCCTGACCCGCGACGGCGTCACCGTCCACGCCGGCGCCAAGATCGTCGAGATCGACCCGCGCGGCGAGACCGGCGCCTGGCGGGGCATCGGCGAGCGTCCGCGCATTCTGGCGGAAGCGGTGACACGCGCGGCGGAGGAATCGCTGGCGTCGCGCCAGGCGACGCCTTAGCATTCGTCCATCCCGCCCGGCCGTTCCGCCATGCCCGATTCCGCCGCCATCGCCCGCGCCATCCTGCAGGGCTTCGACAAGCACTATCGCCTGTTCCGCGAGCTCAGCGCGGCGGGCAAGGACCGCTTCGAGCGCGCCGCATGGGACGAGGGCCGCGCGGCGGCGCGCGAACGCATCAAGATGTACGACCGCCGCGTGGTGGAGGCAACCCAGATGATCCTGGCGCGCTATCCGCAGACCGAGCACGACGAGAATCTCTGGCGGCAGGTCAAGCTGGCGTTCATCGGGCTCCTCTACGAACACCGCCAGGCCGAGTGCGCCGAGACGTTCTACAACTCGGTCGCGTGCCGTGTGCTCCACCGCAAGTACTTCCACAACGAGTTCATCTTCTGGCGCCCGGCGATCTCCACCGATTACCTCGAGGGCGCCGCGCCGACCTACCGCTGCCACTACCCCGGCCAGAACGGCCTGCGGCGCACGCTGCTGGAGATCCTGACCGGCTTCGGCCTCAAGCGTCCGTTCGCGGACCTGCGCCGCGACGTGCGCTACCTGCTGACCGCGCTGAAGGAGCATTTCCCCGGGCGCTGGCGCATGCAGCCCAACTTCCAGTTCCAGGTGCTCTCGTCGCTGTTCTTCCGCAACAAGGGCGCCTACGCGGTGGGCCGCATCATCAACGGCGCCCAGCAGCAGCCGTTCGTGATCCCGATCCTGCAGGACGAGCGCGGCCGGCTCTACGTCGACACGCTGCTCATGTCCGAGGACGACATTGCCGTGCTGTTCAGCTTCGCGCGCGCCTACTTCATGGTCGACATGGAGGTGCCCTCGGCCTACGTGGCGTTCATCAAGGAAATCCTGCCGCACAAGCCGGTGGCGGAGATCTACGCCATGCTGGGACTGCAGAAGCAGGGCAAGACGATCTTCTACCGCGACCTGCACCACCACCTCAAGCACTCCAGCGACAACTTCGTCGTCGCCCCCGGCATCCGCGGGATGGTGATGCTGGTGTTCACGCTGCCTTCCTACCCCTACGTGTTCAAGCTGATCCGCGACCGCTTCGAGCCGCCGAAGGAGGTCACGCGCGAGGAGGTCGAGCAGAAGTACCTGCTCGTGAAGCAGCACGATCGCGTCGGCCGCCTCGCCGACACGCTGGAGTACTCCGACGTCGCGCTGCCGCTCGAGCGTTTCGACGCCGACCTGCTGGAGGAGCTGAAGACGAGCGCGGCGGGCAGCATTGCCATCGAGGGCGACGAGATCGTCATCAAGCACATGTACATCGAGCGCCGCATGGTGCCGCTCAACCTGTTCATCGAGCAGACCGACGACGCGCGCCTGCACCACGCCGTGCGCGACTACGGCCAGGCCATCAAGGACATGGCCGGCGCCAACATCTTCCCCGGCGACATGCTGCTGAAGAACTTCGGCGTCACGCGCCACGACCGGGTGGTGTTCTACGACTACGACGAGATCACCTACCTCACCGACTGCAAGTTCCGCCGCATCCCGCCGCCGCAGTCGTGGGAGGACGAGATGTCGGCCGAGCCCTACTACTCGGTGGGCCCGGACGACGTTTTTCCCGAGCAGTTCCCGCAGTTCCTGTTCAGCGACCCGGAGACCCGGGCGCTGTTCGAGAGCTATCACCCCGAGCTGGCGAATCCCGCCTACTGGGCCGCGCAGCAGGAGCGCATCACCGCGGGCATCCAGGAAGACGTTTTTCCGTACCCCGAGACGCTGCGCTTCCGCTACCGCTACGCCGCCGAGTCGCTGCCGGCGGCACGCGCCCGCCTCTCCGCCGCCGGCTGAGCCGGCACGCCCCGCCCGGCGGGCGGTGGCATCGTTCTTGCAATCCCACCGGCGAGTCGCGGCGGAGCCGTTCCGCACCGCGGCGTGACGACGCTGGGCGACAGGCATGGACGCCCGACGTCAGTCGCGAAAGGGCCAACCTGGGGGCAGGGATGAGCGCACAGACGACCACCGAGCGCAGGCTGCGCTTCGAGCGGCTGGTGGAGGATGCGGAGGCGATGGTCTCCGCCAATCTGGCAAGCTACAAGCTGCGCGTGGCGCTGTTCGCCCTGCTCGGCTACGCGATCCTGTTCGGGATCGCCGCCGGGATCGCGCTCTTGATCGGCGGCGCGGCCTGGGGCGCGGTGGCCAGCACGGCGTTCCTGGTCCTGCTGCTGAAGAAAAAGCTCATCATCCCGCTGCTGGTGATGTTGTGGGTCCTGGTGCGCTCGCTGTGGGTGAAGATCGAGGCCCCCGACGGCTACCGGCTGACACCGAAGGATCATCCCGAGCTGTTCGCGGAGATCGAGAACCTGCGCCGCCGGCTCGGCGTGCCGAGAATCCACCGCGTGGTGCTGACCGAGGAGTTCAACGCGGCGATGAGCCAGACCCCGCGCCTGGGCGTGCTGGGCTGGCAGCGCAACACGCTGGTGCTGGGGCTGCAGCTGCTGATGTCGCTCTCGCCGGAGCAGGCACGCGCCGTGGTGGCGCACGAGTTCGGCCACCTTTCGGGCAACCACAGCCGCTTCAACGGCTGGATCTATCGGCTGCGCA
>DATIUV010000175.1:0-11192 GCA_035466595.1 Pelomicrobium sp.
GATGCCCGAGGAAGGGCCGCGTGCGCGCGGCATTGGCTCCGGTTTCATCATCTCCGCCGACGGCTACGTCGTCACCAACCATCACGTGGTCCGCGGCGCCGAGAAGGTGACGGTGCGTTTCAACGACAAGCGCGAGTATACGGCCAAGGTGGTGGGTTCCGACGGGCAGTCCGACATCGCCCTGCTCAAGATCGACGCCAGCGGCTTGCCGACCGTCAAGATCGGCAGCTCGTCGGATCTCAAGGTGGGCCAGTGGGTGTTTGCGATCGGCGCGCCGTTCGGGCTCGAGCGCACCGCCACGCAGGGCATCGTCTCGGCCCTGGGGCGGCAGCTGCCGAGCGAGAACTACGTGCCGTTCATCCAGACCGACGTCGCGGTGAACCCGGGCAACTCCGGCGGCCCGCTGTTCGATACCGCCGGGCGCGTGATCGGCATCAACTCGCAGATCTTCAGCCGCAGCGGCGGCTACATGGGGCTGTCGTTCGCGATCCCCATTGACGTGGCGATGAACGTCGTCGACCAGCTGAAGACGAGCGGCGAGGTGACGCGCGGCTGGCTGGGCGTGACGCTGCAGGGCGTGACCCAGGATCTGGCGCAGTCGTTCGGCCTCGAGCGGCCGCGCGGCGCGCTGGTGGCGCAGGTCAACAGCGGCAGCCCCGCCGACAAGGCCGGGTTCAAGCCGGGCGACGTGATCGTCCGGTTCGGCGAACGCGACATCACCGATTCGGGCCAGTTGCCGCCGCTGGTGGGCGCCACCAAGCCGGGTGAAAAGCGCGCGGTGACGGTGATCCGCGACGGGCAGGAGAAGCGATTGACCGTCGAGGTGGGCAAGCTGGCGGCCAAGCAGCCGGTGGAGCTCGCGCAGGCGCCGGGCGCGGCGGAAGGCGCGGTGCTCAACATCGCGGTGGCAGAGCTCACGGCGGAGCAGCGGCAGGCCCGCGGCGTCGACCACGGGGTGCTGGTCCAGCAGGTCGGGCCGGGCATCGCGCAGGAAGCCGGCGTGCGCCAGGGGGACATTCTGCTGCAGCTCAACGGCAAGAAGGTGGAATCGCCGGCGCAGCTGAAAGACCTCGCCAGGTCCCTGCCCAAGGGCCGCAGCGTCCCGCTGCTGCTCAAGCGCGGCGAGGGTGCCCTGTTCCTGGCGCTGGAAGTGCCCACCGCCAGCAAGGGTTGACGCCGGCGGATTCGGCGTGCGCCGCGCGCGGGGCCTGCGGGTCCTGCGCGCGGCGTCTTTTTTTGGTTGTACCATCGGTGTCCTCGGCCAGGATACGGCGATGCGACTGCTGCTGGTGGAAGACGACGTCATGGTGGGCGAGGCCGTGCGCAAGGGCCTCAAGCTGGACGGCTTTACCGTCGACTGGGTGCGCGACGGCATCCAGGCGGAGACCGCGCTGGCCGATCACGCCTACGACCTGCTGCTGCTCGACCTCGGGTTGCCGCGCCGGGACGGGCTCGCGCTGCTCGAGTCGCTGCGCCGCGGCGGCAACGACATTCCGACGCTGATCATCACCGCCCGTGACGCGGTCGCCGACCGCGTGCGCGGCCTCGACGCCGGCGCCGACGACTACGTGGTCAAGCCGTTCGATCTCGACGAGCTCACCGCGCGGGTGCGCGCGCTGGCGCGGCGCCGCGGCGGCCGCGGGCAGCCTCAGCTGTCGGTGGGCGCGCTGACGCTCGATCCGGCACGACGCGAGGTTTCCCTGCACGGCGAGAACGTCGCCGTGTCGCCGCGGGAGTTCGCGCTGCTGGCGGCGCTGATGGAGAACCCCGGCGCGGTGCTGTCCAAGGAGACGCTCGAGCAGCGGCTGTACGGCTGGGGCGAGGAGGTCGAGTCGAACGCGGTCGAGGTGCACGTCCACAACCTGCGGCGCAAGCTCGGCGCGCAGCTGATCCGCACCGTGCGCGGCATGGGCTACCGGATCGGGGACGGAGCGTGAGCTCGATTCGCGGCCGGCTGCTTGCGTGGCTGCTGGGCGGGCTCGCGCTCGCCATCGGGGTGGCGGGCGTGGCGAATTACGCGCGCACCCAGACGGAGGTCGGCGCGCTGCTGGACTACCAGCTGGAGCAGACCGCGGCGTCCCTGCGCAACCAGAGCCTGCTGTCGGTCGCCATCGGCGCCGAGACCATCGAGGCGCCCGGCGCGGAGATGGTGGTGCAGATCTGGGACCGGGCGAGCGGGCTGGTCTACGTGTCCGACCGCGCGCGCCAGCTGCCGCTGGTGAACCGCCGCGGCTTCAGCGAGCTGACGGTGGACGGCGCGCGCTGGCGTGTCTATGCGCAGAGCTTCGGGCCGCGCGCGGTGCAGGTGGCGCAGCCGGAGTCGGTGCGCGTGCGCATCTCGGCGAAGGCCGCGCTCGGCAACGTCGCGCCGTTCCTGCTGCTGCTGCCGGCCGCGGCCCTGGTGGTGTGGTTCGGCGTCGGCCGCGGGCTGGCGCCGCTCACGCAGATCGCCTCGCACATCCGCAGCCGCTCGCCGCGCCAGCTCGCGCCGCTGCCGGAGAACGACCTGCCGGACGAGGTGCGTCCGCTCGCGCACGCGCTGAACGACCTGCTGACGCGGCTCGAGGCGGCGCTCGACGCGCAGCGCCAGTTCGTCGCCGATGCCGCCCACGAGCTGCGCACGCCGCTGACGGCCGTGCGGCTGCAGACCCAGCTGCTCGACCGCGCGGTATCCGAGGCCGACAAGGCGGAGGCGCTGGATGCGCTGCGTGAGGGGTTGAAGCGCGCCTCGCACCTGACCGAGCAGCTGCTGGTGATGGCGCGGCTCGAGCCCGACGCGGCGGTGCCGCGCATCGAGGTCGATCTGGGCGAGCTGGTGCGCGAGGTGGCGGCGGAAGCGGAGCCGCTCGCGCATCAGCGCGGCATCGATCTCGGCGTGCAGCTGTCCAACGTTCGTGTGCACGGCGAGGCGGACAACCTGCGGGCGCTGCTGCGCAACCTGATCGACAACGCGCTGCGCTACACGCCCGAGGGCGGCCGCGTCGACGTGAGCGTCGCGCGCACCGACGGCGCCGCCGCGCTGACGGTGGAGGACACCGGGCCGGGAATTCCCGCGCCCGAGCGCGGGCGGGTGTTCGACCGCTTCTACCGCGCGCCTGGCGCGGCAGCGGGCGGCAGCGGGCTGGGACTCGCCATCGTCAGGCGGGTCGCCGACCGCCACGACGCGCGCGTCGAGCTGGAAGACGGCGCAGATGGCCATGGCTTGCGCGTCCGCGTCACGTTTGCGCCGGCGGCGGCTGCCTGACCGCCATCGCGACACGACACTGGCGCGAAGTTTGCGTCCCGCTATTGCTGCACGCGCCGGCCCGCGGCGCTAAACCGGGGCAACGCCCGATGCTGGAGGATGCAACCATGAAGCTGTCCGCAATGCGCAAACACCGTCTCGCGATGCCGCTGGTCGCGGCCGCGCTCACCGTGATGCTGCCGCCCGTCGTTTCCGCCGACCCGCCGCCGTGGGCCCCGGCGCATGGCTGGCGCAAGAAGAACGACCCCTACTACGTCGGCTACTCCGGCACCCGCTATCCGGACGACTACGGCGTCTTCTCGGGACGCTGCAACCGCGAGGCCATCGGCGCCGCCCTCGGCGGCGCCGTCGGGGCGGCGGTGGGGTCCCAGGTTGGCGAGGGGAACGCGCGCGTGGTGGCGACGATCCTCGGCGCCGTGGTCGGGGCTTCCATCGGCGCGGCCATCGGGCGCGACATGGACCGCGAGGACCGCGCGTGCTTCGGCCAGACGCTGGAGTTCGCCAAGGCGGGCCAGACCGTGACGTGGTCCAATCCGCGCGGCGTGACCTACGCCGTGACGCCGCGCTCCGACCTGAGCGCCGATGGGCGCAAGTGCCGCGATTACGAGACGGTCGTCACGATCGACGGCCGGAAGGAGAAGACGCGCGGGCGCGCCTGTGAGGCGGCCGACGGCACCTGGAAGGTGGTGTAGCTGCCCTACTCCGGGAAGACGCCGTCGCGGCGCCCTTCGGCCAGCCGGGGCGCGAGCAGGATCAGCAGGACCGCCGAGAGGACCAACGCCGGCAGCAGCAGCGAGAGATCGCCGCGCGCGCTGGCATGGTCGGTGATGCCGGACTCGTACACGGCATAGAGGAGGAACGCCGCGACCTGCAGACCCCCGGCGGCGGCGTGGCGCGGGGTGAAGCCGCGCCCGCGCTGGTGCCACTCCCGGATCAACAGCGCGATGCCCGCGATGGGCGCGAGCAGGATGAGCGCGAGCAGCGCGCGCTGGAGCAACACGCTGCGCTCCGGCGGGAGCATCGCCACCAGCGCTGCGGTGCGGGTTTCGGCCGTGGCCGCGAGCCACGGCCCTTCCAGTACCACCACCTGCTCGCGCCCCAGCGGGTTGTCGGCGACCTGCGCGAACACGATCAGCCCGGCGCCCTCCTTCGGCCCCGCAAAGGGCCTGCGGTACCATTCGGCGCGCAGCTTCGTCAGCCGCCCGTCCTCCAGCTCGTAGTCGAGCGCGTGGCGCGGCGGCTGCAGACGGAAGTTGTAGGCGGCGTTGGCCCTGAGCTCGCCGCGCAGCGTCTCCTCCACCCGCATCACGCCGTCGGGCGGAAATTCGTTGGTGGCGCGGGCATTGTCGATCTGCAGGATCGACACCACCATGACGTCGTAGCGCTGATCACCCAGGTAGCGCTTCGCCTCAGCCGGGAGGTTTTCGTGCGCGGCGAACGCGCAGAGCGGGGCGAGGGCGAGCAACGCCGCCACCCATCCGGCGAGCCAGGTAACCCGCAAACGAAACTCCCGCTTCATGGGAACTCTCTTCTGCAAGAGCCGTGCCGCGCGCCGGATTCCCGGGTGGGCCGACAACTGGCTGAGTCGAATGAGCTTTTTTGGGCGGCCGGCGGACTCGCGCGTGCCGCGCGGGGAGCCGGTGACGCTGCGCGTCGCGCGGTCAGCGCACCCGCCAGAGATACAGGCAGATGGCGAGCGTCACGGCCAGCACGCCGAGCGCGCCCAGGAGGGCGATGCCGAGCACGGCGGAGGCGGCCGTTGCCAGCGGACCGCCATCGACGGGCAGCATCCGCAACATCTGCAACACGGCGCCGGACATCAGCAGCCACTTGAGCGCGTAGCCCCAGAGATGCCCGAGCTGAGCGCGGTTGTGCCGATACGCCGCGACGCTGTCGGCGGGCGAATCCTGACGCACGTCCTTCAGCAGCCAGAACGGCCAGATGAAACGGTAGAACATGTCGCGCAGCGACGCGTCCGCATTGCGGGTGTTGGTTCCGGGAGCCATACGGGCATTGTGGCCGAAGCGCTTTGACGGCGCAAAGTCGCGGCGCTGCGCAACGACGTGAAGCGGCCGCGCGAGCGGCGTGCGTCTACCAGTTGTGGAAGAGGTAGCGCAGGCCGCCGAACGGCGACAGGTACATCCGGCCGGGCTCGTGATGAGCGGGCTTGATGCCGACCTTCCATCCGCCGAGCGGATGCCAGCTTGCGGACCCGGGAAGCAGGTCGATGCGGCCGAAATTCATGATCGGCGTGCGCGCCCAGGCGATGCGGCCGTCGGCGGAAGTCAGGACGAACACCGTGCTCGCGCGGTCGCCGCTGGTGTGGCGGGCTTCCAGCATGAACAGCGCGCGGCCGAACAGCTCCAGGGGCACGCGGCTGCCGACGGCGAGCTGCGCGGTGTCGCCGCTGAACTCATCGACGTAGAACGGGCCGTTGGCGAAGGTGATGCGGGGTGCGAAGGCGTAGGCGGCGATCCAGGCGGAAAAGAGGGCGGCCAGCAGCGACGCAAGCCGTTTCCGCCGCCGGGAGACGGCGAACCGCACGATCAAGTCGGCTCCTCCAGCAGCCGTGCCCCGCGCACGGTATCCGCCGCCACCACGACGCTCGCCGCGACCAGCAGCACGCTGGGCGCTATCGCGATCCAGTCGGGCCCGGCCGGAAAACTCCAGGCGTGATGGACCCAGTAGGCGTGGGCGGCGATGTTGGCCCCTGCGAGCAGGAGGTAGGCGGCGGCACCGCCGCCGCTCACCGAGCGGATGCGCTCGCGCGAGAGCTTGACCGACGCGAACACCATCAGCGCCACGGTCGCGAGCTGCAGGTGGTTGCGCAGGTAGACGTCGAGCAGAAAGGCGATGCCGAGCATGGCCACCGGCACGTAGGCCAGCAGCGCCGCGCGCGCCACGACGGCGAGCCGGGCCAGCAGGTCCCTGGGGACTGCGGGGGCGTGCGCTTCGGCACGCCGCGATCTGTCGAGAATCTCGCCACTGGGCGTCATGGGGCCGACACCTTGCCGGTTGATAACCGCGGACCCCGGAGCCGATGGCCGGCCGCCCGGCGCCTGGGAGTGGATTGGCGCCGATGGCACGGGGCAAGGGCCCCGGTAGTCCGCACGGCAAGGTCGGAGCAGGCCGCATGCCAAATCCCGTGGCCGCGCGGTCAAGTTAACCAATGTTTTCAAACGGACCGGCGACCCCGCGCACGCCGCCCTGACCCCGGTCAAACGGCGCGCGGCCCGCATCCGGTATGCTGCGGGCGTCTGGCCTGCCCAGGAGCCGCCTCAACGTGTCCGAGTCCCCGTCTCGCCTGCAGAATTTTCCCGTCGCCTGGTTCGCCGTCGTGATGGGCCTCAACGGCCTCACGCTCGCGTGGAACCGCGCCGAGGTGCTGCTGCCCGTGCCGATCGCGGCGAGCTGCTACCTGCGCGACGTTACCGCGGCGGTATTCGTGGCGCTGACCGTGCTTTACGCGGCGAAGGCAGTGCGCTACCCCGCGGCGGTTGCGGCGGAGTTCGCGCATCCGGTGAAGCTGGCGTTCTTTCCGGCGATCTCGATCGCATTGCTGCTCACCTCCGCCGCTTACCAGCACGCCGCGCCGGGGGTGTCGCGGGTATTGTTCGTGGTCGGCGCCGCGGCCCACCTGCTGTTCACGCTGCACGTGCTCTCGGCCTGGACGCGCAAGACCCACCAGATCCAGCACATCAGCCCGGCGTGGTTCATCCCGGTCGTGGGCAACATCCTGGTGCCGATCGCCGGCCTCCATCATGCGCCCGCCGACGTGTCGTGGTTTTTCTTCGCCGTCGGGCTGCTGTTCTGGCTGGTGCTGCTGACCATCATCTTCTACCGCCTGATCTTCCACGAGCCCCTGCCGGAGCGGCTCACCCCGACGCTGTTCATCCTCATCGCGCCGCCGGCGGTAGGCTTCGTTTCCTACCAAGCGCTGACGGGCGCGCTCGACGCGTTCGGCCGGGTGCTCTATTACGCGGCGCTGTTCATCACGCTGCTTCAGTTCACCCAGTGGCGGCGGTTCGCGCGGCTGCGCTTCTACCTGTCCTGGTGGGCGTACTCGTTTCCGCTGGCGGCCGTCACCATCGCGACGCTGGCCATGTACCGCCATCTCCAGGCGCCGTTCTTCGCCGGCCTGGCCTGGACGCTGCTCGCCGTGACGACGCTGGTGATCGGCTTCCTCGTCGCGCGCACCGCGCTGGCGGTGGCGCGCCGGGAGATCTGCGTCGAGGAAGGCTAGGCGCCGCCGGCAACCCCGTTCAACGGATCGGCGGCTGCCGCTCGGCGATGAAGTTGAGCGCTGCGGTCAGGCCCGCGAGCGAAAAGCGCTCGTGCAGCGGGTCGCCGCTGCCCGCGCGATAGGAGAATTCCGCTTCGCGGCCCTTCCTCATGGCCGCGAGCAGCCGGTCGGCAGCGCGGCGATCCGTGACCGCCACGGTGCGCCCGCCATGCAAAAGCCGGAAGCCGGCATCCGGCGCCAGCTCGGTTGGCGGGTCGCCGTCCACGCGCACCGACAGTTGGCCGCCGGCCCTCAGGTCCGCGCGCGGCATCCAAGTGATCGTCCAGCTGGCGTCGGCGCGCGGGCGGGCGACGCGCAACTGCCCACCGCCACGGGCAGTCGTGGCGCTGCAGGAGCCGTCCGGCAGGCAGGCCGCGCGCCAGTCGTCGAAAACGGCGCGCGGCGGCGGCGCGGCGGCCCAACTCCAGGACGCGGCGACGAACAGGGCGGCGACGAGGCGGCTCCCGGCGCGGGAGGCGCGGAACAGCGGCATGGCGGCAGTGTACCGCCGCCGGCTCAGCGCATCCGCGCGTTGGTGTGGTGCTCGATGTAGTGCTTGAGCGTGAGCTTCAGCAGGGCGACCCGCTGCAGGTTGCCGTGGGTGCGGGCGTGCTCGATGTCCTCGACGATCATGCGCTTGATCCGCTTCTCGCCCTCGGGCGTTTGCACCAGGTAATTGCCCAGCTCGAGCGCCGCCATTTCCGGGATGTGCTCGTGCTCGGCGATGGCGTCGATCTCGTCCTCGGTCAGCTCGGACAGGGCGAGGCAGTCTTCCAGCGACAGCATGACGGCGAATCCTCCTTCTCGAATGGCGCGTTCAGCATGACGCCGGGCACGCCGGCGGGTATTGACCGAGGTCAATGCGACCCCCTCCCGCCAAAAAAACTTTGACTTTTCAGCCGCCTCCGGTTAAGAATCTCCGCAAGTGTTTGATGCAGGTTGCACCACCGGTGGGCGGTTTGCAGTCTTGGCGTTCAGGCATGAAGGGCGGCGCAAGCCGCAAGGGTATCGGCAACATCGTTTCTTGAAGGACTGTGAATGGCAACCGGAACCGTCAAGTGGTTCAACGATTCGAAGGGCTTCGGCTTCATCACCCCGGACGGCGGCGGCGAGGACCTGTTCGTCCACTTCTCCGCGATCCAGGCCAAGGGTTTCAAGACCCTCAAGGAAGGCCAGAAGGTCTCCTTCGACGTGACGCAGGGGCCCAAGGGGAAGCAGGCATCCAACGTGATGCCGGCCTGACCACGCCCCGAGCACTGGAATTCTGAAAGCCCCGAAGCCCGCGCTTCGGGGCTTTTTCTTTGCCGCCGGCGCCAGGCCGAGGCCGAATTCTCGCGCACGTCTGCAACCGGATCCGACAACCTCCGTCTAAGCCGTCGTGCTGACCGCCGCCTATCGCTGGTTCGACCGCAACATCCTGGAGCTGGGCCGGGAGATGCGGATCTCCTACCTGCCGCCGCTGATGGTCTACATGGCGGCCGGCATCTCCGGCCTGACCGGCATCGTCGGCACGTTCTTCGTCAAGGACTACCTCGGCCTGTCGGCCGCGTTCCTCGCCGCGCTGGGCTTCTGGGCCGGCATCCCCTGGGCGCTCAAGATGCCCATCGGCCACCTGGTGGACCTGATCTGGCGCTACAAGAGCTGGCTCGTCTACCTCGGCGCGTCGCTGATCGCGCTGAGCCTCGCGATCATGGTGTTCCTGATCGGCGATCGGGAGGCGATGGCGGCGATCCTGCCGGTCGAGGTGTGGTACGTGATCAGCGTGCTGCTGGCGCCGATCGGCTACGTCGTGCAGGACGCGGTCGCCGACGCCATGACCGTGGAGGCGGTGCCGCTCGTCGACGCGGAAGGCCGGCCGTTCGCGCCCGAGACGCGTCGCCTGATGCACACCACCATGCAGACGCTGGGCCGCGTGGCCATCATCGGCGGCAGCGTGCTGGTGGCGCTCATCAATCTCTACCTCTTCGCCGACGTGCAGTCGCTTTCCGAGGAGCAGAAGGCGGCCATCTACCGCGACGTCTACGCGATGGCGCTGGTGATCCCCCTCATCTCGGTGCTTGGCGTCGGCGTCGCCGCCCTGATCAAGGCGCGCGACCGGCGCCGGCTGCTGGCGCAGGGCTTCACGCCCGCGCAGGTGAAGGAGATGGTCTTCGAGCGCGCCGAGCCGACCGCGCCCAACTGGTGGATCCTGGGCGGGAGCCTGGTGTTCGTCGTCTTCACCGTCTCGCTCGGCCTGTCGGACTTCGAGTTCGCCAAGGAGACGATCTTCCTCGGCTCGTTCGCCATCATCGCCTTCCTGATCGCGCGCCTGATGCGGGAGATCTCGCCCGAGGCGCGCGCCACGCTGCTCGGCACCGCCATCGTCATCTTCGCGTTCCGCGCCATCCCCGGGCCGGGGCCGGGGGCCACCTGGTGGATGATCGACGAGCTCAAGTTCGACCAGCAGTTCCTGTCGGTGCTCTCGCTCATCGCCAGCAGCCTGACGCTGTTCGGCATGTTCCTGTTCCGCCGCTTCATGGCCGAGCGCTCGATTACCTACGTGGTGGGCTTCCTCACCATCGCCGGCACGCTGCTGTCGCTGCCGATCATCGGCATGTTCTACGGGCTGCACGAGTGGACCGCCGCGCGCACCGGCGGCGTCGTGGACGCGCGCTTCATCGCGCTGGTGGACACTGCCCTGGAATCGCCGCTGGGGCAGATCGCGATGATCCCGATGCTGGCGTGGATCGCCAACTCGGCGCCGGCGCACCTGAAGGCGACCTTTTTCGCCGTGATGGCCTCGTTCACGAACCTGGCGCTGGCGGCGTCGCAGCTCGGGACGAAGTACCTCAACGTGGTCTTCGTCATCGAGCGCGAGGTGAAGGACCGCGCTACCGGCGCGATCCAGACGGCAGCCGACTACAGCCAGCTCGGCGACCTGCTGATCAGCCAGACGCTGATCGGGCTGTCGCTGCCGTTCGCGGCGATCCTGCTGGTGCGGCTGACACGCCTGCGCAGCGCCTGAACGGGTCGCGCCGAGGGGATGCCGCTGGCCCCGCGCACGCATCGGCGGCTACACTGTCCAATGGGTAGCTGCGACGTAAACATGAGCTGCAATAAGGGTTTTTGAAGGGGGCGACGAGGAACGCATGTCGATCTGGCACCTGCGGATCAAGGGCACGCCCTGGTGCTGCTGCGCCGCGCCGGACGCGCAGCAGAGCCAGGAGCTGCGCGAGGCCATGATCAACACGTGCTGCAGCCATCAGAAGATGAGCTCGGCGCTCGGATTGAAGGTGGCGCTGGCCGAGATGGGGTACGCGCAATGGGAGGAGATCGACATCGTCCGCGAGTGCTGCGAGCTGCACAAGCCGCCCTGTCCGCCGGAAACCGAATAAACCGCCGCCGAAAGGATTGGACGCCGACGCGCAAACCGCGTATAAATGGCGCCGGTGTTTGATTCCAAGGTTTTGCGCTACCGAAGGGCAGTTTGCAGTCTTGCGATTCAGGCATTCGTTTGCGGGAATCGCCCGCGTTTTTCTAGCAAAGGACTGTAAATGGCTATCGGTACCGTGAAGTGGTTCAACGACGCGAAGGGCTACGGCTTCATTACCCCGGACGGGGGCGGTGAAGACCTGTTCGCCCATTTCTCCGCCATCCAGGGCAACGGTTTCAAGACGCTGAAGGAAG
>DATIUV010000176.1:0-3171 GCA_035466595.1 Pelomicrobium sp.
CGCGTTGCGCACCAGCGTGACGTGCGGCAGATAGGGCCGGCGGTCGAAGGCGAAACCGCCCTGCGCGAGCCGCTCCTCCAGCGCCGCCACCAGCTGCGCCAGCGCCGCCGGCGTCTGCGCCGGGCCCACCCAGGCGATGCGCTGGCGCGGCCAGAACACGGCGCGATCGACGATCATGTCCACCGCCGCGCCCTCCACCGCCGCCGCCGCCGCGCAAAGCTCGGGCAGCCGCAGCGCGGGCACGTCGCCGACGAAAACCAGGGTGAGATGAATGTTCGGCGCACGCATGGCGCGGCCGCCGCAGTGCGAGTGGATTGCGCAGGCGGCCTGGTCGAGCGCGCGGCGCGTGGAAGCGTCCGGCCACAGCGCGAAGAAAACGCGCAGCGGTCGCGGGCCGCCGCTCATGCGGTGTCGATCAGCGCCACGGCCTCGGCCGCGATGCCCTCGCCGCGGCCGGTGAAGCCCAGCTTCTCCGTGGTCTTGGCTTTCACGTTCACGGCCGCCGCCACCAGGCCCAGGTCCTGCGCGATGTTGGCGACCATGCGCTCGGCGTAAGGCGCGAGCCGGGGCGCCTGGGCGATCACCGTGGCGTCGACGTTGACGACGCGAAAGCCGGCCGCCGCCAGCCGCCGCGCCACCTCGCGCAGCAGCTCGCGGCTGTCCGCGCCGCGGTACGCCTCGTCCGTGTCGGGGAAATGCCGGCCGATGTCGCCGAGCCCGGCCGCGCCGAGCAGCGCGTCGGTCACCGCGTGCAGCAGCACGTCGGCGTCGGAGTGGCCCGCGAGGCCGCGCTCGAACGGGATGGTGACGCCGCCGATGACGAGCGGCCGCCCCGGCACCAGCGCGTGCACGTCAAAGCCCTGCCCGATCCTCATCCGTCGCCTCCCGGTTGCGCAGGATCCGCTCCGCCAGCGGCAGATCGTGCGGGAAAGTCACTTTCAGGTTCGACAGGTCGCCGTTCACCAGTCGCGGCCGCAGGCCCAGCAGCTCCACCGCCCGCGACTCGTCCGTGACCTGCGACGCAGCGCTGTCGGCGAGCGCGCGGCGCAGCACGCCAAAGCGGAACATCTGCGGCGTCTGCGCCTGCCACAGTCCGTCGCGGGGCTCGGTGCGCAGGACCCGGCCGGTGTCGTCGGCGCGCTTGAGCGTGTCGGCCACCGGCACCGCGAGCAAGCCGCCGACGTCATCGTCGCCGATCTCGTGGATGAGCCGCGCAACGTGCGCCGGGCGCAGGCAGGGCCGCGCGGCGTCGTGGACCAGCACCCAGGCATCCTCGGGGACTTCCTCCGCCAGCGCGGCGAGCCCGTTGGCGACGCTCTCGGCGCGGGTGGCGCCGCCGCAGCGCAGCACGGCGAGGCGGGCGCCGTAACCGCTCCAGTCGAACCGCTCCCAATTCTGGTCCTCGCTCCCCAGCACGACATAGACGCGCCGGACGTCCGGGCATGCCCACAGCGCGCGCGCGGCGTGCGCGACCATCGGCTCCCCCAGCAGCGGGCGATACTGCTTGGGGAGGGCCTCGCCCATGCGAAGGCCGGCACCGGCGGCCGGGATCAGCGCCACGTAATCGCTCATGCCGCCATTCTAAACCGTGCCTCGGGGACGGGTTTCGCCTTGACATATATCAAGGCGGGAGCCCGCCCTCGGCGGGACACTGAAACCGGGGAAAAAAGAGGCATCCGGAAAAAGACTGGCCCGGCGCCCGGGCCGGTTCACACAGCCACAGCGAGGCCAGCATGAACGCCGGTGAAATCTGCATCCGCGAGGTGATCGTCACGTCGCGCGACACGACCGTCGCCGCGGCGGCGCAACTGATGCGCGAGTTCCATGTCGGCGACCTCGTGGTCGTGGACGAAAGCGACGGCCGGCGCCTGCCCGTGGGCATCGTGACCGACCGGGACGTCGCCATCGGCGTGGTCGCGCCGGGACTGGATCCCGCCACCCTCACCGTCGGCGACATCATGGCGGGCGACCTGGTGACCGCTCGCGAGGCGGATGGCGTGTTCGAGATCCTGCAGACCATGCGCCGGCGCGGCATCCGCCGCGTGCCCGTCGTGGAGGCGAGCGGCGCCCTGGCCGGCATTGTCGCGCTCGACGACATCCTCGAGATCATCGCCGAGGAGCTCGCCTCCGCCGTGAAACTGACCGAGCGCGAACAAACCAACGAGGCCCGGCGCCGCCGCTGAGGGCCCGCACAACGGAGGACATCATGCAACGACCGCTCCAGATCCTGATCCGCGACCTGCCGGCGAGCCCCGCGCTCGAGGCCGACATCCGCGAGCGCATCGGCAAGCTGGAACAGTTTCACCCACACGTGACCGGCTGCCGTGTCACGGTCGAGCCGGCCGGCAAGCACAAGCACCAGGGCCGCCAGTACCGTGTGCGCATCGACATCGACGTGCCCGGCTCCGTCATCGTCGCCGACCGCGATGCGCACGAGGACGTCTACGTGGCCCTGCGCGACGGCTTCGACGCGGCCAAGCGCATGCTGGAGGACTACGCCCGCCGCCAGCGCGGCGACACCAAGACCCACGCCCCCGAGGCGGCCGGCCGCGTCGCGCGCCTGTTCGAGGAAGGCTACGGTTTCATCCAGGCCGCCGACGGCCGCGAGCTCTACTTCAGCCGCGACAACGTCGTCAGCCCGGACTTCGAACGGCTCGAAGTCGGCGCCGCCGTTCAGTTCCTGGCCGAGATGGGCGCCGAGGGCTGGCAGGCCAAACGCGTGAGCGTTGCCTGACAGGAGAGAACCCCGTGACACCCGCCGTCTTCATCGCCTATGCGCCGCGCGGCGCGGGGCTGCTGTGCGCAACGACCTGGCTGACGCGCGGCGAGAATTTCTACGGCTGGTACGCGGGCGCGCAAGACGGCGGCCATGCCAGCGCGTTCTTCGGCCTCGAGAACTATTTCGGCGAGGGCAGTCCGGCTCTGTACGCCACCGACAACGGCGATCCGTACGGCGGCTGGCTCTACAACTGGGCGTCGAGCACGCCCGAACTGGCCGACCCCCTGCCGGTCGCCGACGACCTCTGCCACCAGCTGGAGATGCTGCAGGACGCCTTCATCGCCGAGTGGCTGTGGTTCGACAACGACCCGGAGGCGGGGCCGGAGCGGCCGTGGTACCGCGAGGCCGAGATCGCGGTGGGCAGCGTCAACCTCAAGCACCGTCGCATCAGC
>DATIUV010000177.1:0-6261 GCA_035466595.1 Pelomicrobium sp.
TCAACGGATAGAACGAGCGCCTCCTAAGCGCGAAATTCAGGTTCAATTCCTGACGGGGGGACCATTCCGCGCTCGCCCCTGCGCGCACCGCGAGGGCACGGCAGGACGATGTTAATCTTGGCGCCCATGGGCCAGGAGATCCCCCGCAGCCATTTTGCCGCCGCCGACTTCGAGCGCTTCGGCGCGCGCCTGCGCGAGGAGACCGAGCTGCTGGCGCAGCTGGAAGCCGACGGGCGCTTCGCCGAGAGCGGCGGCATCGGCGGGCTGGAGCTGGAGGCCTGGCTGATCCGGCCCGACGGCCACCCGGCCGACCTCAACGAGCCGTTCCTCGAGCGGGTCGACCTTCCCACCGTGGTGCCCGAGCTGTCGCGCTTCAACTTCGAGATCAACGTCGCGCCGCAGGCCCTGGCCGGCGACGGCCTCGAGCGCCTCGGCGCCGAGCTGGCGGCGACGCTCGAGCGCTGCCACGCGACGGCGCGGTCGCTGGACGCGGAGGTCGTCGCCGTCGGCATCCTGCCGACGGTCACCGGCGACGACCTGGTGCCGGTCCACATGTCGCGGCTCAAGCGCTACCAGGCGCTGAATCGCCAGGTGCTGCGGCAGCGCGAGGGCCAGCCGCTCAAGCTCGACATCGTCGGGCGCGAGCACCTCTCCACCGTCCACCACAACGTCATGCTGGAGGCGGCCACCACGTCGCTGCAGGCGCACCTGCAGGTCCCGGCCGGCCGCGCCGCGCGCTACTACAACGCCTCGGTGCTCGCCTCCGCGCCGCTGGTCGCGGTCGCCGCCAGCTCGCCGCTGCTGTTCGGCAAGCTGCTGTGGGAGGAGACGCGCATTCCGCTGTTCGAGCAGTCGGTCGCGGTAGGGGGCTTCGACGCCGCGCGCGGTGGCCCGGTGCGGCGCGTCACCTTCGGCAGCCGCTACGTGCAGCGCTCGCTCACCGAGCTGTTCCGCGAGAATCTCGACCACTACCCGCTGCTGCTGCCGATGACCGACGACGACGCGCCGCCGGAAGCGCTCGCCCATCTGCGGCTGCACAACGGCACCATCGGGCGCTGGAACCGGCCGTTGGTGGGCCGCGACGACGACGGGCGCTATCACTTCCGCGTAGAGCAGCGCGTGATGCCCGCCGGGCCGACCGCGATCGACATGCTGGCCAACCTCGCGTTCTTCTTCGGCGTCTGCGAGGGCCTCGCCAGCGTCGAGCGGCCGCTGGAGGAGTCCATCACCTTCGCGCAGGCGCGCGACAACTTCTACCAGGCGGCCCGCCTCGGTCTCGCCGCGCGCGTGGTCTGGCCCGATGGCGAGCGCGCGACCGTCGCGGCGCTGATCCGCGAGCGCCTGCTTCCCCTCGCCCAGTTCGGGCTGGCCCAGCTCGGCGTCGACAAGAGTCTTGCCGGGCGGATGCTCGGCATCGTCGAGGCGCGCGCCCGCAGTGGCCGCACCGGCGCCTCCTGGCAGCGCGACTGGTTCGAGCGGCATGGCCGCGACGCCGCCGCGCTCACCTGCGCCTACCTGGAGCTGCAGAAAGCGGGGCGCCCGGTGCACGAGTGGCCGTCATGACGCACGCCGCCGCAAGCGCGACGCCGCTCATCGAGCTCGACCGGCTGCCGGAGGGCTTTCTCGACGCCGACGCCGTCGACCTGCACCGCGTGCTGAGCGGACCGGCGCTGATCCACCTTCCCGGCCGGCGCGAGCCGCCGCTGTTCGTGTCGGTGCTGCAGCATGGCGACGAGGACGTCGGCCTGCGCGCGGTGCAGGCCCTGTTGCGCGACGCCGGCGACCGGCCGCTGCCGCGCGCCCTGTCGATCTTCGTCGGCAACGTGCAGGCGGCGCGCCTCGGCGTGCGTTTTCCCGAAGGCGGGGCGGACTTCAACCGCGTCTGGCCCGGCACCGACGTCGCCGGCCACGAGGACGCGAAGGCCCTGATGGCCGCCGTGGTGGAGCGGATGCGCGCGCGCGGCGTGTTCGCCAGCGTCGACCTGCACAACAACACCGGTCTCAATCCGCAATACGCCTGCGTGAACCGCACCGATCCGCGCTGGCTCAATCTCGCCGCCCTGTTCAGCCGCACGGTGGTGTACTTTACCCGGCCGCTGGGCGTGCAGTCGCTCGCCTTCTCCGCGCTGTGCCCCGCCGTCACGTGCGAGTGCGGCCGCATCGGCGACGAGAGCGGCGTCGATCACGCGCGGGAATTCCTGCAGGCCTGCCTGCAGCTCGCCGAGATCCCCGTGCAGCCGCCCCACGCCGGCGACATCCACGTCTTCCATACGGTCGCGCGGGTGCTGGTGCCCGAGGAGCTTGCCATCGGCTTCGGCGACTGCAAAGCCGCGGTCTGCTTCCGCTACGATCTCGACCACCTCAACTTCCGCGAGCTGGCGCCCGGCACCTTCATCGGCCGCTGCAGCGACGGCGTTCGGCTCCACGTCAGCGACGAGCATGGACGCGAGCGCTGGGACGATTATTTCATTGTCGAGGAAAATGAGATCCGCCTGCGGCGCGCGGTGATGCCCTCGATGTTCACGCGCAAGGTACAGGCAATCCGCCAGGACTGCCTCGGCTACCTGATGGAGCGCTGGCCGCTTTAGACGCCGTGCGCCGACCGGCGCCGGTCCGATTCAGGCTGCCGCCAGCGCGGCAAGCCGCCCGCGATCGCAGCTGACCGTGCCGTCGCCGCGCTCGGTCACGACCCCCTCGCGCCGGAATTCCGCGATCACGCGGCTCGCGGTCTCGGTGGTGATCCCGAGCAGCGCGCCCATCTCCTCGCGGGTCAGGATCAGGCAGTGGCCTTCGCCGGCATGGTCGCCGAGGAACAGCAACAGGCGGGCGACCCGCTCCAGCGCGGCGCCGGTCGAGAGCTCGGTCAGGAACTCCTCGGCCTCGCGCAGCTGCGCCTGCGACTCGCGCACGACGCGCAGGCCGAATTCCGGAAACTCCAGCATCCGCGTCTCGACGATCTTCATCGGGATGCGGCACAACTCCGTCGCTGTCACCGTGACGGCGGTGGTGCCGTAGGCGCCGCCTGCCAGCAGGCTAAGGCCGATCGCGTTGCCCGTCACGGACAGCCGCACGATGCGCTCGTCACCGCTCGCCGAGACGCGAACGTGCTTCACCACGCCGGCGCGCAGGATGTACAGGCTCTCGCCGCGCTCGCCCTCGTTGTAGATCACGCTGCGGGGTGCGCGCTGCTCGAGGTGAAAATGCCGCAGCAGCTGCACGCGGTCCTGCTCGTGCAGGCCGCTGAACAGGTCCACCTTGTGGGTCGGACAGCGGGCGCAATCGGCGGGGGTAACGGGCTGGATGCGAATGTTCTTCATTGCTTTCTGACGCAGGCGCGGTCTGCGCCCTCTCTGGCCGCACCGGGAAAAGACACCGTTCCTTGCGAATTATCAAGGTCGCGGCGGCCGCCGGCAAGGACAATGGCCCTGTTGTTTTCGATCGACGACGGAGGTCGGCCATGAAAACGAGGACGATGACGACCATCGCAGCCGCGACGCTGGCACTTGCGGCGCCCGTCCTGCTCGCCCAGTCGCAACCGGCGGCTCAAGAGCGCATCCAGTTCCAGGAACGGGAACAGACCCAGACCCAGGAAAGGGCGCGCGAGCGCATCTATGGTTCCGAGATGATGACGGAGCAGGAGCGCAACCAGTATCGCGAACGCATGCGCAACGCCACCACCGACCAGGAGCGCGCGCAGGTGCGCGCCGAGCACCACCAGCAGATGCAGCAGCGCGCGAAGCAGCGCGGCGTCACCCTGCCCGACGAGCCGCCGGACCAGCCCGGGCATCGGGGCGGCGGCGCCGGGATGGGCGGCGGTTACGGCGGCGGCATGGGGGGCGGCCGCGGGCCGCAGCGCTAGCCATCGCACGACGGCGCGTCCTGGTCGACGGGTGAGGACATTGACGTAATTCAATGAGAAAACTGATAATTTAGCCATCGCTAATTTTTAGTTCCGCCTTGTCGGCGGAACCGCAGACCGGGGAGAAACAAAAATGACCAAGCAGCGGTGGCCGATGCGCCCCATCGTCCTCATACTCGGATGCCTCTGGGCCGGCTTCGCCGGCGCCCAGGCGCCTTCCGGCGCGATCGAATCCGTCGAATCCGGCGTCGAGCAGCGCGACGATCGCCTGCCGGTGGTGGTGCCGTCCGACAGCCCCAGCCGGCGCGTGACCGAGCCGCGCACCGCGCCGCCGCAGCAGCGCGGACCGTACCGGGCCGGCTCCTACCTGGTTTATCCGGAGCTCACGCTGACCGGCTTCTACGACTCCAACGTGTTCTACGCGAACACGCCGCGGCTCGATGACGAGGCGGCCGTGATTTCGCCCGCGCTCTGGCTCGTCTCGGACTGGGACAAGCACGCGCTCAATTTCCACGGCAGCGCGGACTTCACCAAGTACGGCACCTACGACAGCGAGGACACGACCGACTGGCGCGTGAGCGCCGAGGGGCGCCGCGACTTCAGCATCGACTCCAATGTCTACGGCGGCATCCGCTACGCCCGCGACCACGAGGACCGCGAGTCGCCGGACTTCCGCAACGGCATCACGCCGACGCGCTACATGGCCGCCCGCGCCTACGGCGGCTATTTCCAGCAGATCGAGCGCTGGTCGGTGCGGTTCGCCGGGACGGCGCTCAACCTCGACTACGAGGACGTGCCGTTCGTCACCGGCAGCGGCGCCGTCGCCCTGATCAACAACGACGACCGCGACCGCTGGCAGTACACCGGCGGCGTGCGCGTCGGCTACGAGGTCTCGCCGCGGCTGGAGCCGTTCGTGCAGGCGTCGCTGGACGATCGCCGCTACGACGACGTGCCCGACGACCTCGGCTTCTATCGCGACTCCGACGGCTGGCGCGCGCTGGTCGGCGTCCGCTACAACCTGCCGCGCCAGCTCAAGGCCGAGGCCTACGTCGGCTACCTGAACCAGCAGTACGACGACGCGCGCTTTGCCGACGTCAGCAAGCCTGCGTTCGGCGGCACGCTCCAGTGGCAGGCCACCGACAAGCTGCGCGTCAGCGGCTACGTGGATCGCACCGTCGAGGAAACCACCGTGATCCAGGTCACGCCGGTGCTGGCGGCCGCCTCGTCGTACCTCAATACCTACGTCGGCGTCGGCGCCGACTACCGGCTGCTGAACAACCTCACGCTGCAGGCGACGGCCTCGTACTCCAACGCCGACTACCAGGGCATCGAGCGCGACGACGACTACTGGAGCGGCGGCGTCGGCGTCGTCTGGCGCGTCGACCGGCAGCTGTTCGTCGATTTCAGCTACCTGCACCGCAACCTGGATTCGAGCGTCCCGGGCGAGGACTTCGACAAGAACCAGTTCTTCGTCCGCCTGACGATGCCGTTCCAGAACTGAGCGACCAGCTTCCCCGCTGCGACGGCCGCCTGCGGGCGGCCGTCGGCTTTTGGGCGCCCGCCAAATTGTTGATTTTTGTTAACGATGCCCGACAACGACCTGTGACGATTGCGATTTCGCAATGCGGTGCGCCTCGCGCAGGCGCACGCTTGTTGCAAGCTCCGAGGCTTCCGCATGGGCAGCGACCCGGGGGGCGGAAGACCCCAGAGGAGCGATGAAGAAGCAACAGGAGGCCCAAAATGTTGACGAGAAAACTCACATTGAAGCCCATCGTCATCGCGGGCGCAGCGGTGTTCACATTGCTCGCCGCCCCGCTGGCGGTGGATCTGGCATGGGACGACTTGAACGGTGGCCCGGTCGCGATGGCCGATGAAGGCGGCGGCCCGGGGACCGTCAACAAGGGCGGTCACCACGGAACGCGGCCCGAAGGCAAGGGCGGCCCGAAATGGGAGGCCGGCGCTTCGCCGTGGCCGGAAGGCAAAGGCCCGCCGGCGGACAGCGACGATGACCCGGACGGGACGGGCCCGCGCATGCGCGGCGATCCCGACCAGATGGGCAAGCCGCAGCCCGGCAGCCAGGGCGGCGCCCCGCGCTGGGCGGCACAGGAGCTCGAGGACATCGGACGGCTGAACGTCGGCCGCGCGCCGGCCAACGTCCTGCAGCGCTCCGAAGACAATGCGCTGCTCGAGCTGTCCGCGGATTATGCCAACTTCTACGACGCCGCAGTCGCCATCCTGGTGAACCTGCAGAATGGCACCATCGACGCGGCAACCGCCGAAACGCAGTTGGCCGACGTGCTGCGCGCGTCGGGCGATCTGCGGATCGACTCGCCGCTCTCGAACCTGGCGTTCTACAAGGACATCATGCTCGACGGCGTGATCACGAATTCGTCGGGCACCGT
>DATIUV010000178.1:0-13041 GCA_035466595.1 Pelomicrobium sp.
GGTGGACGACCTCGAGGTGTCGTCCGGCAAGAGCCGCGCGAAAGGCCGGCTGCAGATCGGGCTGGCGGGCGAGCGGCGCGAGATCAAGGCCCGGCTCGACGCCCCGCTCATCGACCTGCAGGAGTTCTACGGCGCCGAGGACAAGGCGCGGAGGGAGAGCGAGCCCGCGCGCGGCGACGGGCGAGTCTTCCCCGACGACCCGCTGCCGGTGGCCGCGCTGAAGGCGCTGGAGGGCAAGGTCGACCTGCACGTGGAGAAGCTGCGGCTCGCCGACGGCCGCACGATGGAAGGTGTCGGCGGCCGCGTCAGCTTCAAGCGCGGCCGGATCGACGGCGAAGACATCAAGCTGCGCCTCGACGAGCGCGAGCTGCGGCTCAGGTTTTCGGGCGATGCCTCGTCGGGCCGGGAGCTCGCGTTGAACGCGGCGCTCAGCGGCGAAAAGGTCCCGCTCGCCGCCCTGACCGGCCTGCTCGGGATGAGCGCCGCGCCGCAGGGCGCGCCCACCGATGTCGCGGTGAATCTCACGGGCCGTGGCGCCTCGGTGCGCGCTTTGATGGCGTCCGCCAACGGCGACGTGCGCATGGTCGTCGGCCCCGGCCGGATCAAGAACCGCGCGCTCGACGTCGGCGCCGACGTGACCGAGCTGCTGAACGCGCTCAACCCGGCGCGCACGCGGGATGAGTACAGCGAACTCAAGTGCGCCGTGCTGCGCTTCCCGGTGCGAAACGGCATCGCCACCATCGACAACGGCATCGCCGTCGAGACGGCCAAGGTGCGCCTGATCGGCGGCGGCACCGTCAACCTGCGCACCGAGCAGCTGGAACTCGGCTTTCGGCCGGCGGCCAACACCGGTTTCGGCGTCGGCGGGCTCGCGCGCTTTGCCAAGGTGAGCGGAACCTTGGCAGATCCCCAGATCGGCCTCGATATGGCCAGCGCCGCGGCCGGCGCCGCGGCTGCCGGCGCCGCCATGATCACGGGCGGCCTGTCGCTGCTGGCCGGCGGCCTGCTGCTCAACGACGTGCCGGAGAACGTCTGCCAGGTCGCGTTGAGCGGCGCGCCCAAGCCCAAGCAGGAATCGGGCGGCAGCATCTTCGATCCGATCAAGAAGCTGTTCGGCAACTGACGCCGCGCCGGCTAGCGCTTGCGCGACCGCGCGGGCGGCTTCCCGTCCAATCCGCAATCGCGGTCCCAGTAGGGCTCGGGGCCGTAGGCCTGCTGCAGAAAGTCGACGAACGCCTTCACCTTCGCCGGCAGGTACTGACGATGGGGATACACCGCGTACACGCTCATGCCGCCCGGCACGTGCTCAGCGAGCACCGGCAGCAGGCGGCCCTCGCGCAGGTCCTCGCCGACGTCCCAGGTCGACTTCAGCGCGAGGCCGAGCCCGTCCAGCGCCCATTGGCGGATCACCTCGCCGTTGTTGCACGCCAGGGTGCCGCCAACGCGCACGGTCTGGGGCCCATCGGGGCCGAGGAACGGCCAGAGATCCTGGCGCGAGTCGCGCGTGGTAACGACCAGGCAATTGTGGCGAGCGAGGTCCGCC
This sequence comes from Pelomicrobium sp., assembly GCA_035466595.1. GTDB lineage: Bacteria > Pseudomonadota > Gammaproteobacteria > Burkholderiales > UBA6910 > DATIUV01. Next base: position 1,544 of record DATIUV010000178.1, read on the forward strand.
GGCGAGCCCGGCGTGCCGTGCCGGCGCAGGTATTCCGGTGACGCGCAGACCACCCGCCGGTTGGGCGCGAGCTTTCGCGCCACCAGCGCGGAGTCCTCCAGCTCGGCGATGCGGATGGCGACATCGAATCCCTCCTCCACCAGGTCGACGAGCCGCTCGTCGAGGTCGAGGTAAATGCGCAGCTCGGGATAGCGCGCGGCAAATTCCTTGATCAGCGGCGCGACGTGGCGCCGGCCGAACGCGGCGGGCGTGCTGACGCGCAGCGTTCCGCGCGGCGCAACGCGCCCCGCGCCCACCAGCGCCTCCGCCTCGTCGACTTCGGCCAGGATCTGCGCCGCGCGCTCGTAATAACGCGCGCCTTCCTCGGTGAGACTGAGCCGCCGCGTGGTGCGGTTCAGCAGCCGTCCGCCGAGGCGCGCCTCGAGTCGCGACAGGCGCTTGCTCACCATCGCCGGCGACAGCCCCAGCTCGCGCGCCGCGGCCGACAGGCCGCCGGCGCCCACCACCTTCACGAACACCGCCATGTCGCTCATGGGATCCATGCGTTGCTCCTTGCCGGCGCGGTGCGCCGGCATTTGTTTCTATTTGGTTACGAATCATTTTACTTTTTAGCGTATTTTTTCTTATTCGGAAAGTGCCTATCATGCCTCCATCGCAACGCCGAACGGGAGAACCGCCATGAGAAACGACCTTTCCTTCGATCCTTCCCGCACGCTCGAAAGCCGGGCCCGCGACTGCCGGTCCGAGGCGCTGCGGCGCCTCGCCGCGGCCGTCGCCGCCCGTTTCCGGGCGCGGGTCGCCGGCGAGCCGCGCTCACCGGCCGGCCGCATCGCCGCCTGCTGAAGAACGCGCTTTCCCTCCTCGCTCCTCGATTCGGGCCGGCGCCGCCGGCCCGTTTTGTCGTCTTTTCCGCGAGGCCACGTTTGCTACACTGCCCGCCATCGTGGGCTCACCGAGGAGTAATCCACCATGCGGAAAACGATGTGGCTGGCGGCGCTCGCCCTGGCGGCGGTGCTGGCGGGCTGCGCGAGCGATCCCGGCAAATATCCGGAGGGCACGCGCGTGACGCCGGCGCGGCTCGCCGAGGTCGCCGAGCAGGAATGGCAGCTGGCGGCGCTGCGCGTCGACGGCAAGGACGTGCCGCTGCTGGAACAGGGCAAGCCGACGCTGCAGATCGGCAAGGACCTGCACGTCGCCGGGCGCGCCACGGTCAACCGCTACATGGGGCAGATGAAGCTCTCGGAGGCCGGCGAAGTGTCGTGGGGTCCGCTCGCGTCCACCATGATGGCGGGACCGGACGAGGCGATGAAGCAGGAGCAGGTCTTCCTCGCCGCGCTGGCGAAGACGACGCGCATGCACGTCGGCCCGGCGGGCCTGCTGCTGGAGACGCCGGACCACAAGACGATGCTGGAATTCGTTCCCGGCGACGGCGAGAAGAAATACCGCCGTTGACCTCGCGCGCCTCCGCCCTCAGCGGCGGATGACCACGGGCCGGTTGGCGAGCTCGTTTTCGTCGCGCGGCCGCGGCGGGAAGTGCGCCGCCAGCAACGCGTGGACGCGGCGCACGCCCGCGAGAGCACCCTGCTCGAAGCGGCGCGCACGGAAGTGCGCCTCCATCTCGCGGCACACGCCGGCCCAGGCCTCGGCCGGGATGACGCGCGCGGCGCCGCGGTCGACGACGATCTCGACGTCGCGCTCCGCCAGCAGCAGGTAGATCAGCACCCCGTTGTTGGCCTCGGTGTCCCACGCGCCGAGGAAACCGAACGCCTCCACCGCCCGCTCGCGCGCGCTCTCGTCGGCCCACAGCGCGCGCGTCGGCAGGGACGCTTCGACCGCGAACACGACCTCGCCGCCGTGGCTCGCCTCGCCCTCGCGGATCGCGTCCTCGATGCGCTGCATGACGCCGTCCGGAAACGCGCGGCGCACCGCGATGTCGCCGGTGCTCCAATGCCTGAACAAGCGGCGCCAGCCCATCGCTACCATCGCCCCGAGGCGCCGCCGCCGCCGAAGCCGCCGCCACCGCCGCCGAAGCCACCCCCGCCGCCGCCGCGGGACCACCCGCCGCCCCGGCCCGACCAGCCGCCGGTCCGTCCGCCGCGGCCGCCGGCGACGCGATGCCCGGTGCCGCCGCCGAGCGTGAACAGGAACGCCACCACCCCGACGACGATGCCGGCGATCAGCGTGCCGAGGAGGAACCAGCCGAGCGCGCCCATCGCCGCGCCCACCATGCCGGCGGCCGGCAGCCGGCCGAACGTCGCGCGCAGGATGGCGCCGCCGATGCCGGCGAGCACGACGCCGGCGACGAGCAGCGTCTCCAGGCCGGCGCCGCTTGCGCCGCCGCGCTCGCGCCGTTGCGGCACCGGCAGCGGCTCGCCCTCGATCACGCCGATGATGCGCTCGACGCCGGCGCTGACGCCGCCGTAGAAGTCGCCCTCGCGCAGCCGCGGCACGATGATCTCGCTGATGATGCGCTTGGCGATGGCGTCGGGCAGCGCGCCCTCGAGCCCGTAGCCGACTTCGATGCGAAGCTGACGGTCGTTCTTCGCCACCAGCAGCAGCACGCCGTCGTCGATGCCCTTGCGCCCGAGCTGCCACTGCTCGGCGACGCGGATCGCATACTGCTCGATCGCCTCCGGGCGCGTCGTCGGCACCAGCAGCACCGCCACCTGGCTGCCCTTCTTTGCCTCGAACGCGGCGAGCCGCGACTCCAGCGACTCGATCTGGCCGGCGTTGAGCGTTCCCGTCAGGTCGGTGACGCGCGCCTTCAGGGGCGGCACCGGCACCTCGGCGCGCGCCGCCGCGCCACCCAGCGCGAGCGCCGCCAGCGCTGCCGCCAGCAGCCGCGTCATTTCGCCGGCGGCGTCTTGCCGAAGTCCACCCTGGGCGGCGCCGCGATGGCCCGCTCGTTCTCCACCGTGAAGCTGGGCTTGACGTCGTAGCCGAACACCATCGCCGTCAGGTTCACCGGGAACTGGCGGATCGTGGTGTTGTAGTCCTGCACCGCCTTGATGTAGCGCTGGCGCGCGACCGTGATGCGGTTCTCGGTGCCCTCGAGCTGCGCCTGCAGGTCGCGGAAGTTCTGGTCCGACTTGAGCTCCGGGTAGCGCTCCACCACCACCATCAGCCGCGCCAGCGCGGACGTGAGCTCGCCCTGCGCCGCCTGGAATTTCTGGAACGCGGCCGGGTCGTTGATCAGCTCGGGCGTGGCCTGGATGCCGGTGGCGCGCGCGCGCGCCTCGGTCACGCCCTGCAGCACGTCCTTCTCCTGCGCGGCGAACCCCTTCACCGTTTCCACCAGGTTCGGGATCAGGTCCGCGCGGCGCTGGTACTGGTTCAGCACCTCGCCCCATGCGGCCTTGATGCTCTCGTCCTGGGCCTGGATGGTGTTGTAGCCGCAGCCTGACAGCGCGAGCACCGCCAGCAGCGCGATGAGGACTCCCGCAATTCGACGCATCGTTTCTCCTTTCGCAGGGCGCCGCAGCGGCACCGAAAAAGAATCCGCGCTCAGCCGGCCGGCGCCGCCTGCAGCGAGCGCAGGGTGTCGACCGCGAAGCACAGGTCCTCCCACGCCTTGGCCTTGTCCGGCAGGTTGCGCAGCAGGTAGGCGGGGTGATAGGTCACGACCAGCGGCGTGCCGTGGTAATCGTGCACCTTGCGCCGCAGGCTGGCGATGCTGGCGTCGGTCTTGAGCAGGTTCTGCACCGCTACCCGGCCGAGCGCAACGATGAGCCGCGGGCGGATCAGCGCGATCTGCCGCTCGAGAAACGGCTCGCACGCCGCCACCTCGTCGGGCTCCGGGTTGCGGTTGCCCGGCGGCCGGCATTTGACGACATTGGCGATGTAAACGTTGTCGCCGCGCTTGAGCCGGATCGCCGCCAGCATGTTGTCCAGCAGCCGGCCGGCCTGCCCGACGAAGGGCTCGCCGCGCGCGTCTTCCTCCGCGCCCGGGCCCTCGCCGACGAACAGCCAGTCGGCGATTTCGTCGCCGACGCCGAGCACGGTCTGCTTGCGCGTCGCGTGCAGGTTGCATGCCGTGCAGGCGGCGACGCAGCCCTTCAGTTCCGGCCAGCTCATGGCGGCGATGGCGGCGCGCCGGTCCGCCGCCGTCCCCAGTGGCAGCGCCGCGGCAACCGTCGGCGCCGGCGCAGGCGACGCCGCAGGAGAAGCGCCCTCTGCCGCCGGGGCCGGCGCGGCGGCCGCGCCGCGCAGGCGCCACGCCGGCAGCAGGCCGAGCTCCTCCAGCATCGCTTCGCGGCGCGATTTCACAGCGTGCGCTCCATCACCACCGCGTCCTCGCGCCCGTTCGCGGCCGGATAGTAGCCGGGACGCATGCCGATGACGCGAAACCCGGCGCGCTCGTAGATGCGCCGGGCGCGCGGGTTGCTCGGCCGCACTTCGAGCACCATGGAGCCGGCGCCGCGGCTGCGGGCGAGATCGAGGAAGCACTCCAGCAGCCGGCGGCCGTAGCCCCGGCGCTGCCAGCCGGCGGCGATGCTCAGGTTCAGCAGGTGCGCCTCGCCCGCACCGATCATGACGACGCCGTAGCCGACCAGCGTGCGCTCGAGCTCGTAGACGCCGCAGTGGTAGCGCGCGCGGATCGAGTCGAGGAAATTGCCGCGCGTCCACGGAAACTCGTAGATCGTGCGCTCGACGCGCACCACGCGCTCGACGTCCTCGGCCCGCATCGGCCGCAGCAGCGGCTCGTCCTTGAGCTGCGCGCTCAACGTTCCGACTCCTTCAGCGCCACCTTGTCGCGGAGGTAGACCGGCGCGGCCTCGGCGGGATCGACGCCGCCGCCCGCCGCCAGCCGCGGCGCGGCGAGCGCCGCGATGTCGACCGCCCGCGGATAGCGTCCCGTCAGCACCCCGGCGATGCGCCCGTCGTAGCGGCGCGCCAGCAGCTCGCCGTAGGCGTCGAAGCCGCTGCCGCAGCCCACCCAGCCGTCACCGGGAACCTGGGGCGCGTCGGCCGGCAGGCAAAGTCGCGGCGGGCTGACGCTCTGCCAGGCGCCCGCCTCGCGCCGGTAGGCGCCGTGATAGACCTCGCCCAGCCGCGCGTCGATGCACGCCAGCACGCGCTCGGCGCCGGCGCCCTCGGCCAGGGCTTCCAGCGTGCCCACCGGCATGAGCGGCAAGCCGGCGCCCAGCGCCAGCCCCTGCGCCAGGCCGCAGGCGATGCGCAGGCCCGTGAACGATCCGGGCCCGGCGCCGAAAGCGATGCCGTCGAGGTCGGCGAGGCGGATTCCGGCCTCGGTCAGCAGCTCGTGCGTCATCGGCAGCACCAACTCGGTGTGGCGCTGGCCGGCGAGCGTCTCGCGCACGCGCACCTCGCCGGCCAGCCAGAGGGCGACGGAACACAGTTCGCTGGACGTATCGAGCGCGAGGACGTTCACGGAATCGAGGGCGGAGGAAGCCCGACCATTGTAAACCAGCGCGCGCGGCGGGGCAGGCACGCGCGCCGCCGACCGCCACGCTCAGCGCAGCTGCCGTGCGTAGACGAAGCCGCCGACCGCGCCGGGCGGCATGCGCAGCAGGACCTCGCGCATGCGCGCCGCGTCGAGCCAGTCCGTCGCGGCGAGCTGACAGCTGGCACCCGCCGACCAGTTGTAACCGTAGCGGCCCAGCGATTCGAGCCGGTCGAGGCACGCGAGCGCCGCGCGGCGCGCCGCCGGGCGGTATCGGAAAGACAGGGCCGGCACCGCCCGCCCGAGGCCATGCAGGGCGTCGGCCTCGCGACCGTCGAGGTCGAGGCAGACGAAAGCGGGCGGGCCGTGGCGCGCGATCAGCGCGTCCAGCGTGCTCACCCCCGCATCCGCGCGGGCGTCCCGGAAGACGCGCTGGAACGACCGCTCGGTCGACCCATGCGCCGCCCATCCCGACGCGGGCGCCTTGGCGGCCGGCTCGGCGGCGCTCCGGCGGAGGCCTTCCGGCTGCGCACCCACGGCGACCGCCAGCACGACAACCTCGGGGTCGCGCCGGAACATGAAGCGCAGCATCCGCGAGAGATCGGGCTGCGGCTCCACCGCGATCACCCGCGCGCCCAGGCGCCGGAAAGCGCGGATCCGGTTGCCGGCGTGCGCGCCGATATCGAACGCCAGCGACCCCCGCGCGACGAACTTGGAGTAGAAGCCCGCCATGCGCCGCGCCCGGAACGGTCCGCCGTAATAGGCCGCCAGCGAGCGGGCGACGCCGGCAGCGCGCCTCAGGCGACCCATGTCCAACCGCTCCGCGCGCCGTGCATCGAGGCTTCCATGACAGTGAGAAGCGGCTCAGGGCCCGGAAGTTTCGGCCAGCGCCCGCTCATAGGCGCGGCGCGCGTCGGCCCCGAAGCACACGCAGATGACGCGCTCGGGCAGCTCATGGGCGGCGAGAAAGGCGCGGATCTCGCGGAGCGCGATACGGGCGGCGCGCTCCATCGGAAAGCCGTAGACGCCGGTGCTGATGCCCGGAAACGCGATCGACGCGAGGCCGTGCGCCGCCGCCAGCTCGAGCGAACGGCGGTAGCACGACGCGAGCAGCTCGTCCTCGTTGCGGTCGCCGCCGTGCCACACCGGGCCGACCGTGTGGATGACGTGCCTCGCGGGCAGCCGGTAGCCTCGGGTGATTTTCGCCTCACCGGTCCGGCAGCCGTTCAGAGTGCGGCATTCGGCCAGCAGCTCGGGCCCCGCCGCGCGGTGAATCGCCCCGTCGACGCCGCCGCCGCCCAGGAGGCTGGTATTGGCGGCGTTGACGATCGCATCCACCGCGAGCTTCGTGATGTCGCCTTCGGCGATCTCGATGCGGGTCGGCGAGGGATCCGTCATGGTTCGCTACCTCCTTGATTTTGCACCCGGCGGGAAGTACATTCTCGCCGTAACAAAAACGCAATAAAAGAAGCCAACAATTCCGCCCATCGCAGCGGGCGCCGACCGGCGCCCGGGCCGGCGGCCATCGAGAGGAGGAAGCCCCATGATTCGCGCATTGCGCCTGACCATACAAGGCGTTGCCCTGTCGCTGCTGCTGGTCGGCGGCGCTTATGCCGCCGACGACTGCAAGAACCGCGGCCAGCTCGACGAGATGTACTGCGACGAAAACGGGGACCTGACCGCCGATCCGCCGAAGGACAAGAGCAAGTGGAAGAACCCGAGCACGCTGGTATTCACCTACACGCCGGTGGAGGACCCCGCGGTCTATGAGAACATCTTCAAGCCCTTCCTCGAGTATCTTGGCCAGTGCACGGGCAAGCGAATCGTCTACTTCCCGGTGCAGTCGAACGCGGCGGAGATCGAGGCGATGCGCTCGGGCCGCCTGCACGTGGGCGGCTTCTCCACCGGCCCCACCGGCTTCGCCGTCAACCTCGCGGGGGCCGTGCCGTTCGCGGTCAAGGGCTTCGAGAAGGAGTACCAGGGCTACCGCCTGATCACCATCGTCAAGAAGGACAGCCCGTACCAGAAGCTCTCCGACCTGAAAGGCAAGAAGGTGGCCCACACCTCGCCGTCGTCCAACTCCGGCAACCTGGCGCCGCGCGTGCTGTTCCCGCCCGAGGGTTTGGTCCCCGACACCGACTACAAGGTGCTCTACTCCGGCAAACACGACCAGTCGGTGATGGGGGTCAATTCCGGCGACTACGACGCCGCGCCGGTCGCCTCCGACGTGTTCAACCGCATGGCCGAGCGCGGCCAGGTGAAGAAAGAGGACTTCCGCATCATCTTCCAGAGCCCGATCTTCCCGACCTCGTCGTTCGCCTACGCGCACGACCTGGCGCCGGACCTAGCCAAGAAGGTGGTGCAGTGCTTCTACGACTACCGCTTTACGCCGGAGATGCAGAAGGCCTTCGCCGGCGCCGACCGCTTCTTCCCGGTCAACTACAAGGACGACTGGGCGGTCGTCAGAAAGGTGGCCGAGGAAAGCGGCGCGCCTTACAACCGCGCGGCGTACGAGAAGGAGGCGGCCAAGGAGGCGGCCAAGATGAAAAAGGCCGCCGAAGAGAAAGCCAAGAAGCAGTAGGGAGGATGACGGAACCACAGACCGGCGCGGGGAGCTCCCCCGCGCTGGAGATCCGCCACCTCCGCAAGGAATACCGGCGCGGCGTCCCGGTCCTCAAGGACATCAACCTCCGGGTCGGCGCCGACGGCATCACCGCCGTCATCGGGCCCTCGGGCACCGGCAAGTCCACCCTGATCCGCTGCATCAACCGGCTGGTCAACCCCACGTCGGGGCAGATCCTGCTGAAGGGCGTCGACCTCGCCAAGGTCCGCGGCCGCGACCTGCGCGCCGCGCGCCGGCGCATCGGCATGGTGTTCCAGGAATACAACCTGGTGGAGCGGCTGACGGTCATGGAGAACGTCCTCTCCGGCCGGCTCGGCTACGTCTCGCCCTGGAAAGCCTGGCTGCGGCGCTTCCCGGACGAGGACATCGCCGCGGCGTTCGAGCTGCTCGAGATCGTCGGCCTCAAGGACTACGCCAACCAGCGCGCCGACAGCCTCTCCGGCGGCCAGCGCCAGCGCGTCGGCATCGCGCGCGCCGTGATGCAACGGCCCGAGATCCTGCTCGCCGACGAGCCCACCTCGTCGCTCGACCCGAAGACGTCGGTGGAAATCATGGAGCTGCTGGCCGACCTGGTGACGTCGCGCCGCATTCCCGTGATCCTCAACATCCACAACGTCGCGCTGGCCAAGCGCTTCGCCAAGCACATGATCGGCATGGCCGACGGATTGGTCGTGTTCGAGGGGCCGCCGTCGGCGCTGACCGACGAGCACCTGAAAACCATCTACGGCGGCGAGGAGTGGCTTGACTGACGCCCATGCCGAGAGACTGCGCGCCCGCGCGTTTCCCACCAACTGGGGCACGCGGCTGGCCTGGCTCGCCCTGCTCGCCTACTGCATCTATGCCGCGGCCCAGCTCGATGTCACCTGGGAGCGCTTCGTCATCGGCCTCGACAACGGCGCGCGCTTCATCGGCCGCATGTTCCCGCCCAGCGTCGACAAGCTCGACCTGCTCGCGAAGGGGATGCTGGAGAGCCTGCAGATCGCGTTCCTCGCCTCCGCGCTGGGCATCCTGCTGTCGCTGCCCGTGGGGCTGCTGGCTGCGCGCAACCTGATGCCGGTGTGGGTGACCTGGCCGACGCGGCTCCTCATCGCGCTGTGCCGGTCCTTCCACCAGGTCATCATCGCCATCGTCTTCGTCAAGGCCGTTGGCTTCGGCGCGCTGGCCGGCATCGCCGCCCTGACGGTGGCCTCGATCGGCTTCATCGGCAAGCTCTTCGCCGAGGCGATCGAGGAGATCTCCCTCAAGCAGGTCGAAGCCGTGCGCGCCACCGGCGCGCCGTTCATGAACGTGATCACCTTCGGCGTCCTGCCCCAGGTGCTGGCCCGCTTCATCGGCTTCGCGACCTACCAGCTGGACTCCAACCTGCGCAACTCCACCATGGTCGGCATCGTCGGCGCCGGCGGCATCGGCGGCACGCTGTTCTCGGCGTTCCAGCGTTTCGACTACGACTTCGTGTGCACGATCCTGATCGCCATCATCGCCATGATCATGGTGAGCGAGGTGTTCTCGCAGTGGATACGGAAGAGCTTTCAGTAGCCGGCGGCCGGGTGACGTGGCGGCGCTTCACGCCGCGCGAGCGCCTGATGCGCTTCTCCGTCTACCTGCTGATGGCGGCGGCGGTGGTCTGGTCGCTGCGCACGGTGCAGATCATCCCGGAGTTCCTCTACGACGCGCCCGAGCAGATCGTCGACCTGTTCGTGCGCATGTGGCCGATCGACTGGGGCTACTACCCGGAGACCGTGCAGGAAGCGCTGATCGAGACCATCCACATCGCCACGCTCGGCACCCTCCTCGCGATCATCATGGCCGTGCCGCTGGGCCTGCTGGCCGCCAACAACCTGACGCCGTCCCTGCCGCTCAACCTGTTCGCCAAGTTCCTGCTGGTGTCGTCGCGCTCGGTCAACAGCCTGGTCTGGGCGCTGCTGTTTGTCGCGGTGTTCGGCCCCGGCGCGCTGGCGGGAACGGTGGCGATCGCGTTCCGATCGGTCGGTTTCGTCGGCAAGCTGCTGGCCGAGGCGGTCGAGGAAGCGCACAAGGGTCCGGTCGAGGCGCTGGTGGCCACCGGCGCGCCATGGCCCAGCATCCTGCTCAAGGGCTACTGGCCCCAGGTCGAGCCGGCGTTCTGGTCGATCGCGCTGTTCCGCTGGGACATCAGCATGCGCGAATCAGCGGTGCTGGGGCTGGTCGGCGCCGGCGGCATCGGCATGGTTCTCGACGCCTCGATGAACCTGTTCCGCTGGGACCAGGTCGCGCTGGTGCTGCTCACGATTTTCGCGCTGGTCATCCTGGCCGAGATCGTCGTCACGCAGATCCGCAAGCGGATCATCTGAGCGGCGGCTCAGTCGCGCGCCGCGAGCAGCGCGTCGGCCAGCTCGGCGAAGCCGGCCCCCGCTTCCGCATCGGTGACCCAGGTCGGCTCCGCCGCCAGTTGGCCCGCGAACGCGCGCACGTTGGCGACGCCGACCGAATTGGGGAAGTGCGCGAACATCGGCGCGTCGTTGGGCGAGTCGCCGACGAACACGATCGCTTCAGCCTGCGCGTCGATGTCGATGCCGAGTTCCCCGCCGAGGACGCGCCGCGCCATGGCGAGCTTGTCGTAATCGCCGAACCAGCCGTTGACGTGGATCGAGCTCACCTTGGCCGTGAGGCCGGCCTCCTCCATCAGCCCCACGATGCGGGCCACCGCCGCCGGCGGCAGGCGCGGCACGTCCTCGCAGAAATCGATCGCCAGATCGGCCTCGCGGTAGCGCTGGTCCGACGCCACCGCGCAGCCCGGCACCTCCGCCAGGATGCGCTCGCAGACCGCCGCCAGCCGCTCTCTCCCCCGCGCCCGCTCGGCAGCATCGTGGAAGAAGCCGCGCCGCATCTCGCGCCGGGCATGATCGTAGCGAAACCAGAAGGCGCCGTTCTCGCCCACCACGCCGTCCACCGGCCACATGCGCGCGATGTGGTCGCACCAGCCCGCCGGCCGGCCGGTCACCGGCACCACCAGCAGTCCCGCGTCGCGCAGCCGCTCCAAGGCGCCATACGCCTGCGCCGTCAACCGTCCGCGCGTCGTGAGCGTGTCGTCGATGTCGGCCAGAACCGCGCGCACCCGCGCGCGCGCCGCGCGCGAAAACCCGCTCAGCCGGAGCATTCCGCCACCGCCAATCCGGCGCCCTGCCGAACAGCCAGGAACTGCGCCAGGCGCTCGCGGCCGGCCGCGCCGCAAGCGAGGCCCTCGCGCGTTCGCCGCCAGAGCACGTCGTCGGCGGTGCACGCCCATTCGTGCTCCGCGAGATAGGCGACCTCGCGCGCGAACAGAAAGGGCGTATAACGCTCGCCGAGGTCGTCGAGCGCGCGCGCTTCGCCGATGAGGCGCTCGGCGCGGCTGCCGTAGCGCTGCACGGCCGCGTCGATCCAGTCGCCCGGCAGCCCGGGCCGCTCCTCGCGCAGTTGCGCGGCGAGCCTTTCGACCCCGCCCGCGGGCAG
>DATIUV010000179.1:0-5564 GCA_035466595.1 Pelomicrobium sp.
CCCAGTAATGCGGGTTGCGGCGCAGCTCGAGGACCGCGCCGGGCTCCCAGCTCGCCAGCACGTAGGCGCCGTTCGAGAGCAGGTTGCCGGCGCGGGCGAACGCGTCGCCATGCAGCTCGACCGAGCCCCGATGCACGGGAAACGTGCTCGGGTGCGTCAGCAGGCTCAGCAGGTACGGCGTCGGCCGCAGCAGCGAAATGACGAGCGTATGGTCGTCGGGGGCCGCCACGCCGAGCTCCGCCGGTGCCCTCTCACCGGCAATCACGGCCGCGGCATTGACGACGTTGCCGAGCTCCGCCGCGTAGAACGCCGCCGTCGCGGGGTCGACGAGCCGCCGCAGCCCGAGGACGAAGTCCGCCGCGGTGACGGGATCGCCGTTGGACCAGCGCGCCTCGGGCCGGATGCGGAACGTGTACGTCAGGCCCTCGGCGTCGATTTCCCAGCTTGCCGCCGCGCCGGGGACCAGCTCGCCCGCCGCCGTGTACGTCACCAGGCCCTCGCCGATGTCGCGCAGCACGTCCGCGGCCTGCACGCTGCGGCCCTTCTGCGGATCGAGCGATTCGGGCTCCGTGCCCAGCGCACGATCGAGCACCGTCGTGCCGGACGGCAGCGCCGCGCGGTCGGCGCCGTCCTTGCTGCAGCCGCCGATCAGCAACACGGCGCCTGCCAGTGTCGCGACGAGCACCGACAACAGTCGAATTCTCTTCATGGGTTGTTCCCGGTCAGGCGGATTTCGCGAGCTGGCGTTTCTTGAGATGAATCAGCAGCAACGATACGGCGGATGGGGTCATGCCTTCAAGCCGCGACGCCTGGCCTAGCGTGGCGGGCCGCGCCCGCTCCAGCCGCTGCCTGGCCTCGTTCGAGAGGCCGTGCACGCGCGCGTAATCGAGGTCGTCGGGCAACCGCAGCTGTTCCTGTTTCGCGTGCTTCGCGATTTCCCGGTGTTGCCGCTCGATGTACCCCGCGTAGCGGGCACGCACCTCGATCGCGAGCTCGACCTGCTCCGCCTGCTCGGCGTGCGCGGGCAATGCGGCGGCCATCGGCCCGACGCGGCTGAGCGCGGTGACCGCGCGGTAGGAGAGTTCCGGCCAGCGCAGCAGGTCGGCCGCCGTGCTCTCGCGCGGCAGGTCGCGGCCGAGGATCGCGCGATCGGCGGCATCGATGTCGACGGGCCGCACGAGAATTCCGTCCAGCCGCCGTTGTTCCCGGGCGATCGCTTCCTGCTTGCGCTCGAACAGCGCCCAGCGGCGGTCGTCGACGATGCCGAGCTCGCGTCCGACGGGCGTCAGCCGCTCGTCGGCGTTGTCTTCGCGCAGCGTCAGCCGGTACTCGGCACGGCTGGTGAACATCCGGTACGGCTCGCTCACGCCGCGCGTGACCAGGTCGTCCACGAGGACGCCGATGTACGCCTCGTCGCGCCGCGGGAACCAGCCCTCCCGCCCGAGGGCCGCCCGCGCGGCGTTGATGCCGGCAAGAATCCCCTGCGCGCCGGCTTCCTCGTAGCCGGTCGTACCATTGATCTGGCCCGCGAAATACAGGCCCGCGACGTGCTTCGTCTCGAGGGTCGGGCGCAGGTCCCGCGGATCGAAGTAGTCGTACTCGATGGCGTAGCCCGGCTGCGTGATGCGGGCGTTCTCGAAGCCTGCGATCGTGCGCACGAAGCGCTCCTGGGTCGCCGCGGGCAGGCTCGTCGAGATGCCGTTCGGGTAGACGATGTGGGTATCGAGCCCCTCGGGCTCGACGAAAACCTGGTGCGAGGACTTGTCGGCGAAACGCACGATCTTGTCCTCCACCGACGGGCAGTACCGCGGCCCGACGCCGTCGATCTTGCCCGAGTACATCGGCGATTCGTGCAGCGACGCACGGATGATGTCGTGGGTCTCTTCGCGGGTCTTCGTGATGTGGCAGGACAACTGCCGCGGATGCTCGCTGCGCGCGCCGATGAAGGAGAAGACCGGCGCCGGGGTGTCGCCCGGCTGCTCCTGCATGACCGCGTAGTCGAGCGTGCGGCCGTCGAGCCGCGGCGGCGTCCCGGTCTTGAGCCGGGCCACGCGGAACGGCATTTCCCGCAGCCGCTCGGCGAGCCGTATCGACGGCGCGTCGCCTGCGCGGCCGCCGGGCCGCTCCGTGTTGCCGACCAGGATGCGCCCGCCGAGGAACGTGCCGACCGTCAGCACGACGGACGGCGCGAAAAAGGACTCGCCGGCGGCGCTCACGGCCCCGGCCACGCGCCCGCCGGCGACGACGAGGTCGTCCACGCTCGCTTCGACGATCGCGAGTCGCGGCTGCGCCTCCAGCAGCGCGCGGATCGCGCCCTTGTAAAGCTCGCGGTCAGCCTGCGCGCGCGTGGCGCGCACGGCCGGGCCCTTGCTCGCGTTCAGCGTGCGGAACTGGATGCCGGCGCGGTCGATGGCAATCGCCATCACGCCGCCGAGCGCGTCGATCTCACGCGCCAGGTGTCCCTTGCCGATTCCGCCTATTGCGGGGTTGCAGCTCATCTGCCCCAGCGCCGCGCGCTTGTGCGTGAGCAGCAGGGTGCGGGCACCCGCACGCGCGGCGGCCATGGCGGCCTCCGTTCCGGCGTGGCCGCCGCCGATCACGATGACGTCGAAGCGATTGGACATGGGCGATACTGGTCAAAAACTGAACAACCCGGGGCGGCGCATTCTAGCGGCCTTTCTTTACATGAGAAAGCCGCGTCGCCAATATAGCGCGCTTTCCCGGCCACCCGGTTACCCATGCTGCGTAGCTGCACCTTATTGTCCGGCCTGCTGTTGCTGGGCCTGGCGCCCGGCGCTCTGTCGCTGGAGCTCGAAGACTGCCGTATCAGCGCCGGCCCGGCGTATCCCGGCATCAAGGCGCGCTGCGGCACGCTGCTGCGACCGGAGAACCCCGCCGATGCGGACTCGCCCGCCATCGAGATCGCGGTGGCGGTGGTCCCGGCGCTCGACCTCCAGCCCGAAGCGGACCCGTTCGTGCCGCTCGCGGGTGGCCCGGGCGGCAGCGCCATCGAGTTCTACGCGGCCTACGCGCATGCCTTCGAGCCGGTCCGCCGCCACCGCGACATCCTGCTCGTCGACCAGCGCGGCACCGGCTCGTCGTCGCGCATGGACTGCGACGTCGACGAGGACATCATCGAGGGCGCGTACAGCGAAGAGCAGGTGCTCGAGGTTACGCGCGAGTGCCTGGCCGAACTGCCGCACGACCCGCGCTTCTTCACGACCAGCGTCGCCGTTACCGACCTCGAGGCGGTGCGCGAGGCGCTCGGCTACGGGCCGCTGAACCTGTATGGGGTCTCCTACGGCTCCCGCGTGGCGCAGCATTTCGCGAAACGCTACCCCGGCTCGACGCGCTCGATCGTGCTCGACGGCGTGGTGCCGCCGCAGGTCGTGCTGGGCCCCGAGATCGCCACTGAGGCGCAGGAAGCGCTGGACACCATCTTCGCCCGCTGCGCGGCGGACGAGCACTGCAGCGCGCGCTTCCCGGACCTGCCGCAGGCCTTCCGCGAGCTCCGCGACCGGCTGCAGCGGGCGCCCGCGACCGTCGAGATCCCGAACCCGGTCACCGGCAGCCGCGAGACGGTCGAATTCGGCACCGCCGAGCTCGCCGGTGCCGTGCGCCTGCTGGCTTACCACGCCAATTCCATCGCGATCGTGCCGCTGCTGGTGCACACGGCCGCGGCCGGCGACCTCGCGCCGCTCGCGGCGCAGATGCAGATGATCGCAGAGCAGATGTCCGAGGCCCTCGCGCTCGGCATGCACAACGCGGTCATGTGCTCCGAGGACGCCCCGTTCTACGACGACATGGCCATCGACTACGCGGCGCTCGAGGCCAGCTACATCGGCGTGATGCAGCTCGACGCCATCGCGGCGATGTGCTCGGTGTGGCCGGCGGGCCCGGTCGACGACGGCTTCCGCACGCCGCTCGCAACCGATATCCCGGTGTTGCTGCTGTCGGGCGAGGCCGACCCCATCACGCCGCCCGGGTACGCGGAGCTCGCGATGGTCGACCTGGAGCAGGCCCAGCACCTCACCGGCAGGAGCCAGGGTCACGGCCAGGCCGCGGTGGGCTGCACGCCGCGCCTGATCGGCCAGTTCGTGGAAAGCCCCGGGCGCCTGCCGGACGAAGACACCGCCTGCCTCGAGCGCAGCTTCGTCATGCCGTTCTTCCTCGACTTCGGGGGGCCGGCGCCGTGATAAAGGTGGAAGGCATTCACAAGTCCTTCGGCAAGGTGCATGCCGTGCGCGGCGTGAGCTTCGATGCGCCGGACGGCAAGATCACGGGGCTGCTCGGGCCGAACGGCGCGGGCAAGTCGACGACGCTCAGGGTGCTCTACACGGTCCTGAAGCCGGACCGGGGGCACGCGTCGATCGACGGCGCCGACGTGGTCACGCAGAGCCTCGATGCGCGGCGCCGGATCGGCGCGCTGCCGCACGGCGCGGGTCTGTACCCGCATCTCACGGCGCGCGAGAACATCGCCTACTACGCGCACCTCTGCGGGATCGAGGCCGGCTCGATCGAGGAGCGCGTGGCAGGCATCATCCGGCTGCTCGAGATCGACGCCTTCGCGGACCGCCGCACCAAGGGCTTCTCGCAGGGGCAGCGTACCAAGGTCGCGCTCGCGCGAAGCCTCGTGCACGACCCGCAGAACATCCTTCTCGACGAGCCGTCGAACGGCCTCGACGTGATGGCGACGCGCTCGCTCAGGGACCTGATCCTGAAGCTGAAGGACGCCGGGCGCTGCGTGCTGTTTTCGAGCCACGTCATGCAGGAGGTGGCGGCGCTCTGCGACGACATCTGCATCATCGCCAACGGCCGGGTCGCCATCGACGACTCGGCCGACGGCATCCGTGAACGCACGAGCTGCGACGATCTCGAGGACGCCTTCGTCAGGGCCATCCAGATGGTGGAGCCGGCTTGATGCGGGCGCTGCTGACGGTATTCCGCAAGGAAGTGCTCGACAACGTGCGCGACCGGCGCACGCTCGTCTCGGCGCTGATCATGGGACCGCTTTTCGGGCCCATGCTGTTCGCGTTCATGATCAACCTGTCCATCGAGCGCTCGCTCGACGACGCGGAGCGCGTCGTCGAGTTGCCGGTGATCGGCCGGCAGCACGCACCCACCCTGGTGCGCTATCTCGAAAGCCGCAACATCGACATCGTCGACGGCCCCGCCGACCGGGCCGCGGCATTCGACGCCGTCGCCACCGGCGCCCACGACGTCGTGCTCGTGATCCCCGGGGATTTCGGCGAGCAGTTCGCGGCGGCCGTGCCGGCGCGGGTCGAGGTAATCGCGGACCGTTCGAACTCGCAGGCGGACCGCGAGGCCCGCCGTGTGCGCTCGGCGCTGTACGCCTACAGCCAGGAACTCGCCGCCATCCGTCTGACGGCGCGCGGCGTGAGCCCGCTCGCGCTGCGGCCGCTGAACGTCGACGAAGTGGACGTTTCCACGCCGAGCGGCCGCTCCGCGATCCTGCTCGGCATGATGAGCTATTTCCTGATCTTAGCGATGCTCATGGGCGGCATGTACCTGGCCATCGACACCACCGCCGGGGAACGCGAACG
>DATIUV010000180.1:0-2417 GCA_035466595.1 Pelomicrobium sp.
AGGAAGCGGGGCGCGGCGCCCGGCCGCGCATGCCGAGACGCAGCGGCGTTGCGAAGCGCTCCATCAGCAGCAGGCCGAAGTTGAGCGCGACGTGGGCGGCCGCGAGCGCCCACCACTCGCCGCGGAATTCGGCGCTGAGCAGGGTGCCGCCGAAGGCGAGCATGTTGCCGACCAGCATCGGATGCGACAGCATCGAGTAGGGAAAATGCGTGATCCGCAGCGGCGGCAGGCCGGCGACCTCGTCGCCGTAGTAGGTGCGGTCGGAGCCCAGCGCGGCGGCCGCCGTCGCGTTCAGGGCGAAGCCGGCGGCCACCACCGCCAGCGACAGGGCGTCGAGCGGCGCCGCGAGGTACGCCGCCGCCAGCGCGGCGAGCGCCACGCTCTTGAGCCAGAGAGCGTCGCGCTTGAATACGGCAAGCGGGACGGCGCCGTAGCGGTACGCCAGCCAGTAAAGGTAGTAATGCCAGAAGCTCAGCGCGAAGACGGCGAGCGGCTTGCCGCCGGCGAGCCAGGCGGCGGCGCCGATCAGCGCGATCGCGCCGACGCCGGGCAGCCATGACCGCTCGACGCGGGATCGATCGCGTCGCTGTCCTTCCAGGGCGAGCGGCGATGAGGCGGGGCGCGGCATGGTGGGCTCGGCTCCAAAGGCGCCGGGCGGGCGCGCGATAAGGCTATTGCCGTCGCGTTACCTTCTCGTGACAGACGAGCCGCCCGTGGTGCTGGGTGCGTCCTCGACGGCCGCGGAGGTGCATGCCGACGGGCAGCGTGGTGTAATCGGATTGCCTTGGATCCACTCACCCAACACGCCGGGACGCGCGGCGCATGACATCGCCCAGCCGCACCGCCATCGTGGCCTGGTCGGCGCTCGTCTTCGGGCTGTTCGGTCCCGCCGCCGGCTACCAGTTCTGGGCGTTGGTCCAGTTCCCGCCGCAGCTGATCCTGTTCTCCCCTTCGCTGACCTGGGCGATGGCCTTCGGCTGGCCGCCCGCCCTCGCGGCCGGCATCGCCTTCGGCGCCGCGATCGCGCTGCAGCCGCCGCGGAGGCGCTCGCTGTTCGTCGCGCCGCCGCTCTGGGCCGCGCTCGCGCGGTTCGGCCTGCTCGGCGCGCTGGCCGGTCTGGCGGGCTGCGCCGTCGCCGCGTTTGCCGCGTTCCCGCCGGGCCGTTACGCCAATGCGTACTACGCCGCGCGCCAGCTGCTCGACGGCGCGGCGCTGCTCGCCTGGTTCGGCGTTCCCGCCGGCGCCCTCTGCGGCATGGCGATGCTGCCGGTGCTGCGGGCATTGAACCCGCCATCCGACGGGACTAAGCTGAATCAGGACGCCGGCGCCACGCAGGCGCAGTGAGCGCTCGCCGGCGCGATTCGATGGAGTAAGCCATGACCAACGCGGCGGACGAGCGGGGCGTGACGACGGTGCTGCTGGAGCGCATGCGCAAGGTGCGGCTGCCGCGGGCGCTGGCGCTGAAGGAGAAGGTGGACCGCGGCGAGCGCCTGGACGACGCGGACCTGCAGTTTCTCGAGGACGTCATGCAGGATGCGGACCGCAGCCGCTCGGTGGTGGTGCGCAACCCCGAGCTGCACGAGCTGGCGGGACGCATGGTGAGCCTCTACGCCGAGATCACCGCCAAGGCGCTCGAGAACGAGAAGAAGGCCTGAGCGGCGCCGGCCCGGCGTCGTGCCCGCCGCAGCGGGAGATCCAAGCTCCTGATTGCACGGCGCGTTCTTGGCGCCGCAAGCGCTTTGACGTATATCAAGGCGGGCGCCGGATCATGCGCCTAGCATGAAATCGCCTTTCCCTGAACGAGGAGGCGGCGATGTCCGGCAACAATCCAGTCGGAGTGCGCTTCGCCGGTTTCGTCGTTCGCTTTCCCGCTCGACGGCAGCCGGATCTGCTTCTGGCCCGGCCGATCACAACGCGCCAAAGCGGCGCAGAGATTCCCTTGGCTGCGCTTCCGGCCGACGGCTTCGTCGGCCGATGCGCAGCCGCCGGGCGGTGGCGCTGCGCGGCGTCAAAAACGAGGAGGATCGATGACGGTTCACGTGCAGGTACATCATAAAAGCGGCCGGGTGCTGGTGGAAATCGACCGCGAGCTTGACGCGAAGTCCGTGGAGCATTGCCTCGCGGCGTACGACCGCGGCCAGATCAGCGGCTGGAAGGAGATCACGCTGGTCCTGCGCGAGCTCGACCGCGTCGATGCCGCCGGGGTGGAGCTGCTACTCTATCTGCAGGAGCGCGCACGGCAGTGCCGGCTGCGGGTGTTCGACTGCGACGAGGGGGTGCTTTCGGTCCTCGAAGCGGCGGGCCTGAAGCCGCAGCGGGGAGCTGCCGCGCCGGCATCGGCGGCCGCGCGTCCCGCTCTCGCGCCGGCACCGAAGCAGGCGGCGTGAGAACCATCCCGGTCCCGCAGGGACCATAAC
>DATIUV010000181.1:0-10700 GCA_035466595.1 Pelomicrobium sp.
GGCGCGGCATCGCGCGGTACAGGTAGCCCGACACCGATCCGTACGGCAGGCCCGAGGGGGTGCGCCCCTCCACCGCCGCGCCGACGAGGCCGAGGCCGCGGCCGGCGAACGCCTCGGGGCAGTGCCGATACAGCACCCACGTATAGAGCTGCTGCTCGGCGCGGAACTGCGCGAGCGTCGCGGGCAGCACCGGCACGAACTTGGGCGCTCCGGTGGTGCCGCTGGTGACCGCGTACATCACCGGCTTCTCGGCCGTCAGCGCCGGCCCCCCGCGCTCCTGCGCCTCGACGTAGGGGCGCAGCCGTTCGTAGTCCGACAGCGGCACGCGCGCGGCGTAGTCCGCGTAGGCGCGGACGTCGCCGAAGCCGTGCTCGCGGCCGAAGCGCGTGTCGCGATTCGCCGCCACGATGCGGCGCAGGACCTCGAGCTGGGCCGACCGCGGATCCCGCGCCGCGCGCCGGAGCGGCCACCAGCGCAGCGCGCGGATCGCCAGCATCGCCGGCGCCAGGCGCCAACGCCGCAGCACCTCGCGCGGGGCCTGCAGCGGCACGTCGCGCTGGGACGCGCCGGGCGTGAACGGCGCGCCCATCTGCTCGACGAAGCGCGCGGGATAGCGCGGGTTGAGCAGGCCCAGCTCGCCGACGCGGCGGCCGCGCGGCAGGAAGCGCGTGCCGAACAGCAGGTCCCAGACGATCACGTTGTTGCCGTAGTTGGTGTTGGACTCGCGCGGCACGCGCGAGTGATGCCAGCGGTGCAGCTCGGCGCTGGAGATCACGTAGTTGAGCCAGCCGAACTCGAGGCGCACGTTCGAGTGCTGGAAGAACCCGTTCACCGCGTAGAACACGAAGTACAGCGCAATGACCTCGGGCGCGACGCCGAGCAGCACGAACGGCGCGGTATCCAGCAGCAGCTGCAGCGTCTTGTCGACCGGATGGAAGCGCCCGACGTTGAGCCAATACAGCCGCGGCGGCGAGTGGTGCACGGCGTGGAAGCGCCACAGGAACGGCACGCGGTGCGCGGCGACGTGCAGCCAGTAGCGCAGGAAGTCCGCCGCGAGCAGCATGAGCAGCGCCTGCGCCCACACCGGCCAGGCGTGCGGCCAGAGCCCCGCCGGCGCCCACCCGCCGTCGTGCACCATCGCGGCGGCCGTGAGCGCGAGCAGCAGGCCGACGAGCTTCGGCAGCGCGAGCTGGATCACCGCCATGAACAGGAGGTCCTGGCGCACGTCGTCGCGCTGCGGCCACCAGCCTCGTTCATTGGGCAGGCCCCATTCCAGCAAAGTCACGACCGCCGCCCCGACCAGCACCGGCGCGTAGGCCGCCACCGCCAGCGGCTGGCCCGCGGCGAGCAGCGCGTAATGCAGCGCCAGCACGCCGGTCATGGTGGCCGGGTACGCGAGCCAGGGCAGGTAGCGGGATGCCAGAGCGTTCATGTCGAGACGGTCGGCGGCTTCGGCGTCGGTGATCCGGCGAACACCAGCACAAACCCTGCCCGCGCGCTCGCAAACGGCACCGCCGCCGGAGCGGGCGGTGTCGGAATGGGGTGCGGTGATCGGCAGGCAAGGCGGTCCATGCGGCTGCCATTGTCCACTGGCGGCCGCAGATTACAATACCCGGAGTACCGCGTACCGTTTTCCGATACCGGAGGATCCGTTGCCCGCGACTCCCGTCACCGAAACGCCCAGGATCGTCGCCGCGCTGAAGCAATGCCTGCGTGCCAAGGGCGTGACCTACGCACGGCTCGCGCGCGAGCTCGGCTTGAGCGAGGCGAGCGTGAAACGGGTGTTTGCCGAAGGCTCCTTCACGCTGAAGCGCCTGGAGCAGGTGTGCCGCGTCCTCGAGCTGGATCTGCTGGAGCTGGCGCGCATCAGCCGGCGGCAGGAGGAGCTCGCGAGCGAGCTGACCCTTGCGCAGGAGGCGGCGCTGGTGAAGGAGCCGAAGCTGCTGACGGTGTTCCACCTCCTGCTCGGCGACTACACGCTGGCGGACATCTGCCGTGAGTACGAGATCGACGAGCCGGAGGGCTTCCGCCTGCTGCACCGGCTCGACCGGTTGGGGCTGATCGAACTCAGGCCGGGCAACGCAGTGCGCCTCAAGGTTTCGCGGCGCCTGGCGTGGCGGAGCGAGGGTCCCGTGCGCGCGCTCTACGACGAGCGCATCGCGAGCGAGTTCATGAACTCGCGCTTCGCCGGCGCGGACGAGACGCTGCGCTTCGAGGCGCGGGAGCTGAGCGCGGCGTCGCAGGCGGTGATGCGCCGCAAGATCGAGCGTCTCGCGGCCGAATTCAACGAGCTGTCGGAAATCGACGCCGCGCTGCCGCCCCGGGAGAGGCGGAGCGTGGCCGTGATGCTGGCGATCCGGCCCTGGGTCTTCTCGCTGGTATCGGCGCTGAAGCGGCGTTGAGCCCGGCGTCGCCTAGCGCTTGTCCCCGCCGCCGACCTCGCGCAGCTCGTCGGCCAGCGTCGCCAGCGCGCGCGTGCGCGCCGCCGTCTTCACGTACTCGCAGTTGAGGCTCATCACGCGCTGAGCCGGCGTGCCGGCGAAGGGCTGCGCCTGCAGCTCGCAGTCCGCGCGCGTGAAATCGACCCAGGCGACCTGCGATCGCGCCAGCGCGAACTCCGCGCCAGGCGCCAGCCGCGTGAGGTCGCGATACGCAGCGTCCATGCCGTCGCGTTCCGCCACGAGCGCCGCTTCCAGGCATGCGGTCAGCGTGGCGAGGTCCGACGCCTGGGTCTCGCACGCGTGGCCGGCGGACTCCGGCAGCGGCGCGGCGACCAATACCGGCGCGGCGGGCGCGGGCGGTGCGGCCGCAACCGGCGGGGACGCGGCGATGCGGAAGAACACGATCGCCATGCCGAAGATGAACACGAGCGCCGCCATCTCCAGCAGGATCTGGTCGGCGTGGGTCAGGCGAACGGGTTCTGTCGACGGGTGCGCGGTCACGGAGCTTCGGCGTTCGGCCGGGATTATCGCCCGTGAGCGGCGGCGACGCGCAAGCATTTTTTCGCCGCACCGTCGCAAACGTTCTTGCCAGCTTCATCGCCACGTCACGCGCGAGTGGTGGAATGCCGGTTTTGCGCGTTTTATCCGGAGGCCGCCATGCGCAACCGCATCCGCATCGACAAGCTGCACCGACCGTTGCCCTCGGGCGAGCTCGACGTCGTGTTCGTCATCCGCCGCGAAGGCCGCGAGCCGCGGGCGGCATGGATCGTCGTCGAGGAATTTCCCCGACAGACGGACGAAAGCGCGGACGCGCTCATTGAGCGCGCGCTTCGCGACTATCGCCGGCGCCATCCGCCAAGGAACCGAGTATCGGCGTTGATTGTCGACTGCTCACTCGGAGGCGAAGTGAAGCGCGGCGCGCTGCGCCGCAATAAAGAGGAGACACTCGATGAATCGCGCAGACACCCGATTGCCCGACCCTGAGCTGGAGCATCTCCCCGTCGAACTGCGCGAGCTCGCGGCGCAATGGCGCGAGCCGATGCCGGATCAAGACCGTAGGCGGGCGCTCGAGCAGCTGGAACGCAGCGCGCAGGAAACGCGCAACCTCGGCATGCTGTGGGCGCTCGACGGGATGCGCCGCAGCAAGACGTAACGCCGGGTCACGTCGTACCCAGCGCCCGCAGCCGCAGCGCGAGCTGCTCGAGCTCGTCTGGCGCACGGACTTCAGCGCTCAGGTCGCGCTGGACGCCGAGGAAGTAGCGCGGCCTGCCGCCGGGGTCCAGCAGCGGCAGGATCGACACGCGGTTCCAGAACATGCCGCCTTGCCTGCGGTAGTTGCGCAGCAAGACGGTGGCCGGCCGCAGCGCGCTGATCGCCTCGCGCACTGCGGCGAGCCCTGGCTGGTCGCGATCCTCGCGATGCAGCAGGCGGCAGTTGCGGCCCAGGAGCTCATCCTGCGCGTACCCGCTCAGCCGCTCGAACGCCGGGTTGACGTAGACCAGCGGCTGATCCGGCCCGGCGGGGTCCACCAGCGTGGCCCCGTTCACGCAGGCATCGAGCACCTGCCGCAAGACTGGCGGAACCTCCGCCGACGGGGCGAGCGCGACTGTCAGCGGCGGCGGTGCTTGCGCCGGCGCCACTTCCCGCTCCACCAGGGCTTTCAGGTTGCGCAGCGTCTGCGCGACGCCGTCGCGCGCGGCGGCGCGGATCAGCCGCTCGAACGGCCGCATGTAGAACTCGAGGCGCAGGAGCTGGAAGCTGAACGTGACGCGCGTGTGCGAACCCGCCGGCTCGAACCGGTAGGCGATGACGAAGGGCGTCGACACGCCCTCGAACGCCACCGCGCGGCATGGCTCCAGCTCCGTCAGGCGGAAGGTGGCTTCGGTGCGGCGCCCGCGGTCGACGCGCACCTGTCGCGCCAGCGCGCCGGCGCGCAGCGGCCCCGGCGTGAGCGGCGTGAGCGCCACCACCTCCGGCGACCAGCGCGGGTAGTTGCGGAAGAAATCCAGCGCGACGAACTCGAAGACGCTCTCCGGCGTCCGCTCGATCAGCGCACTCGAATCCGCTCTCAGCATGGCGTCGTCCCAGCTGCGGATTCTAGCGCGGGAACCTGGCGGCTCGCTCCTCGTCGGGCCTAATTCGGACCGTAATGGGTCGCCAGGTAGTCAAGCACGCGCTTGCGCCGCTGCGCGTCCTCGATGGGCGCCATGCCCTGCTCCTCCACCATCCACGTAAGGGTGTCGTCCCAACGCGCGCGGCTCAATCCCTGCTGCTTCACCAGCATGAGCGAGTGACAGGCGCGGCACAGGAAAAACACGTCCTCCCGCCCCGGCCCCGGCGGCAGGCCTTCCCAGTCCTGCGGCGCCGCGGCATCGGCCTTCGCGGTCGCGCCCGCCGGCTTCCTCGGCAGCGGCGGCGGATCGCCGTGCAGCGTGCGAAGGTAGGCGATCAGATCAGCGCGCTGCGCGGGGTCCGCGATGCCGGGAAAAACCATCTTGCCCTGCGGCGCCAGCGCCTTCGGATCGCGCAGGTAACGGTCCAGCATCGCGTAGTCCCACTTCCCCTTGACGACCTGCAGCGAGCGCGAATACTCGTAGCCCTCCTGCGAGGCGATGTCGCGGCCTACCACGCCCCACAGGTTCGGGCCGACAGTGGCCTGCGCGCCGGGCCTTGTCACGTGGCATGCCTGGCACTGACCGAACGCGGTTTGGCCGGCCGCAGGATCAGCAGCGGCGAGCCGCGCGGCGATCGGCTTCACCTCGCCGGCGGCGAATGCGCCCGCCGAAAGAGCGACGGCAAGGAAAAACGCCGCCCGCGTCACGATCGGCGGCCGGGCATGCCGAAACGTCGCCCCCGGCTGCAGCCCCGCGAGGCGCCCCACCCCCTCACGTCGCACGCACCGCGACGCGGTGCATCGAGTTGTTGAGGTAGCCGCGCGGATTCCAAGCGATGGCGAACGGCTGCATGCGACGCTGGTCATCGGTCGCCCGCGCCCACACCTCGTAGTAGCCGTGCATCGGCAGTTTCACCTTGGCGCTCCAGTGCTGCCACGCGTACGGGTTGGCCGGCTCGCGCAGGTCCGCCTTGATCCAGGTGGTGCCGAAATCGATCGACACGTCCACCGCCGTGACCTTGCTGTCGCCCGCCCATGCATGACCGCGCACCAGCAGCTCGCGCTCGCCTTTGGCCAGCTTCACTCCCGTCTTCGGCTGCGTGATGATCGACTTCACCGGCATCGACTGGATGATCTCGAATGCGTCCTTGGGCACTTCCTCGCCCGGCGCCACCGGATACGCCGGAACACGGTAGGACATGCCCGTCATCTTGGCGCCATCATGGACCTGGTCGCGAATGCGCACGCGGCGCAGCCATTTCTGCGAGCAGGACCCCGGCCAACCCGGTATTACCAGCCGCAGCGGCGCCCCGTTCATCGGATGCAGCGCAGCGCCGTTCTGCCCGAAGGCGATCAGGTTGTGCGGATTCATGGCCTTGTCCATCGGCACGCCACGCGAGATCGGCAGCTTCTTCGGGTCGCCGGAAAGGTGGCCGTCCGCGCCGTAGTGGGCGGTGTAGACAGCGCCGCTCTTGACGCCCGCGGCCTTCAGCACGTCCGCGAGCCGCACACCGGTCCACTCGGAGCAGGCCACGGCGCCCACCGTCCACTGGTTGCCTCGCGCCGGCGGATTGAAAGA
Organism: Pelomicrobium sp.; assembly: GCA_035466595.1. GTDB lineage: Bacteria > Pseudomonadota > Gammaproteobacteria > Burkholderiales > UBA6910 > DATIUV01. The sequence continues at coordinate 6,134 of DATIUV010000181.1, forward strand.
AGCGCGGCCGTTGCCTCCGCACTCGAGCTGCAACTGCAGCTTCACGACCTCGAAATCCCTTTGCAGGTCGTCTATCGAGAGCTTCATCGGCTTGTCCACCAGCCCGTCGATCTCCAGCATCCAGCCCGCTGCGTCTGTCTTTTGCGGCGGAATGCCGTTGTTTCGGATGAAATGCCTCGGCGTCGGCGTGATCTCGTCGTCGAGTAGATGCGCCGGCGTCTCCGCGTTGAGGGGACGGTCGTTCAGCACGGTCAGGCCATCCTTGCCCTTGATGCGCACCGGCTCGTCGGCAAGCGCCGCCGGGATCATGCCGGCCGGCATGTGGCGATGGAACGGTATCGCGCCGCCCAGCAGTGCCGCCATGCCGGCGAGGCCGGCGCCCTTCAGGAAGCCGCGTCGATCGGCGTGGGCAATGCGGCCGAACACGATCTCGTCGGCGCGCTCCGGGTCTTCGGCGTACAGATCGAACAGGTTTCGCTCGCGGGTCATGGCCGCCTCCTCGCAGATCTTGTGGGAAAGCGAGCGCGCGCTGCCGAGCGCGGGCCCACCAAAAATAGGAGTATCGGGCCGAGCCGGAAAGTTCCGCGGCCGCAGAGCAGGCGACGCGCCAGCGTGCCGGCGATGCGGCGCGGTGTGATTCGTGCCGGGTCGGGCGCATCCCCTCATGCATGTGCTGCGCCGCGCGATCGCGCCTGCCCTGCGCGGGCGACGCAAGGTGCCACAGGGCAAGCCTACGGACCCGCGATGCTCGCCGCCTCGCCGGTCAGGCGCACGATGTGCAGGCCGTGGCCGGCGCGGTCGGCGAGGTAGATGTAGCCGCGGCCGTCGACCTCGACGTTGTTGGTCTGGATCGGCGCGGCGCGTCCCGCCGGCGCCGGGATGAAATGGCCCGCCTCGCGCGGCCGGAACGGATCGCGAATGTCGACCGCGCGCACCCCGGCGTTGAAATACGCGATGAACACCAGCCGCCGGTAGTACGGCGCGTGGTACTACCAGTTCGGCGCGTGGGCGCCGAATCGGCCGCCGCGCGTGCAGTAGTTCCCCTCGGACTCGCGCACGTGGTAGTTGGCGACCGGGAACGGCCGCGTCTCGTCGGTGATGTCCACCAGGAACACCATGTCGTGAGCGTCCTCGCGGCAGCCGCTGGCGAACGACTCCGATACCAGCACGACGAAGTCGCGCGGGCTGCCGCCGATGAACTTCGCGTGCTCCTTGACCTCGATGCCCAGCACCGGCCACGCCGTGTGGCCGCCCCAGAACCGCGGCATGTCGAGGCGCCCGATGAGCGGCGCCAGCAGCTCGGCGCGCGTGGGCCGCTGCGGGCAATCCGGTCGGCAGGCGAGCAGCTTCGCGACGTCGACGATCGCCATGCTCCCGTTCGCGCCGGTGCCGTAGGCGATGAAAAGCCGCGCGCCGTCCGGCGACAGCGTTGCCTCGTGCGCTCCCGGCGGCGCCGGCTCCCGCGCGCCGGGCTCCTGGCCCGGCAGGCCGTACTGCCGGATCACCTTCGGCCGCGCGGGGTCGGCCAGATCGACGACCCACAGCACGCGCTCGGTGCGCCAGCCAAGCTGCGTGCCGTCGTAGACCATGTAGGCGACGCCGGTCGCGCAGTCCCACCAGTTCTTGTGCGTGTGGCCGCCGCCCGTGAGCGGCGTCGAGACGCGCGCCGGCGCCTCCGGTGCCGTGACGTCCCAGACCTCGTGCGAGACGTTGCCTTTGGCGCGCAGCAGGTAGACGCGGTCGTTCTTCACCGGCAGGTCGCGCCCGCTACAGGTCTGCACCATCTGCGCGCCGCCGTCGCCGGGGATGTGCGCCAGGTAGCGCGGCGCGGCAGGGTCGGTCACGTCGAGGATCGACGTGCCGCTCGGCTCGCTGCGGCCCGTAACCGGGTTGACGGCGGCGCCGGCGTGATGACCGACGTACGCGATCCAGCGCTCGCCCTGGGCCTGGATCACCGGCTGGTAGGCGCTGCGGCCGTGGAGGTCGTGGTGGCCCACCAGCGCCATGTTGCGCGACTGCGCCGCCGCGCCCGCCGCCGCCAGCATTGCCGTTGCGGCGAGCAGCCACGCCGCCGTCCCTTGCCTGCCCGTCGCATTCATCTCGATCCTCCTCTCGCCTTCGCCGCCCAGCTTAACCGGCGCGGGCGGCCGCCGGGGCTACAATCGGCCCATCCAAACGTCACCAACCGAAGGAGGACAGCGATGCCGAGCAAGCAGTACGACCAGGGCCTGGCGATCCGGCGCGACGTGCTGGGCGAGGACTACGTCGACAACGCGCTGAAGTCGGCCACCGAATTCAGCCAGCCGCTGCAGGACTGGCTCAACGAGCACTGCTGGGGCGAGGTGTGGACGAAACCCGCGATCCCGCGCAAGACGCGCAGCCTGATCACCCTCGCGATGCTGTGCGCGCTGAAAGCGCCGCAGGAGATCAAGGTGCACACGCGCGGCGCGCTGCGCAACGGCTGCACGGTCGAGGAAATCCGGGAAGTGCTGCTGCAGGCCGCGGTGTACTGCGGCGCGCCGGCCGGCGTCGAGGCGTTCCGCGCCGCCAAGGAAGTCATCGACAGCTGGCAGGGCTGAGCGGCACGGCTAAGCCGGATAGTGCACCGCGAGCCAGACGGTGGGCCGCGCGGGATCGGTCCACTCGACGCGATGGCGCCGGTGCGGCGCGATGTCGACGAAGTCGCCGGGCGCGAGTCGCCGCAGCGACGCTTCGTCTTCGAAGCGCAACCGCGCTTCGCCCGCGAGAACGACGACCCACTCGCCCTGCGGCTGGTCGTACCAGAATCCCGGCGGACTCGCCTGGCTGAGGGAGACGATGCGCTCGATGCGCACGCCGGGACGCGCGAGCAGTTCGACGAACTGCTCCGCCGGCGCATCCGCCGGCAGCTGCGCGAACAGATTGTCGATCATGATTCGCCTCCCCCACCGCCCTCGCGCAGCGGCGTCGCGGCCGGCACCGTAACGATTTCTGACAATCCCGGGCACGGTTCTCGCGCGTCCGGGTGCGGGGCACGCGCGACGCGGCGATCCGGCGGACTCCAAACCCGTCCCCGCTGCCGGTCGCGTCGCCCCGACCAAAGCTAAGGCCACGATAACAAAAGGAACCCGAATGGAGCCAGGCGAACTTGGGGAGAGTACGGCGCTGGTGATCGAAGCCGACGAGCGGCTGGAGCCGTCGGCATTGCGGCGGCAGTTTGCCGAATACATGACAGAAGTGACGCTGAGCGGCTGGCGCGGCCGGCTCACGGTCGTTTTCCGCAACCTGGAAAGCGCCGACGCGGTGCCGGTCGACGCCCTGCTCTTCCTCTCGCGCCGCGCCAGCGATTGCGACGTCCTGCTGGAAACCTGCCATCCGGACGTGCTGCGCCTGCTGGAGGCGCCGCCGTACCGCAGCCACTTCAATCTGCTGACGGCGGCCAGCAAATCGACGGCGGATCCGGCCGCCATGTAGCCGCCGATCGCCAGGCTGCCGGCCGGATTTCTCTAGAAGCGGCTTGCATTTCCGCGCGACTGTGGTCAAATGACTTCAACTCGCCGCGATCCGATGGATAACGCCGCCACCTCAGAGCGACGCCCGGCCGGAGCCTGCGGCGCAGCCGGTCGCAACACCACGTTACCGGCAGCGTCGTGAGCGAGCCGCCGCAAAACGCCGCCGACCTCGACCTCCCCTTCCGGGGAGAAACCCATTTCTTCCGCCGCTTCTGCCGTCTCGCCTGCCCCTACTGGCGCTCCGAGCACGGCGTCCGCGCGATCGTCCTGACCGCCGGCGTCGCCATCCTCACCGTCGCCCAAGTGCTGGTGCCGGTGGCGATCAACCAGTGGAGCCTGCGGCTGTTCGACGCCATCGAGCAGCGCGCGCTCGGCGAGCTGGGCGGGCTCATCGGCGCGCTCGCGGTGATCATCCTCGCCAACGTGCTGGTGACGACCACGCACCTGCGCGTCAAGCGCCGCCTGCAGGTGGACTGGCGCAACTGGCTCACCGGCCGCGTCCTCGACGAATGGCTGACGGCGGGCCGCCACTATCACGTCAAGTTCCTGCCCGGCGAGCACGACAACCCGGACCAGCGCATCGCCGAGGACATCCGCATCGCCACCGAGTACGCCATCGATCTCGCGCACTCGCTGCTGTTCTGCCTGCTGCTGCTGGGAAGCTTCACCTATATCCTGTGGGGGCTGTCCGGCTCGCCGCACCTCGAGTTCGCCGGCATGAGCCTGTACCTGCCGGGCCACCTGGTCTGGATCGCGCTCGCCTACGCCGCCACCGGCACCGTCGTCGCGCTTCTGCTGGGACGCCCGCTGGTGCGCGCCGCCAACCGGCGGCAGACGGACGAGGCGAACTTCCGCTTCGGCCTCGCGCGCACGCGCGAGAACGCGCTCGCGATCGCGCTGCGCCACGGCGAGCCCGAGGAGCGCCGGCACGCCGGCAGCCTGTTCGGCGGCGTGATCCGCGCCTGGGACCGGCAGACGCGCGCGCTGGCGCAGCTGTTCTACTTCTCCTCCAGCTGGTCGGTGCTGTCGCAGGCGTTTCCCGTCCTGGTCGCCGCGCCGCGCTATTTCGCCGGCAC
>DATIUV010000182.1:0-6286 GCA_035466595.1 Pelomicrobium sp.
GCCAGCGCCGCGGCGCGCAGCCAGCCCGAGACGCCGCCGATCTTGCACGCGTCCGGCATCAGCAGATCGGAGGCGCCGGCGGCGATGCTCTTCGCCATGTCGTGCGTGCCCCACCAGTTCTCGCCCAGCTGCACCGGCGTCGCGACTTCGCGCGCGATGGCGGCGTGGCCGGCGTAGTCGTCGGCGCGCGTCGGCTCCTCGATCCAGGCCAAACCTTCGCTGTCCAGCGCCCGGCCGCGCCGGATCGCCTCGACCGGCGAAAGGGACTGGTTGTAATCCGACAGCAACACCGCGCCGTCGCGGACGGCGCGCCGCACCGCGCGCACGACGGCGAGGTCGGTATCCAGCTCCGGGTAGCCGAGCCGCACCTTGACGGCGCGGAACCCCGGGGCCATCAGCTCCTCCGCCTCGGCCGCCGCTTTCTCCGCGCCGATGATGCCCAGGCCGCAGCTGTTGTAGGCCGGGATCGGCCGCGGCTCGCCGCCCAGCAGGCGCGCCAGCGGGACGCCCGCGCCCTTCGCCAGCGCGTCCCAGGCCGCCATGTCGATCGCGGCGATCGCCATGCCGGTCAGGCCCTGGGGGCCCAGCAGCCGGAAGCGCGCCTGCAGCTTGCGCTCGAGCAGATGCGGCGCCACGGCATCGCCCTGGATCAGCGGCGCGAGGTTGGCCAGCAGGTCCGCCAGCGGCTTCACTGCCGCCGGCGTATAGGCGAACACGTAGCCGCAGCCGGTGACGCCCTCGGCCGTCACGAGGTCGAGCAGCACCAGCGGAGCGACGCTGACCGAGCCGCCGCTGGTGGCGAGCGGCCGGTTCATCGGCACGTTGACGGCGCGGGCAGTCAGGCTCGCGATAGTGAGGGGGATGGTGGCCACGGCTTCCTCCGGGCACGATGGGCTGATGGGATTGTCCATCTTCCGGGACGCAACACAAGCGTAGAATCTTGTTGCCTCCGGGGAGCGAACGTATGTCCTTCGCCGATCGTCTTCGCAAGCACGGATTCAAGCGCTGGTACGAGCGCCAGCTGATCGAGAGCTTCCTCTACCTTACGACCTGCTTCCTGTGCATGATCGTGGTGGCGGCGTCGCTGGAGGCGTTCGGCGACCAGGTGCCCGGCCAGCAGCGGGTGCTGATGCTGACCTTGGCCATCGTCGGCGCCGCGGGCGGCGCGGTGACCTGGCGCCGGTTCAAGGATGCGTTGAGCCTTGCCGAGCACATGGCCGACCGGGCCAACTGCAGCGCCTGCGGCAGCTACGCGCGCTTCGTCGTCCTGGGCGAGGGCGGGCAGCACGGCGGCGACGACGCACCGGGCTGGGTGCGGGTGCGCTGCCGCAAGTGCGGCCACGAGTGGCTCATCGAGTAAGGCTTGCGGCGGTCGCCGCCCGGGCGCGCTTCAGCAGGGTGGGCTGATCCGCCGTCCCGGCGACTTCGCGCCCGTTTCGGGGCTCTCGCCGCCGGGTTGCTCCGTGGTGATGGTGCAGTAGCGCGGGAGCCCGGTCGCTTCCAGCGTCTGCAGCACCGGCGGCGCGCAGCCGATCAGCCGCAGCGAGCAGCGGCTCGCGCGCTCGCGAAAATACAGCAGCAGCTCGATGCTGGCGGGCTCGAGGCGGGTGATCCGCCTCAGCACGATCAACACGTCGCGCCACCAGATGCGGTGGATGCGCTCGAACCCGATCAGCGCGTCGTCGCGAGACGCGGTGTCGATGACGTCGCGGAACTCGATGATGACGGGAGTATTCGGATCGGGGTCGACCTGCACGTGGACGGGCATTGTTGCCTCCTTTCCGCGCAGTTCCGCGGAGAACCGTTACTCGTCCTATGACAGCGGCACGGCGCCGAAAGATGCCGGGAAGAATCCGCAGCGCGCGCGGAGCAAACGCGCCGGGCTGCGGTCACATTTTGATGAACCGTATCCTGCGCGAGCCGCGCGAAAAGAGAGGGGAGAAGCCCATGGCCAGGAGCACTTCAGGCCGCCAGCCGCGGCCTTGGACCGACACGGAAGTCCGCAGCCTGCGGGATTTCGTCAACGGCGGCATGCCGGCGCAGAACATCGCCGAGCGCCTGCGGCGCTCGCGCTACTCGATCTACAGCAAGGCTTCCGCGCTCAACCTGTCGTTGCGGCCGTCGGCGCGACCGCGTACCCGCCGCTAGCGTCCCGGCGGCTGCGCGTCGCCGCGGCCTTCCGCCGCCGGAGATATGTCAGCGGCTCGCCGTCGACGCGTGGCCGATGGGGCGCGAAACGTCCTGCAGCGTCTGCCCGGCCTTCTGCGCCGACGCCGCACCGGCGAGGTCGGCCAGCGAGACCATGCCGACGCAGCGGCCGTCGTCGTCCACCACCAGCAGGCGGCGCAGCTGATTGTCCTGCATCCGCCTGCTGGCATCGTCGACCTCGGTCGAGGGTTGCACGGAGACCGTCGTCGCTGTCATGGCATCCCGCACCGTGGACTCCAGCGGATTCCTGCTCTTCGCCACCAGCCGCGCGGTGATGTCGCGGTCGGTGATAATGCCCACCGGCACCATCGTGTCCTCGTTATCGACGACCGGCAGGGCGCCGCAGTCCTTGTCCACCATCGCTTTCGCGGCGGTCGCGATCGGCGTGTCCGGCGTGCAGTACGCCGGATTCGCAGTCATCACTTCCTGTACGTTCATGTCGTCTCCCTCCTGGGTGTACGTTTGCTCACGCGGCTGCACGCATGCGGTGCAACGCGGCGTTCCTGAAAGGTGGGACAGCAGAGGCGCGGCGAGTTCACGCCGGGGCTGGCGTAACCCGCGCGATTGCGGAGGGCTTCGCGCTACGTGCCGTGGAGCCAGCTGCGGCGACGCGCCGCGGCGGGCGCGCCCGGCGCCGGCGCCAGATACGCCGTGTCGGCGGGCGCCGGCGCCAGCCTGACCGCGCGGGCGAACAGCTCGTCGCGACGAAAGCCGGTGACGGTCACGACCTCGCCGGGCCGGTGCCGCGCAAGGCGCGCATCGAGCGAGTCGGCGCTCACGCGGATACCGTCGATGGCCACCAGCACGTCGCCGGCGGCGAGCCCGGCGGCCTGCGCGGCGCCGCCCGCGAGCACGTGGGTGAGCTTGACGCCGCCGGCCTCGGCGGCGGTCCTGGCGCCGAGGCTGACGCGGCGGGCGCGCCGGGCCGCCGACTGGCTGCCGGGCTTGCCGCCCTTGTCGGACTTCGACTCGGCGGCGCGCCGGTGCAGCTCGACGCCGAAACGCTTCAGCAGCGCCGCCAGCGGCAGCTCGGCGGTCGAGCGCAGCGCCGCATCGAAGAACCGTCGGAGCCGGAGGCCGGTGACCTCGTCGGCCAGCCGCTCGATGCCATCCTCGGCTACGCCGACGGCCTCGATCCCGTGCCGCCGCCAGAGCGCGCGCATGACGTCGTCGAGCGATCTTCTCCCGCGGGTGTTGTCGCGGATCGTGAGGTCCAACGCCAGGGCGATGAGACTGCCCTTGCCGTAGTAGCTGACCACGGCGTTGGGCGTGTTCTCGTCCGGGCGGTAGTACTTGATCCAGGCGTCCCAGCTCGACTCGCTCACGGTTTGCAGCGCCCGCCCCGGATTGCGCAGCAGCGCGGTAATGGAGCGGCCCAGCAGCTCGAGGTAGCTTTCGGGCGTGATGAGCCCGGCGCGCACCAGCATGAGATCGTCGTAGTACGACGTGATGCCCTCGAACGCCCACAGCAGGGTGGTGTAGTTCTCGGCGTCGAGGTCGTACGGCGCGAACGCCGACGGCTTGATGCGCTTCACGTTCCAGGTGTGGAAGTACTCGTGGCTGCAGAGACCGAGGAAGGTGCGATAGGCGTCAGTCACCTCCGCTACGCCCTTCTGCGGCAGGTCGTAGCGCGAGCACAGCAGCGCGGTGGACGAGCGGTGCTCGAGGCCGCCGTAGCCGTCGCCGACCGCCGTGACCAGAAAAAGGTAGCGGTCGAACGGCGCCGGCGCGCCGAAGAAGCGGATGTGCTGCTCGCATAGCCGGCCGAGGTCGCGGGCCAGGCGGCCGAGATCGGCGTCGTGGCGGCCGGTGACGGCGATCTCGTGGCGCACCCCGCCGGCGCGAAACGACGCCAGCGCGAACTCGCCCATCTCCACCGGGTGGTCGATCAGGTCGTCGTAATCGGCGGCGGCGTAGCGGCCGAACCCGTGGGCCCGGGCGCCGGCGCGGCGCAGGGTCGTCGCCACACGCCAGGCCGCAAAGCCGTCCCCGGGCGGCGGCAGGATGTCGACGGTGCAGGGCAGCTGCTCCCGGCCGGCGACGCGCAGGAACACGCAGGGGCCGTTGAAGAAGGCGTGGCTCTGGTCCAGATGGGCACCGCGTACCGACAGATCCCAGGCGTACACCGCCATCGTCACCGTCAGGGGTCCGGGCGTCGAGTCGCAGCGCCAGGTGTGCTTGTCCACTTTCTCGATGATCACCGGCTTGCCGCGACTCTCGGCGCGGATGGCGACGACGTGGCGCGCGAACTCGCGGATCATGTAGCTGCCGGGGATCCAGGCCGGCAACGCGACGTGCTGGCCCTCCGGATCCGGGTCGGCCACGGTGCAGGTGACCTCGAACAGGTGCGCTTCCGGGGCGCGGGGGACGATGGCGTAGGCGACGGCGGCGGGGCGCATGGACTTTGTGGCGATCGGTCGTGGTCGGGGCGCCATTGTAGCTTGGGCGGCAATGGCAAGTGACGCGCCGGTTGCCGGCCCGCAATGAACATCGCGTACGATCGCTGGGGGCGCCGCGGCCGGCCGCTGAACCCGGCGCGCCAACGGACGTCGAATGGCTGGATCGGGATGCCGGCGAGGGAGGTCAACGAATGACGGGATTCGAGCGGGCCGCTGAAATGGCGCGCGAGGAGCAAGGGCGCACGTGATGGACGGCGGGGCCACGGCGCAGACTTCAAGGCCGGTGCCCGTCTGGGACCCGTGGGTGCGGCTGTTCCACTGGGCCGTCGTGGCGCTGGTGGCGTTCTCGTGGTGGAGCGGCACCGAGGGCGGCACGGTGATGGAGTACCACATGCTCTCCGGCTACGCGATCCTGGCGCTGGTGCTGTTTCGCGTGGTCTGGGGGCTCGTCGGCAGCACCCATGCGCGATTTGCCGACTTCGTGCGCGGACCGCGGCGCTTTTTCGCCGCGCTGCGGGACCTCTTCTCGCGGCGGCCGATGCCCTACGCCGGTCACAACCCAGTGGGCGGCTGGATGGTGCTCGCCCTGCTGGTGGCGCTGGCCGTGCAGGCCGCGACCGGCCTGTTCGCCAACGATGACATCTTCATCGAGGGGCCGCTCTACAGCTACGTGAGCAAGGACACGAGCGACCTGCTCACCCGCATCCACTACTGGAATTTCAACGTCATCCTCGCGCTCGTCGCGCTGCACGTCGCGGGGGTGCTGTACCACTGGATCGCGAAGCGCGAGAACCTCGTGGCCGCCATGATCACCGGCCGCAAGCACCTGCCGGCGGCGCCGCCGGCGAAGTTCGCCAGTCTCTGGACCGCGCTCGGGGCGATTGCCGCGAGCGCGGCCACCGTCGCCATCGTCGTCAACCTGTGAACGGAAAGGAGCTGCACATGAAGGGCTGGAGCATGCTGGGAATCGCCGTCGTCGGAGCCGCGCTGAGTGGCGCCGCGCTGGCGCAGTCGGTCAAGCCGGAGGACGCCATCGAATACCGCCAGGGCGTGCTGCGCGCCGTCGGCTGGAACTTCGGGCCGATGGGCGCCATGGTCAAGGGCGACATCCCGATGGACAAGGCCAAATTCGCGCGCAACGCGGAGCGCGTGGCGACGCTGATGCCGATGGCGTGGGAGGGCTTCCTGCCCGGCACCGAGACGGGCGACACCCGCGCCAAGGCCGACATCTGGCTCGACCAGGACAAGTTCCGCCAGCTGGCGGAGAAGTCCGAGGCGGAGGCGAAAAAGCTGGCGGAGGTGGCGAAGACCGGCGACGAGGCGAAAATGAAGGCGCAGTTCGGCGAGACCGCCAAGTCCTGCAAGGCCTGCCACGACGACTTCCGCAAGAAGTGACCTGGGCCCGGCGCCGCGTGTAAGGGCGCGGCGCCGGCGCCGACCAACGGCGGTAACCCCACCGGAGAGTATCCATGGTCATCAAGCGGCCGGGCGACATCGCCCCCTCGGAGATCACGCCGCCCGAACTGTTTCGCCAGCGCCGCCGTTTCATCCGGGCGGCGGCGGTGTTGGGCGCCGGCGCGCTGCTGCCCGGCGCCGCATCGGCTGCCGTCGAGGCCGGGCGCGGGCCGAAATTCGCCGGCCTCGCGAAGAGTCCGCTCTCGACGCTGGAGAAGCCCAAC
>DATIUV010000183.1:0-4894 GCA_035466595.1 Pelomicrobium sp.
GTGTTGCCAGAAGTCGGGCATGGAACGGGGATTGGCGAAATCGGCACCCGGGAGCGCCCGGCGGCCGCGGTGTGCGGCAGCTCGTCGCGGGCAGCGAATTTTACCACGACGCCACGGCCGTCCCGGCCGGCGCAGGACGCCGCTAGCGGCGCGCCTTCGCCCTCATCGTCGGCGCCAGCAGGGCCAGCAGCGCGGGCAGCGGCCGGCTGTTGAGGACGTCGGCGGCCGCCAGCCAGCCGCGCCGCGCCTGGCCGACGCCGAGGATCAGGTTGCCGAGGTCCGTGGTGGAGTGCGCGTCGCTCGAGATCGCCACCGGCACGCCGGCGTCGCGCGCCATGCGGCAGTGCGTGTCGGTGAGGTCGAGCCGCTTCGGCTGCGAGTTCAGCTCCAGGAAGCAGCCGCGCGCGCGCGCCTTGCGCACGATCTTCTCCATGTCGACGTCGAACGCCTCGCGCTTGTCCAGCAGGCGGCCGCTCGGGTGCGCCAGGATCGAGAAGTGCGGCCGGTCCATGGCGCGCAGGATGCGCTCGGTCTGGCGCGCGCGCGGCAGATCGAACCTGCTGTGCACCGCGCCCACCACCAGGTCGAGGTGGGCGAGCGCGGCATCCGGCAGGTCGAGGCTGCCGTCCTCGAGGATGTCGACCTCGATCCCCCTGAGCAGGCGGAATCCCTTGAATCCGGCGTTGAGCCGGTCGATTTCGGCGCCCTGCCTCGCCAGCCGACGCGCGTCGAGCCCGCGCGCCATCGTCAGCCGGCGCGAGTGCTCGGTTATGGCGAGGTACTGGCGGCCCAGGGTCTGCGCCGCCTCGGCCATCGCCGCCAGCGTATCGTGGCCGTCGGTGGCCCTGGTGTGGGCGTGCAGATCGCCGCGCAGATCGCCGATCTCCACCAGCTCGGGCAGGCGGCCGGCGCGGGCGGCCTCGATCTCGCCGCGGTCCTCGCGCAGCTCCGGGGGGATCCAGGGCAGGCCCACCGCCGCGCACACCGACTCCTCGGTCTTGCCGGCGACGCGCCGCCGGCCCTTGAACACGCCGTACTCGTTGATCTTCAGCCCGCGCGACTGCGCGAGCCGGCGGATCGCGATGTTGTGCGCCTTCGAACCGGTGAAGTAATGCAGCGCCGCGCCGTAACTCTCCTCCGGCACCACGCGCAGATCCACCTGCAGCCCGCTCGCCAGCACCACCGCCGCGCGCGTCGGGCCCCGGGAGATCACCTGCGCCACCTCGTCGTAGCCGACGAAGCGCGCGATCGCGTCCGTGCCCTTGCCGGTCACCAGGATGTCGAGATCGCCGACCGTCTCGCGCCAGCGCCGGAAGCTCCCGGCCACCTCCACGCGGCGCACCCCGCGCGCGGTCTTGAGGTGAGTGACCAGGGCGTGCGCATATTGCGCCGCCACCGCCAGATTGAACCGCCGCGCGACGCCTACATGGACGGCGGCCGCTTCCTCGATGCGGCGCTCGGTCTTCTCGCCGAACCCCTGCAGCGTCCGCACGCGCCCCGCACGCGCGGCCTGCAGCAGCTCGGCGGCGTTGCGGATTTCGAGGTCGTGGTAGAGCGCCTTCACGCGCTTCGGGCCGAGGCCCGGAATCTGCAATAGCTCGGCGATCGCCGCGGGCAGCTCCTGGTGCAGCCGATCGAGCAAAGCCATGTGCCCGGTCTCGGCATACTCGCGGATCTTCGCCGCGAGATCCTCGCCGATTCCCGGCAGCTCGGTGAGGTCGGCCCCCGCGCGCGCCAGCTCCGCGAGGTCGCCGCCGTAGCTCTCGACGACGCGCTCCGCGTTGCGGTAGGCGCGCACGCGGAACGGGTTGGCGCCCTGGATCTGTAGCAGGTCGGCGATCTCGCCGAACGCGCGGGCGATGTCGGCGTTGTGGACGGGCATGCGCCGCCGTCCCGCGCGCTCAGAGCCGGGAGTTGCCGGTCCCGGCGTGGGTCTTCTCGTAGTGCTCCTGGCAGCGCACGCAGCGCACGGCGGTCGGCGAGGCGGCCAGGCGCTGGAAGCCGATCTCGTCGCCGCATTCGACGCAGGTGTTGATCTCGCCGGCTTCCAGGCGCTTGCGCGCGCGCTCGATCTCGCGCAGCTCGCCGAGCTGGCGGTCGACGATTGCCGCGCCCAGCGTGTCCACCAGGTCGACCACCGATTCGTCGCCGGCGTCGCGCACGCGGTTCGCCAGCGCCGCCACCTGCTCTTCGTCGGAGCGCGCCAGCTCGTCGCGCACGCGCGCCACCAGTTCCTTGTACCGCTCTTCCAGCAGGCCGCGGATCTTGGCGCTCTGGGCTTGGGTCAGTTGGGCCATGGGTCCTTTCCCGTCGTGTTGTCGGCCGTCAGCCGGCCTGCTCGGAAATCTCGATGAGGTTCTCGTCCGGGTCGCGCACATACACCGAGCGCAGCGCGAAGCGCGCCCCCGTGCGCGTCACGGGCCCCAGCTCGATCGCCACCTGGTGCTCGCGCAGCCGGGCGATCACGTCGTCGAGCGGCTTGTCGGCGAGGAAGCACAGGTCGAGCGAGCCTGGCGTCGGGTGACGCGCGTAGCAGTCGGTGACCGTGGACGCGTCGTGCAGGTTGATCTTCTGGTCGCCGAACCGGAGCGCGAGCCGCCCGGCGCCGAACTCCTCCAGCGTCATGCCCAGCACGCGGGTGTAGAAGTCCACGCAGCGCTGGCGGTCGCGGGTGGTGAGAACGATGTGGTCGATGCTGCGGATCATGCGCGCTCCTCGTTGTTGCGGCAGCAGACGCCGCGGTTGGTTTCCGGCGAACCTCTATTATGCCGCCCAATCGCCCGCGCCACGCCCACAGCCGCAGCGGCACGACGGCGCCCGCCGCGACGCCGGCGGCGAAGGCGAACGCGGCCGCGGCGCCGAACGCCGACCAGCAGCAGAGCCCACCGGCCATGCCGGTCCGCCCGCCGCCCACCGAGCGTACTGGTCGCCGCTTTCGCGCGGTTGAGCGCGGCCCACACCCGAAGCGGGGCGACGGTGGACATGCCCAGCTCGTGGCCATGCAGCAGGATGAAGGTTCCCGACGCGCGGGCGAAAGGAAAAACGGTGAGCACCTGCCGATAGCGACGCGTCGCCGGCGCAAGCGCGCTCCAGCGCAGCGGCGGCAGCCTCTCGGCGGGGGCGGCTGCCGGAAGCGCGGCTTCCGCTCGACGGCACGCGGGGGGCAGGGCAAGATAGCGGCCGTCTTCCCCTGCCCGCCGGAGTTTCGCTTGAATCGCCGCCTCATCCACCGCTGGCTCGGGCCACTGATGGCCGCGGGCGCCCTCTTTCTGGCAGCCCTCGCGCCAAGCGCCGTGGCGCAGGACCCGGCGCCTGCGGGCGCCTCCACGAGCGAATCCGGCCGTCCTCTTGCCACCCCGGACGTGCCGGCGACCATTCGCCTGCACAACCGGGAGGTCGTCACGCTGCGCGCGAATATTCTCGGCGCATCGCCCGCGCAGCGCAGGGAAGTCATCCTGAAACGCCTCGACGCTGTCGTCGCGGCCAAGGGACCCGGAACGGCGGAGGCGACCCGCGTCGGCGCAACCTGGCGTTTCTCGGTGGACGGCACAGCCGTCTTTTATCTGGTGCAGGAGGACTTCGGCCCGCTCACGGACGAGCAGACCGAGCTCGCCGTCCAGTTCGTCCAGCATTCACTGGCGGTGGCCGTGCGGGAAGCCAAGGAGATGCAGGATCCCATGCGGCTCGCCAAGGGCGCCGCCTATGCGCTGGGCGCTACGCTGGCCGTGTTCGCCTTGATTCGCGCTCTGTTCTGGCTGCGAAGACGAGTCGGCGACCGCCTCAACCAAGGCGTCCGCCGCCGCCTGGAGAAACTCGGGGGCCGGGTCCTGCTGGCCGGTCATGCCGAGCTCGTGTTCGGTGCGCTGAACTGGCTCACCGGCGTCGTGACCTGGTTGATCGTGATCGTGGCGCTCGACGTCTGGCTTTCCTTCGTCCTGCAGCAGTTCGCGTATACGCGGGCCTGGGGCGAGGAGCTGACCGCCTGGTTCATCGGCGTCCTGCAAGATTTCGCCCTGGCCATCGTCGGCGCCATCCCCGGCCTCGTCGTCGCCGCACTCGTCTACCTGCTCGCCCGTTTCGTCACACGCGTGAACTCGCTGTTCCTGCAGCGCGTCGAGCGCGGCCAGCTCAAGCTCGGCTGGCTCGATGCCGACACCGCCGCCCCGACCCGCCGCATCAGCAACTTCATCGTCTGGCTGTTCGCGCTGGCGATGGCCTATCCCTACCTGCCCGGCGCCGACACGCAGGCGTTCAAGGGCCTGTCGGTGCTGGTCGGCCTGATGGTGTCGCTCGGCGCCTCCAGCATCATCGGCCAGGCGCTCTCGGGCCTGAGCCTGATGTACGCCCGCTCGCTGCGGCAGGGCGAATACGTGAAGATCGGCGAGACCGAAGGCACCGTCACGACGGTGGGCATGTTCGCCACCAAGGTGCGCACCGGCACCGGCGAGGAAGTGAGCATCCCCAACACCGTGATCGTCGGCAACCCGGTGCGCAACTTCTCGCGGCTGGTCGAGGGCGGCGCGTTCGTGATGCACACCACCGTCACCATCGGCTACGCGACACCGTGGCGCCAGGTGCACGCGATGCTGATCGAGGCGGCGCGGCGCACGCGCGGCGTCGCCGACGAGCCGCCTCCCTACGTTGTGCAGACGGCGCTGTCCGATTACTACGTCGAGTACCGCCTGGTGGCGCAGGCCGGCGCCGAGGCGCCGCAGCAGCGCGCGCAGGCGATGAACGATCTCCACGCCAACATCCAGGACGTGTTCAACGAGCACGGCGTGCAGATCATGTCGCCCAATTACGAGGCAGATCCCGAGCAGCCCAAGATCGTCCCGCCCGAGGACTGGTACAGGGCGCCGGCGCAGCCCTGACCCGCTGCCGGTCGGCCGCTCAG
>DATIUV010000184.1:0-10929 GCA_035466595.1 Pelomicrobium sp.
GCCAGCAGATACAGGTTGGCGAGCCACTTGCCGTTGTCGCGCGGGGCGAAGGCAAAGACGGCCTGCGCATCGCGGGCCAGAAAGGCATCGCGCACGTCGTCGCCCACCTCGAAGCTGTCGGGCCCGATGGCGGGCCCGAGCCACGCCAGCAGCCGGGCCGGATCGGTCGCCGTCGCGGCGACCGTCTGCTCGACGACGCCGGCGGCCAGCCCGCGCCAGCCGGCGTGGGCGACGGCCACCACGCTGGCGTCCGTGTCGCAAAGCAGGACCGGCAGGCAGTCCGCCACCAGCACCGCGCACACCACGTCGGGCGCGCGGGCCACCGCGCCGTCCGCGGTCGGCTCGAAATCCCGCTCGTCGACCTGCGCCACGACGGTGCCGTGCACCTGCGTGAGCCAGCGCGGCTCCGCCGGCAGATGCGCGCAGAGCCGCGCGCGGTTCTCGGCGACGCGAGCCGGCGCATCGCCGACATGATCGCCGAGGTTGAGCGACGCGTAGGATCCCTGGCTGACGCCGCCGGCGCGCGTGGTGAACAGCGCCCGCACGCGTCGCGGTGCAGGCCAGTCCGGCACGATCGCTCCCGGCAGCATCGCCGTCACGGGCCCGGCCGCCCGGCGCGCAGCGCCTCGAGCAGCGACGCCAGGTCCGGCGGCGCCGGCGAATCGAACCGCAGCAATCGGCCGCTCGCGGGATGCGTGAAGGCAAGCGTCGTCGCATGCAGCGCCTGCCGCTTGAAGGCGCGGCAGGGCGCCGGCAGCGCGGCGTTGCGGCGGTAGACCGGGTCGCCCACCAGCGGATGGCCGATCGAGGTGAGGTGCACGCGAATCTGGTGCGTGCGGCCGGTTTCCAGCCGGCAGCGCAGCAGCGTGCAGGCGCCGAAGCGCTCGAGCACCTCGTAGTGCGTCACGGCGGCCTTGCCGGCTGCCACCACGGCCATGCGGGTGCGCTGCGTCGGGTGACGCCCGACCGGCGCATCGACCGTGCCGCCGCGCGTGAGGTCACCCTGCGCCAGCGCCAGATATTCCCGGCGCACCTCGCGCGCCGCCAGTTGGCGTACCAGGCTCGCGTGGGCGGTGAGCGTTTTCGCCACCACCATGAGGCCGCTGGTGTCCTTGTCGAGCCGGTGGACGATCCCCGCGCGCGGTATCCCGGCCAGCGCCGGGCAATGGTGGAGCAGGGCGTTGAGCAGCGTGCCCTGCCAGTTGCCGCTGCCGGGGTGGACGACGCGCCCCGGCGGCTTGTCCAGCACCAGCAGATCGTCGTCCTCGTGCACGAGCACGAGCGGGATTGCCTCCGGCGTGAACGCGGCCGTCTCCGGCGCCGGCGCCGGCGTGAGATCGACGCGCTCGCCGCCCCAGACCTTGTCCTTGGGCGAGACCTCGCGCCCGTCCACGCGCACGCACCCGCCGCGGATCCAGGCGGCGAGCCGCGAGCGCGAGTATTGGGGCAGCACACTGGCCAGCGCCTGGTCGAGACGCATGCCGGCGACCTCGCGCGGCAGCGTCAGCTGCGCCGGCGGGGCGGGCTCGGGGGTAGAATAGGACGCAACGTTCAAGCGAGGTTCGCCCGACATGCGCTCTAGTTTATCCGCAATCCCCGCCACCCCGCTGCCGACGCGCGCGGCGGCCTGGCTTGCCGCCCTCGCCGTCGTGCTGCTCGCCGGCTGCGGCAACCTGTTCACGAGCGAGGACGAGGCCCAGACCTGGTCCGCGCAGCGCCTTTACAGCGAAGCCAAGGACGAGCTGAACAGCGGCAACTACCAGCGCGCGATCAAGCTGTTCGAGACGCTCGAGGCGCGTTACCCGTATGGCCGCTTCGCGATGCAGGCGCAGCTGGAGGTGGCCTACGCCTACTACAAGGACGGCGAGGTGGCCCAGGCGGTGCAGGCGGCCGACCGTTTCATCAAGCTGCACCCGAATCATCCCAACGTCGATTACGCGTACTACCTCAAGGGTCTCGCGCACTTCAACACCCAAAGCGGTTTTCTCGCCAACCTGGCGGGGCAGGACCTCACCGAGCGCGACCCGAAGGCGGCGCGGGACTCGTTCGATGCGTTCAAGGAACTGGTGGCGCGCTTCCCGGAGAGCCGCTACGCCGAGGATGCGCGCGCGCGCATGCGCTACCTCGTGAATGGCCTCGCGATGCACGAAGTGCACGCCGCGCGCTATTACCTGCGCCGCGGCGCCTACGTGGCGGCGGTCAACCGCGCCACGTTCGCGCTGAAGACCTACCCGGAGACGCCGGCGGTCGAGGACGCCCTGGCGGTGATGGTGGTGGCCTACGAACGGCTCGGCCTCACCGATCTGAGCGAAGACAGCCGGCGGGTGCTGGAGAAGAACTTTCCCAAAAGCCCGTGGCTGGCCGGCGGCCCGGAGTCGGGGTCTTGGTGGAAGTTCTGGTGACGCCCGGGCGCCGACGCCGAGGCGCCGAGGAAAAAGCTGAATGCCCTGAACCGCGAAGGACGCGAAGGACGCGAAGAAGGAAAGCTTCCTCGCCGTTCTCGGGTTTCCTTCGCGTCCTCTGCGTCCTTGGCGGTGGAAAGCTCTTGAACTTCTCTGCGCCTCCGCGGTGAAGACGCCGCCGCCCTTCCGGGTCAGCGCGCGAATTTCCTGACGACGTCCATGAGCTCGGCGATGGCGGCTTCGCCGTCGCCGGAGCGGATCGCGCCCTTCACGCACCCGTGGGTGTGGTCTTCCAGCAGCTGCAGGCCGACCGCGTCCAGCGCGGAGCGCAGCGCGGCGATCTGCGTCAGCACGTCCACGCAGTAGCGGTCCTCCTCGATCATGCGCGCCACGCCCCGCACCTGGCCCTCGATCCGCGCCAGTCGCTTGATGAGCGCCGCCTTGTGCGGCTGCACCACCGACTTCGGCGCGTGGCAGACCTCGGGCGCCGACGCGGCCCTACGCGACGACGTCAAAGCCGGCTCCCTCGATGGCGCCCTTGAGCTGCTCGATGCCGGTGCGCGCCGGGTCGAACCGCACGGTGGCGCGCTTCTCCGCCAGCGACACGTCAGCGTGCTCGACGCCCGGCGTCTCGCGCAGCACGCGGGTCACGCTGCCGACGCAGCCCATGCAGGTCATGCCGTCGATCTTCAGGGTCACCGTCTCCATGATTCCTCCTGTGCGGGTGGTGGGTAAATGGGTAATGGGTGATCGGTGATGGGTGATGGGTGATGGGTGATGGGCGGCGACTCGCCGTGGTTGGCGCACGCAGCCTCGTTTTCCATCGCTCATTCCCGATCGCCCCTCACGCGCTTCCGCCCGGGCGCCAGCGCTTGAGCAGGAGCGAGTTGCTCACCACCGAAACCGAGGACATCGCCATCGCGGCGCCGGCGATGACCGGGTTCAGCAAGCCCACTGCCGCCAGCGGGATGCCGAGCACGTTGTAGATGAACGCGAAGAACAGGTTCTGGCGGATCTTGGCGAGCGTGCCGCGCGAGAGCGAGATCGCGTCGGCGACGCCGTTCAGGTCGCTGCGCATCAGCGTCACGTCGGCGGCCTCAATCGCCACGTCGGCACCCGCGCCGACGGCGAAGCTCACGTCCGCCGCCGCCAGCGCGGGCGCATCGTTGATGCCGTCGCCGACCATGCCGACGACGCGGCCTTCGCCCTTGAGGCGGTTCACTTCCGCCGCCTTCTGCTGGGGCAGCACCTCGGCGACGAAGCGATCGACGCCGGCCTCCCGTGCGATCGCGGCGGCCGTGGCGTGGTTGTCGCCGGTCAGCATCACCACCTCGAGGCCCATCGCCTTCAGTCGCGCTACCGCCGTGCGCGAGGTTTCCCGCAGGCGGTCGGCGATGGCAAGAAACGCGAGCGTTTCCCGGCCGCGCGCGAGAACCACGACGGTCTTGCCCTGCGCCGCGAGGCTGTCGACGGCTTCCGCGTCGAGGTCGATGCCGCGGCCGGCGATGAACGCCGGCGAGCCCAGCGCCAGCGGCATGCCGTCCACCTCGCCCGTGACACCGCCACCCGAGAAAGCCTCGAAGGCGACCAGCCGGCCAAGCGGGAGCCCCTCGTCGCGGGCGCGATCCAGGATCGCTTTCGCCAGCGGATGCTCGGAGCCCTGCTCGAGCGAGGCGGCCAGCCCGATGGCGTCGCGCTCGGTCACGCCGTGCGCGATCACGTCGGTCAGCGCCGGCTTGCCCTCCGTCAGCGTGCCCGTCTTGTCGACGATCAGGGTGCGGATGTGCTCGGCTTGCTCCAGCGCCGCGGCGTTCTTGACCAGCACGCCCGACTGGGCGCCGCGGCCGGTGCCGACCATGATCGCGGTGGGCGTGGCGAGGCCGAGCGCGCAGGGGCAGGCGATCACCAGTACCGCGACGGCGTTGATCAGCGCGGTGGTGAAATCGCCGGCGAGCCCCCAGGTCGCGGCCAGGGTGACGAGGCTGATGCCCACCACCACCGGCACGAAGATGCCGGAGATGCGGTCGGCCAGGCGCTGGATCGGCGCCTTCGAGCCCTGCGCCTCCTCGACCAGGCGGATGATCGCCGCCAGCTGGGTGTGGCTGCCGACGCCGGTGGCGCGCGCGCGCAGACTGCCCTGCTGGTTCAGCGTGCCGGCGTAGACCTTCGCGCCGGCCGCCTTCGTGACCGGCAGGCTTTCCCCGGTCAGCATCGCTTCGTTCACGCTGGAGGTTCCCTCGAGCACCTCGCCGTCGACCGGGATGCTCTCGCCCGGGCGCACGATGAAGACGTCCCCCTCCGCGAGCGTGCCGACGTCGACCTCGGCGAGCTCGCCGTCGCGCTCGACGCGGGCGGTGCGCGGCTGCAGCCGGATCAGCGACTCGATCGCCGCGGAGGTGCGCGCGCGGGCCCGTGACTCGAGCAGCTTGCCCATCAGCACCAGGGTGATGATCGCGGCGCTGGCCTCGAAGTAGACGTGCTGGTCGAGCGCGAACACGGTGACGACGGCGCTGAACGCGTAGGCCATCGTGGTGCCGAGCGCCACCAGCACGTCCATGTTGGCGCCGCCGCCGCGCAGGGCGTGCCAGGCGCCGACGTAGAAGCGCTTGCCGATCCAGAACTGCACCGGCGTGGCGAGCGCGAGCTGCAGCCAGCGCGGCAGGAACTCGTGCCCGGCGCCCGCGAACATCGGCACCATCTGCGCCACCAGCGGCAGCGTCAGCGCGACCGAGATCCAGAACAGGCGCAGGTCACGGGCATAGGCGGCGGCGCGGCGGGCCTTCTCCTCGTCGCGCGAGCTTTCCGTGATCTCTTCGGCGCCGTAGCCGGCGCGCTCGACGGCGGCGACGAGGTCGCGCACGGCGACGGCGGCCGGGGAGTAGCGCACGCGGGCGCGCTCGGCGGCGAAGTTGACGCTGGCCTCGACGCCGGGAATCCGGTTCAGCACCTTTTCGATACGCGCCGCGCACGCGGCGCAGGTCATGCCGGTGAGCTTGAGCTCGACCGCCTGCCGCGGAACCGAATAGCCGGCGCGCTCGATGCTTTCGACCAGCGTCTTCGGTTCGGTGGCGGTCGGATCGAATTGGACGTGCGCCTTCTCGGCGGCGAAATTGACCGCGGCATGCACGCCCGGCAGGCGGTTCAGCACCTTCTCGATGCGCGCCGCGCAGGCCGCGCAGGTCATGCCTTCGAGGGGCAGGTCGACGGAGCGGGGTGCGGCGGAACTCATGGCGTTTCTCCCAAGGCAACGCCATCATATACCCCATAGGGGTATAAATCAAGCCGGGCTCAGCCGGCGAGCTCGGGCCGGTTGCGGTACTGCTCCAGCGCCTCCGGATTGGCCAGCGCCTCGACGTTCTTGACCGGCCGGCCATGGACGACGTTGCGCACGGCAAGCTCCACGATCTTGCCGCTCTTGGTGCGCGGGATGTCCGCGACCGGCAGGATCTTCGCCGGCACGTGGCGCGGCGTGGTGTTGGCCCGGATGGTGTCCTTGATGCGTTTCTCCAGCGCGGCGTCCAGCTTTACGGCGTCAGCGAGGCGCACGAACAGCACCACCCGCACGTCGTTCGGCCTGTCGGGCGGCCAGTCCTGGCCGATCACCAGGCTTTCCATCACCTCCGGCAGCTTTTCGACCTGGCGGTAGATTTCGGCCGTGCCGATGCGCACGCCGCCGGGATTGAGCACGGCGTCGGAGCGGCCGTAGATGACGATGCCGCCGTGGCGCGTCACCTCGACGTAATCGCCGTGGCACCACACCCCCGGGAAGCGCTCGAAGTAGGCGGAGCGGTACTTGGCGCCGTCCGGATCGTTCCAGAATCCCACCGGCATCGACGGGAACGGGGCCGTGCACACCAGCTCGCCCTTCTCGCGCTCGACGGGCCGGCCGTCGTCGTCGAACACCTCCACCTTCATGCCGAGGCCCTTGCACTGGATCTCGCCGCGCCATACCGGCAGCCAGGGCGAGCCCAGCACGAAGCAGGAGACGATGTCGGTGCCGCCGGAGATCGAGGCCAGCTGCAGGTCGGCCTTGATCTCCCGGTACACGTAATCGAACGCTTCCGGCACCAGCGGCGAGCCGGTGGAAAGAATCGCGCGCAGCGACGCGAGGCGATGGGTTTCGCGGGGCTTGAGCGCGAGCTTGTTGGCGGCGTCGATGAACTTGGCCGAGGTGCCGAAGTGGGTGATGCCCTCGGCGTCGATGTAGTCGAACAGCACATTGCCGCGCGGATGGAACGGCGAGCCGTCGTAGAGCATCAGCGTCGCGCCCGAGGCCAGGCCCGAGACGAGCCAGTTCCACATCATCCAGCCACAGGTGGTGAAGTAGAACAGGCGGTCGCCGGGCCGCACGTCGGCGTGCAGCATGTGCTCCTTGAGGTGCTGCAGCAGCGTGCCGCCGGCGCCGTGGACGATGCACTTGGGCACGCCGGTGGTGCCGGACGAGTAGAGGATGTAGAGCGGGTGGTCGAACGGCAGCCGCGCAAAGTCGATCGCGCCGGCGGCGAACGGCGCCAGGAACTGCGCGAAGGTCACCCCGTCGCGGACGCGGGAGGCATCGGGATGCTCGCTGACGTAGGGCACCACGACGACGCGCTTCACCGTAGGCAGTCGGTCGACGAACTCCGTCACTTTTGGCAGCACGTCGAACGTCTTGCCGTTGTAGAAATAGCCGTCGGCGGCGAGAAGCACCTTGGGTTCGATCTGGCCGAAGCGGTCCAGCACGCCCTGGACGCCGAAATCCGGCGAGCACGACGACCACGTGGCGCCGAGGCTGGCCGTGGCGAGCATGCCGATCACGGCCTCGGGCATGTTGGGCAGGAAGCCGGCGACGCGGTCGCCCGGGCCGACGCCTTCGGCCTTCAACGCCTGCGCGAGACGCGAGACCGTGTCATGGAGCTGGCGGTGCGAAAGGCGCCGGCGCACTTTCGACTCGCCCCAGAACACGATCGCGTCGGCGTCGTCGCGGCGGCGCAGCAGGTTCTCGGCGAAGTTGAGCCGGGCGTCCGGAAAGAAACGCGCGCCGGGCATCCGGTCGGCGTCGATCAGCGCCCGCTCGCCGCGGGCTGCGGCGACGACGCCGGCAAAGTCCCATACGGCAGTCCAGAATGCGGCAGGCTGCTCTACCGACCAGCGATGCAGCGCGGCGTAGTCGCCGGCGTCGACGCCGTGGCGCTCGCGCAGGAGCGCAGCGAACGCGGTCAGCCGGCTGGCGGCGACGCGTTCAGGCGAGGGCGTCCAGAGGGGCTTGTCCAAGGGTGCGGTCTCCGTCCATCCCGGGCGCGGGGCCGGCACGACCCGGCCCGCACGGCGCTCTACCCGGCGCTGTCTCGATGGTACACGACCGGCCCCGGCGCGCGGGAGGCGCGCCGGCGCGTCACTCCGGCCGCAGCTGCGGGAAGAGGATGACGTCGCGGATGCTGGGGCTATCCGTAAACAGCATCGCCAGCCGATCGATGCCGACGCCTTCGCCCGCGGTCGGCGGCAGGCCGTGCTCCAGCGCGCGGATGTAGTCGGCGTCGTAGTGCATCGCCTCCTGATCCCCGGCCTCCTTGGCCTTTGCCTGGGCGAGGAAGCGCTCGGCCTGGTCTTCGGGATCGTTCAGCTCGGAGAAGCCGTTGGCGATCTCGCGCCCTCCGATATAGAGCTCGAAGCGCTCGGTGATCTCGGGGTCGGCGTCGCTGCGCCGCGCGAGCGGGCTCACCTCGGCGGGATAATCGATGATGTAGGTCGGCTCGAAGAGCAGCTGCTCGGTGGTGTTCTCGAACAGCGTGAGCTGCAGCCCGCCGAGGTGGTCCTCGGGCTTGTAGGGCACGTCGAGGCGCCGGAACTCGCCGATCAGGAAGTCGCGGCTGGTGAGCTGGGCGTCCGTATATTCGGGATGGTGGGCCTTGATCGCCTCGAGGATGGTTAGCCGCCTGAACGGCTGCGCCAGGTCCAGCTCGCGGCCGCCGTAGGTGATGCGCGTGGTGCCCAGCACCTTGAGCGCCGCGTCGCGCAGCATCTCCTCGGTGAAGTCCATCAGGAAGCGGTAGTCCTGGTAGGCCTCGTAGAATTCCAGCATCGTGAACTCGGGGTTGTGCCGGGTCGAGATGCCTTCGTTGCGGAAATTGCGGTTGATCTCGAACACTTTCTCGAACCCGCCCACCACCAGCCGCTTGAGGTAGAGCTCCGGCGCAATGCGCAGGTAGAGCCGCATGTCGAGCGCGTTGTGGTGCGTGACGAACGGCCGCGCCGTGGCCCCGCCCGGGATCGGGTGCATCATCGGCGTCTCGACCTCGAGGTAGCCGTGGCGGTTGAGAAACTCGCGCAGCGCCTGGATCAGCCGGATGCGGGCGACGAACCCCTGGCGCGCCTCCGGCGTGGCGATCAGGTCGAGGTAGCGGCTCCGGTATTTCTGCTCCTGGTCGGCCAGTCCGTGGAACTTCTCCGGCAGCGGCCGCAGCGCCTTGGCGAGCAGCCGCAGCTCCTCCGCGTGCACCGTGAGCTCGCCCTTGTTGGTCTTGAACACCGCGCCCTCGACGCCGACGATGTCGCCCAGGTCCCAGCGCTTGAACTCGTCGTGCGCGGCCTCGCCGGTGACGTCGTTGCTGACGTAGATCTGGATGCGCCCGCTCATATCCTGCAGCGTGGCGAAGCTGGCCTTGCCCATCACGCGCTTCAGCATCATGCGCCCGGCGATGCGCGCCCGCGGGTGGTCGTTCGCCAGGGCCTCCTTGGCCTTGTCGCCGTGCGCCGCGTGCAGGTCCGCAGCCAGGTCGCGCCGGCGGAAGTCGTTGGGGAACGCGGGGCCGCGCGCGCGCAACTCGGCGAGCTTGGCGCGGCGCTCGGCGATCAGCTGGTTTTCGTCCTGCGGTTGTTGTTCGTTCTTCGGTTCGCTCATCGTCTCATCCGTTCGGGCTGCCGTTCAGAGGGGCACGCCGGGAAAAGCATTTAACCGCCAAGTACGCCAAGTACGCCAAGTACGCCAAGTACGCGAAGGGAGCTCAATCCCAGTTTTCCTGCTTTGCGTCCTTCGCGTCCTTTGCGGTTCAATTCTTGAAGTTCGGTTCGCGCGGCGGCAATCCGCCATCGTCACACGCCCTGCTTCAGGCTGGCGGCGATGAAGTCGTCGAGGTCGCCGTCCAGCACCGCCTGCGTGTTGCCCACCTCGACGTTGGTGCGCAGGTCCTTGATGCGCGACTGGTCCAGCACGTAGGAGCGGATCTGGTGGCCCCAGCCGATGTCGGACTTGGAGTCCTCCAGCTTCTGCTTTTCGGCCTCGCGCTTCCGGAGTTCGGCCTCGTAGAGCTTGGCCTTCAGCATCGACATCGCCTCGGCCCGGTTCTTGTGCTGCGAGCGGTCGTTCTGGCACTGCACGACGATGTTGGTGGGCAGGTGCGTGATGCGCACCGCCGAGTCGGTGCGGTTGACGTGCTGGCCGCCGGCGCCGCTGGCGCGGTAGGTGTCGATGCGCAGGTCGGCCGGGTTGATGTCGATCTCGATCGACTCGTCGACCTCGGGGTAGACGAAGACGCTGGCGAACGAGGTGTGGCGCCGCGCGTTGGCGTCGAACGGCGACTTGCGCACCAGGCGGTGAATGCCGGTTTCCGTGCGCAGCGTGCCGTAGGCGTACTCGCCCCCGACCTTGAACGACGCGCTCTTGATGCCGGCCACTTCGCCCGGCGACTCCTCCAGCACCTCGACGCCGAACCCGCGGTGCTCGCAGAACTTGAGGTACATGCGCAGCAGCATGCCGGCCCAGTCCTGCGCCTCGGTGCCGCCGGAGCCGGCCTGGATGTCGACGAAGCAGTTGCTGGGGTCCATCGGGTTGGAGAACATGCGGCGGAATTCCAGCTCCGCGACCTGCTTCTCCAGGCCGCGGGCGTCCGCCTCGATGCTCTCCAGGGTGGCGTCGTCCTTTTCGGCGCTGGCCAGCTCGAACAGCTCCTGCGCATCCTTCAGGCCCAGGCCGACGCGCTCGAGCGTCAGCACGATGCCCTCCAGGCTCTTCCTCTCGCGGCCCAGCTCCTGGGCGCGCTGGGCGTCGTCCCAGACGGCGGGGTCTTCGATCAGGCGGGTGACTTCGGCGAGGCGGGACTGCTTGCGATCGAAGTCAAAGATACCTCCGCAGGTCGGCGGCCCGCTCGCGCAGGTCGTGGAGGGCGTGCTCGATGTCGTTGATTCGTTCGGCGTCCATGGCGGGGTCCGGGGAAAGCTGCGAATTATAGCCGAAGCCGGACCCGCCGCTCAGCCGGTGACGGCGAGGGCGGCCGCCACCGCCAGCATGGTGGCGCCGAAGCCGCCCAGGCATTGCAGGCCGAGCCGGCGGCCGCCGACGGCAAACGCGAGGCCGGCCTTGAAAGCGAGGTTGGCGACGATGGCGAGCCCGATCGCAACCACCGCCTCGCGATCGCCGATGCGGCCGATCTCCCGCAGCCGCAGGCTCGACAGGGTGATGGCGTCGACGTCGGTCAGACCCGAGGCCAGCGCCACCGCGTAGAGGCCCCTGGCGCCGGCGTAGTCCGACAGCCACGCCGCCAGCACCAGC
>DATIUV010000185.1:0-2524 GCA_035466595.1 Pelomicrobium sp.
CGCGGCCAGCTCCTGCACGATCGCCTCCGGCATCGGCTCGCGCACGCCCATCATCTGCTCCATGAACTTCCGGTTCACCGTGAACCCCGGCAGGAGCGCCAGCACGCGGTACCAGCTGATGAGGTTGTAGTACACGCGGCCGCGGATCAGGCCGAGCATGTTGCGGAAGGTGCCGGCGTGGTCGGCGATCTTCGCGGCCGGCACGCCCAGCAGGCGGCAGAACTCGCGGTAGACCTCCTCGTAGGCGCGCCGCACGAACGAGAACGTGAGCGGCGTCGTGACGCCGCTGTAGCTCTCGGTGATGTTGCTGTTGTCCCAGATGACGAGCAAGCCGTCGGGGTCCGCCTGGCCCACCAGCGAGGTGATGGCGCGCGACTGCAGCAGCCAGAGCGTGCCGTTCTCGTACGCCCACTCGATGTCCTGCGGCGCGCCGAAGTGCGCCTCGGCGCGCGCGGCGAGCGCCGCCACCGCGCGCACTTCCTCGTCGGTGAGCGAGGGCTTGCGGTGCTGCTCGGCCGGCAGCGCCACGGTGGAGACGCCTTCGCTCACGCGCGGATCGCCGCGGTGGGCGCTCTGCTTGTCCGCGATCTCGCGCTCGGCCACGATGCCCGCGCGCGTCACGCGCCAGGTATCGGCGTCCGCCTCGCCAGAGACCAGCGCGCTGCCGAGCCCGAACACGGCGCTCACCAGCCGTGTTCCGCGCGCGCCGGTCACGGGGTCGGCGCTGAACGCCACCCCGGCGCGGTCGGCGTCGATCATCCGCTGCACCACGACCGCCGGCGGGCACGCCGCGCCCAGACCGTGCTCGGCACGGTACGCGGCGACACGCTCCGAGAACCCCGAGCGCCAGACCTGCGCCACCTTCTGCGCCACCTGGTCCGGCGCGACGAAGAGATAGCTCTCCAACTGGCCGGCGAAGGAATGGCTGCGGCTGTCCTCGTCGCCCGCCGACGAGCGCACGGCGAGCCAGCCGCCGTCGCCGGCGAGGCGCCGCGCAGCAGCCTCGATCTCGGCGGCGAGCTCCGGACCCGGCTCCACGGCCAGGGCCCGCTCCGGTGCCACCTTCGCGCGCCGCTTCAACCCGGCCGACGCGAGAAACGCGGCCGGCGTCACCGCGAACCAGGGCGGCACCGGGAAGCCGGCCGCGGACAGCCCGGCGAGCGCCGCGCCCTTGCCGCCAAGCAGTTCGACGCCCGCGGCCTCGCCGGGATGCACGATCAGCGGCGGCGTCGCGCTCATGCGGTCCACGCCAGCGGCAGCAGGCCGACGGTCGTGTACATGCCGAGCGTCCAGACGCCCGCCATCAGCTCGATCGCCTTGGCGTTTTGCGTCGTCGGGCTGGCGAGGAAGCGCAGCGCGACGCCGAGCGCGGCGGCCATGAGCAGCGCCAGCACGACGCTGGCGCGCCACGCGAAGGCGATCTCGCGCGCCGCGAGCCAGGCGAACGCGCCGCACAGCGCCACCGCCGCAAGCCAGACCCACGTTGCCCGCGCGCGGCCCCACAGCGCGCTGTAGGTCTCGACGCCTTCCTGCTCGTCCTGCGGCGCGCGGACCTTGCGGCCGATCTCGATGACGATGCCGTTGACGAAGCTCACGATCAGGAACCAGTGCAGGCCGTAGGGCACGCCGGCATCGTGCACCAGCCAGTCGAACGCGGTCACGTAGAAGTCGATCGCCGGCATGATCAGCATGTGCGAGAGCATGTAGGCGACCGGCCGCGCCTTCAGCCACGCCGGCACGCCGAATTCGATCGACATCAGGGCGAGATAGGCCCATACCGCCACGAGGATCACGAGCAGCGCGGGCTTCACCGCGAGCGCGATGCCGGTCTGGACGACGGCGGTGCCGACACCGACCCAGCCCAGCTCGCGCAAGCTCACCAGCCCGCGCGGCACCGGCCGGTAGGGCCGGAAGCGGCGGTCGTCGTCGAAATCCTTGAACTCGTCGGCGATGCGCAGCTGGAAGAAGAACAGCAGTGCGCTGGCAAACGCCGCGGCGCCGATCCAGAAGGATGGCAGCGTGCCCTCCCCGCGCAATAGCGACGAGTAGCTCGCCGCCGACAGGCTGAACGCGAGCACCAGCGGCCCGTGGCCGAAAATCGGAAAGCGCTCGCGCTGGTAGGTCCACCAGCGGCCGGGCTCAGCCACGGCTGCGCGCCACCGCTGCCGCGCCATGCGCGGCGCGCCGCCGCCGGCGGCCGATCTCGATGGGCATTGCCCTCCCCGGTTTCATGATCGACTCCACGTCAGCAAGACGTGTGCCGGTGATCGGGGAGCATTTTGCCTGTTTTCGAGGGAGCGCGCGGGACACCGATCTCTCTTGCCCGATCACCGCAGCCTTGCGATTCCGTGTTCGTCGCCCCGGCGCAGGCGCTTGCATTTGTCGCCGCGGCGCCGGCTCTTCGCTTTGTCGCCCCGGCGGAGCCTGCCCCGTACCGCGATGCGGGGGCCGGAGCCCAGGGAATTGTTCAAGTCAAAACCCTGGCTTCCGGCTTCCGCCGGAATGACGATCCTGTCTTCGTCGC
>DATIUV010000186.1:0-5746 GCA_035466595.1 Pelomicrobium sp.
ATCGGCAAGCTGGCGATGCGGTTCCAGGAGTAGAGCGGCCGCGCCCGCAGGCGGGGCGATGGCATCACCGCGTCAGGCCTCGCCGATCGCCTCCAGCTCGGCGTGCGCTTCGAGCCAGCGGTGCTCCGCCTCTTCGATGAGCTGCGCCAGTTCGCGATGGCGGCGCGTCGCCGCCTCGATTTCCTCCGGCCTCGACTCCGCGTAAAAGGCCGCATCGGCGAGCACCGCGTCCAGGCGGCCCTTCTCCTCCTGCCAGCGCGCGAGTTCCCGTTCCAGCCGCTCCACCTCCTTCACCAGCGGACGGCGCTGCGCGAGCCGGGCCTGGCGCTCGGCGGCGGCCGACTCGCGCGCCTCCCGGCGTGCGGCCTTGCCCTCCTCATTCCCCGTCGACGCGCGCGCGGTGCGGCGGGCCTCGAGCCAGGCCACGTAATCGTCGAGATCGCCGTCGAACTCGCGGCATGCGCCGTCGGCCACCAGCAGGAAGCCGTCGCACACGGTGCGCAGCAGCGCGCGGTCGTGGGATACCAGCACGAGGCTGCCCTCGTACTCCGCCAGCGCGCGGGTCAGCGCGAAGCGCATTTCCAGGTCGAGGTGGTTGGTGGGCTCGTCGAGCAGCAGCAGATTGGGCCGCCGCCGCACCAGCAGCGCCAGCGCCAGGCGCGACTTCTCGCCGCCGGAGAACGGCGCCACCGGCGCATCGGCCATGGCGCCGCGAAAATCGAAACCGCCGAGATAATCCCGCAGATCCTGCTCCCGCGCGCGCGGGTCCTCCCGCAGCAGGTGCGCGAGCGGCGACTCGGCCGGCCGCAGCTGCTCCAGCTGGTGCTGCGCGAAGTAGCCGATGGCGAGACCCTTGCCTTGCGTGCGAGCGCCCGCCAGCGGCGGCAGCTCGCCGGCGAGAATCTTCACCAGCGTCGACTTGCCCGCGCCGTTGGGGCCGAGCAGGCCGATGCGCGCGCCCGGCCGCAGCGTCAGATCGACGCCGGTCAGCACCGCCTCCGCGTAGCCGGCGGCGACCGCCTCCAGGACGACGAGCGGGTCGGGCGAGCGCGCCGGCTCGGGGAACGCGAACGCGAACGGCGCATCGACGTGGGCCGGCGCGATGCGCTCCATGCGGTCGAGCGCTTTCAGCCGGCTCTGCGCCTGGCGCGCCGTGGTCGCCTTGGCGCGGAAGCGGGTGATGAACTTCTCGAGGTGGGCCACCTCCCGCTGCTGCTTCTCGTGCATCGCCTGCTGCAGCGCGAGCTCGCGCGCGCGCGCCTCCTCGAACGCCGAGAACCCGCCGCTGTAGAGCGCCAGGCGCTGACCGGCGATGTGGGCGATGTGCGTCACGCAACCGTCCAGCAGATCGCGGTCGTGGGAGATCAGCAGCAGCGTGCCGCGGTAGGCGGCGAGCCAGCGCTCGAGCCACACCACCGCGTCGAGGTCGAGGTGGTTGGTGGGCTCGTCCAGCAGCAGCAGGTCGGCGCGCGCGATGAGCGCCTGTGCCAGGTTGAGGCGCATGCGCCAGCCGCCCGAAAAATCGGCGACCGGCCGCGCGCCGTCGCTTTCGGCAAAGCCCAAGCCCGCGAGCAGCGCCGCCGCGCGGGCGCGGGCGCTGTAGCCGTCGATCTCCTGCAGGCGCGCGTGCAGCTCGCCGACGCGGTGGCCGTCGTGGGCCGCCTCGGCTTGCGCCAGCCCGGTCTCGAGCGCGCGCAGCTCGCGGTCGCCGTCCAGCACGTACTCCAGCGCGGGCTGCGCGAGCGCGGGCGTCTCCTGCGCCACCGAGGCGATGGTCCAGGCCGGCGGCAGGTCGCACTCGCCGCGATCGGGGTGCAGCTCGCCGCGGAGCAGGGCGAACAGGCTGGATTTGCCGCTCCCATTGGCGCCGACGACGCCGACGCGCCAGCCGGGATGGATCTGCAGCGTGGCGTCCTCGACCAGGCGGCGGGGACCTCGCGCGAGCGTGAGCTGTCGAAACTGAATCATCGGAATTTCCGGCGGGAGCGCATTGTAGCGCAGGCGGAGGAGAACCCGCCCCGCGCGACCTGCCGCCCCGACCATTCACGCAATGACTGATCTGATCGACTTCAATCAGCTGCAGATTCTGGCCGAAGTGCTGCTCGCCATGCTGCTGGGCGGCGCGATCGGCGTCGAGCGGGAGATCGCCGACAAGCCGGCGGGGTTTCGCACGCACATGCTGATCGCGGGCGCCGCCGCGCTGCTGGTGGCGCTCGGCGAGATGCTGCGGGAAGCCGGCGCCGTCGATTCCGGCGCCGGCGTGGTGGCGTCCGACCCGGTGCGGGTCATCGAGGCGATCATCACCGGCGTCGCTTTCGTCGGCGCGGGCACGATCATCCGCGGTCGCCGCAACGCGGTCGAGGGCGTCACCACGGCCGCGTCGCTGCTGATGAGCGCCGCCATCGGCATCGCCGTCGCGCTGCGCGCGTTCACCCTCGCGGTGTCGGCAACGGTGCTCACGGTGCTCGTGCTGCGGCTCGTGGGCACGATGGAGCGGCGGCTTCGGCGCCGGCGCGCTTCGGCCACGCCGGCTTCGGATCCCGGGGATCGGTCCTGAGCCGCGGCTGCGCCGAGGGCGGAACGCTCAGCGGTCCATCTTGGCTTCCCGCGCAACCTGCGCGTGGTTCACCATCGCCACCAGCGCGACGCCGCCGATAATGTTGCCGGCAAGCGTCGGCAGCATGAAGTCCAGGAGGTACTCGCCCCAGGTCGCGCCGCCGGTCACCACCAGGTAAATCACCTCGGCCGAGCCCGCGATGATATGGGCGAAGCCGCCCAGCGCGACGACATAGGTCATGAGGATGACGACGCCGACCCGCGAGTTGTCCGCGCTCGGCAGCAGCCAGACCATGATGGCGATGAGCCACCCCGCGAACACGGCGCCGACGAACATCGTGAAGCGATCCTGCTCCATCACGTGCCGCGCGATCGCGGCGAAGTGTCGGTGCGTCTCGGCGTCGAACACGGCCGTGTAGCCGAGCGCCCAGGAGAACGCCAGCACGCCCACGAGATTCGCCAGCAGGACCAGCGTCCACAGCCGCGCGACGCAGAAGAGCGTACGCAGGTCGCGGTGCGCCAGCAGCGGCAGGATGACGGTCAGCGTGTTCTCCGTGAACAGCTGCTGACGTCCGAGCACGACGATCAGGAAGCCCACCGTGTAGCCGAAATTCGCGATCAGCGGCCGCCACTGCTCGTCCGGAAGATGCGCCTGCAGCAGGCCCATCGTCACCAGCGAGAACCCCATCGACAGGCCCGCGGCGAAGCCGGACCAGACCAGCGACGA
Source organism: Pelomicrobium sp. (assembly GCA_035466595.1). GTDB lineage: Bacteria > Pseudomonadota > Gammaproteobacteria > Burkholderiales > UBA6910 > DATIUV01. The sequence continues at coordinate 3,284 of DATIUV010000186.1, forward strand.
CGCCGGCCGCCGCAGCTCGCCCTCGCCCTCCTCGCGGATCGCCTCGTGGACGACCACCGCGCGCAGCGCGGTGCGCTCCCGGACTTCCTTGCGCTCTTCCTTCGACAGTCGCGGAGTCGGATCGTCGGGATCGGACGTTGGCGTCTTCTTGCTCATGGGGTATCTCTCGTTTGACGTGAATCCGGGGCGACGAAACGGCCCGAAGGGGACCGGGGATGCCGCCCTCGCGCCGGGGCGACGCGGCGAGCGGATGGTCCGGCAGGGGGTCATCAGGTACGGCATCCGGCGAAAGCCAGGGTTCCCGCGCCCGCGATTGCAAATCGGCGTTAAGCCGGGCGCCCGCGGCCCGGCTACGCTGCAGGTCGAGGCCGATGCGCCCCGGCAATGGCATGGACCCTGCTTGCCCGGAATGCCGCAACTTTCGCCGCGAAGGAGCCCGCCATGCACAGCCTGCTCGCCCTTGTCCTCCGGGTTCACGCCCGGGTTCAGCGTTCGATGGCCAGACCCGCTGCCCTCAAGCCGGCTGCCGCGAAAGCGCGCCGGCCGCATGACGCCCGCCGGCGCTGAAGGGCGCCGCCGGGCTGGGAGCGCACAAGCCAGCCATGAAGAAAACCCGCTCCCGCGTTTTCATTGCCGTCGACTCGCCGCTGCAGCAGGCGCTGCTGCGTTCCGCCGTCCTGTCCCAGGGCCAGGCGGCGGAAATCATCGAGCCGGCCACGCCGCTCGCCGCAGCGCTGGCGGCCGCGCGCCCCGCCCCGGACGAGGCGCGCGTTCTCGTGCTCGACGTTCTTCGGCTGGCCGCTGACGACACGCACCTCGTCGCCTTCGAGCGCTGGCGGCAACCCGCTCACCCCGATGTCCGCGTGGTCGTGCTCAACAGCCGCAAGCCGCGCGTTTGTGCCGTGGAGCGACACTGGGCGATGACCCATGGTGCCGCCGCGCTGTTGCCCGGCGTCAGCCGGGCGCGCTGGGAGGAGACCCTGCTGCCGGTGCTGCGCGTCGCCCGCGAGGGCGTGTCCCGCTTCCGTCTCGACCGCGCGCGCCTCGCCAGCTTTCTCAAGGTGCTGGTCGAGCGCGCCAACGGCGTCGACCATGACGGCGATGCGCGTTTCGAGCGCGCCGCCCGCGAGGAGGCCGCCGTACGGCGCTGGGGCATCGACCCGGAGGTCGTCACCGCACGCCTCTCCGCCCCCGGCGCCATCCCCATCAGGGACCGCAGCCATCGCTTTCGCACCGTCCCGGCGTGCTTCGTCGCCGCCGAAGCCGTCGATTGGCTCGCCCGCCATTTCCAGCTGGAGCGCCCGCAGGCGGTGCAGGTCGGGCGCGTCCTGCAGCACGCGGACCTGCTGTACCATGTCGGCCGCGAGCAGCAATTCGATGACGACGACATCTTCTTCCGCTTCACGGCCGATGCCGCGCTCGAGAAGCTGGATCTGGACGCGCTGGTGCGGGAAATGCGCGGCACCGGCGGCGTGCGGACCGCAGGCCGCGCGGCCGCCGGCCGCACCTGGCCGGGTTGCTTCACCGGCGAGGATGCGGTGGCCTGGCTGACGCGGGAGAAGCGGCTGTCCCTTAGCCGCGCCATCACGCTCGGGCAGCGGCTCGTCGACCTGGGCCTGGTGCTGCCGCTCGATACCGACGCGGGCTTCATCAATCGTGACCTGTCGTACCGCTTCATCGGCCCGCGCTGACCCGCGCGGCCGGCACGCCCCGCCGCCGTGATTGTCGCCGCCGCTTTCGTTGCGCTGGCCCTCGCGATCTGGGGCGTCGTCATCTACAACGGCCTCGTGCGCGACCGTCACCGCGTCGCACAGGCCTGGAGCGACGTCGACGTGCAGCTCAAGCGCCGGCACGATCTCATCCCCAAGCTGGTCGATGCGGTCAAGCAGCACGCCGGCTACGAGCGCGGCGTGCTCGAGCGCCTGACGCAGCTGCGCGCGCAGGCCGCGGCCGGGGGCGCGGGACCCGCGGGCCAGGGCCGCCTGGAAGCCACGCTGTCGCGGGAGTTGCACCGCCTGGTGGCGGTCGCCGAAAGCTACCCGGCGCTGAAGACGAGCCAGAGCTTCCTCGACCTGCAGCGCAACCTGTCCGAAGCCGAGGATCACATCCAGTTCGCGCGCCGCTATTACAACGGCGCGGTGAACAACCTCAACACGCGGATCGACACCTTTCCCGACCTGCTGGTGGCGCGCATGCTCGGCTACCGGCCCGCCGAGTACTTCGAGCTCGACACGCCGGCGGAAGGACAACCCCCGGAGGTGACCTGATGCGAGCGCTGCTGTGGCTCGCGCTCGCGCTGCTCGTCGCGGCGCCCGCCGCGGCCGAAGAGCGCATCCTCGATTTTGCCGCCGAGATCGCGGTGCGCTCCGACAGCACACTGGACGTGATCGAGACCATCCGCGTTCGCGCCGAGGGCAACCGCATACGCCGCGGCATCTACCGCGACTTCCCGACGGACTACAC
>DATIUV010000187.1:0-14015 GCA_035466595.1 Pelomicrobium sp.
ACCTCAACGAGCCCGCCGTGCCCATGGCGATCATCCGCGTGGCAAGCGGCGCGGGGGCGGCGGCGGGCTCGTTGAGGTCCGGCATGGCCGACTACACCTTGCCCAGCATCAGGATCGACACCACCAGGCCGTAGATGGCGATGCCCTCGGCCAAGCCGAGGTAGACCAGCGTGCGGCCGAACACCTCCGGCTTCTCCGCCAGCACGGCGAGCGCGGCCGAGCCGACCGGGCCCAGCGCGATGGCCGCGCCGATCGACGCCAGGCCGGTGGGGATGCCGATGCCGATCAGCGCGAGGCCGAGGCCGACCGAGACCTCGACCCGCCCGGCCGGCGCGGCGGCCTGCGCCATCACCTCCTGGGCGCCGAGAAAGAGCACGCCGAACAGCGCCAGCGCGAAGAGCAGGACGTTGGCGCCGACCGCGCCCCTGATCCAGGCCGGCGCCGGCCGCACCCGGCCATGCGCCAGCTCCAGCACCAGGCCAAGGCCGATGATGCCGACCACCGCCGCCCCCATGAGGACGATGAGCCAGGTCATGTCGTTCTCCTTTCGTTGGATATGCCGTTGCCGTGCCTGCCCAGGTGCAGCGGCCGGAACTCGCGGCCGTCGCCGCTGAAGAAACGCGAGAAGCCTTCGTAGTACTCGAGCCGCAGCGCCTGGATGGCGACGATGGCGCCCTCGAGCACCATGATGAAGACGTTGCCGACCACGATGGCGATCCAGTGTCCGGCGCCGCCGAGCATCTCGGCGATGGTGAACACCGCCAGGGCCAGCGCCACGTGGTTGAGGCTGAACGCGCCGACGCGCATGAAGGACAGGGTGTTGGCGAAGAAGCCGATGGCGGCCTCCAGCGTCTCGATCAGCGCCACCATGGCGCGCTCGACGGCGGTGCCGGCCTGCTCCCGGTAGGCGTTGACCAGGATGGCGGCGGCGCCGGCGCAGCTCACCAGCGCCGGCAGCAGGCCGAACCCGCCGCCGCGCAGCCAGCCGGTCACGCCCAGCACCGCGCCGCCGTAGAGCGCGATGCCGGCGACGCCGCCGGCGTCGAACAGGGCCGCGCGCCAGCCGCGCTGGACGTAGAGGTTGTAGGTCTTGATCAGCGAGGCGACGACGATGAAGCCGACGCCCCAGTACACCGCCAGCAGCAGCACGCGCATGGGGTCGTGCAGCGGCGACATCCAGACCGGGTCGATCAGGTGCTCGAAGCCGAACACGCTGCCGTAGAGGAAGCCGAACAGCACCGAGCTCGCCCCGGCGCTCACCATCAGCACGCGCGCCGCCGCCAGCGGCCCGCGCAGGGCGAAGCCGATGGCGGCGAGCAGTGCGCCCTGGCCGACGTCGCCGAACATCATGCCGAACATGAGCACGAACGAGACCGCGAACAGCAGCGTCGGGTCGACTTCGCCGTAGCGCGGCACGCCGTAGGTCTCCACCAGGCGCGCGAAGCTCTTCAGCAGCGCCGGCTGGCGCACCACCGACGGCACCAGAGGCCGCTCGTGCCGCTCGGGCGCGCGCAGCTTGAGCAGGTAGGGCCGCGCCAGGTGGCGGTCGAGGGCCAGGCGCAGCCCGCTGATGTCCCGCTTCGGCGCCCAGCCGGTCATCAGCACCAGCCCGCCGCGGCCGCGCGATGCGTTCTGCACCATGTCCGCGTAGGGCGCCGCCATCGCCAGCGTGACCTCCGCCTGCTCCAGCTCCGGCCAGAAGCGCGCCTTGGTCTCTTCGCGCACCGCGCAGGCGGCGTGGCACTTCTCCCGGCTTTCCGCGAGGCGCGCGGTCAGCTCCTCGCGCGCCTGCCGGGGGCGCGTGCGCAGCTCGGGCGGGACCTCCACGGCATGGAAGCCGGCTGTGTGCAGCAGCGAGGACACTTCGCCGCTGCGCCCGGTGGGGCCGACGATGACGCAATGGTCGGCGCCCTCGCCGCTGGCGAACACGCTGACGAAGAAACCCGCCAGCGCCAGCGCCTCGCGCAGGCGCGGCAGGTTCGCGCTCGGCACGGTGCCGACGCGCACGTCGAGAAAGCGGTGCTCGGCGAGCAGCGTGCCGAGGTCGAGGTCGAGCGAGGCGAAGGTCTCCAGGGTCTGCAGCAGCTGGGCGTAGCGGCGCTCGGCCTCCTCGGCGCGCCGCACCGTTTCATCCGTATCGAAGCAGAGGCTCCAGATCTCGCCCAGACGCTGGTCCAGCGCTTCCAGGTCGGCGAGCGGCACCGGCCGCGTCTCGCCCGGCATCGGCGCAACGGGACCGCGCTCGCAGTGGGCAAGGATGCGGTCGAGGCGGCTGCGCGCACTCAGGTAGGCGTCGCGGTAGTGCTGCTCGCCGGCATCCGGCAGGGCGGCGCGGTAGCGCTCGGCGGTGTCGGGATTGAAAACCCCGCACTCCGCCAGCGCCAGCGACGCCGCCGGCGCGTCCTCCCGGGTGAGCCAGAGCGAGACATGCTGCATCGAGAGCGGCCTAAACACCGGGCGCCTCCTCGTCGGGCTCGCGTAGCCGCAGCGCCTGCCGCTGCGTCGCCAGGCTGACCCCGAGCTCCTCGCCTTTGACGATCCCGCGCAGGATGCGCAGGTCGCGCTCGCGCAGGATCAGATGGGCGAAGGCCCGGCAGAAGGCCGAGCGCGAGCGGCGCAGGACCCACTCGCACTCGCGCCGCAGCCAGCGCGCCATGCGCGCGTTGACCTCCTCGATCGTCGTCAGGCCGCGCGTGAGCGCGTCGAGCGGCGCGGGCAGCGCGGCGAGGACGGCCGCGGTGCCGTCCTTCGATGCCAGCGCGCCGAGCGTCCCGGCGCGCAGGCGATAGCCGCTCGGAATCAGCAGGAAGTACGCTTCCGCCGCCGGCAGCCGGTAGACGAAACGGTAGCGCAGCAGCCAGGTGAGGTTGGTGCCGTCGATCAGCGCCGTGAGCATGCGCCGCATCGCCTCCGGGTCGTGCGAGTGCAGCGCTTCCGCGCGCTTGACGAGACCGCTGTAGAAGCGCCGGTCGAAGGTGGTGTCGACGAAGAACAGGTCGCGCTGCTGCTCCATCACGCGGCGCGCCTGGCTGGCAATCTCGGCGTAGGCCGTGTTCTCCAGGCGCCGCAGCATCTCGTTCTCGTTCTCGGCGCGCAACAGGTCGTCGACGGGCAGCTTGGAGAACGGCCCCATGTCCAGCAGCTGGGTGCGGATCGCACGCGGGTCCTGGCCGGAAAGCCGGCCGCGCACGATGGCCTTGAGGTTGATCAGCTCGAACAGGTGCGTCCAGTAGAGCAGGAACTCGCGCGAGCGGCCGGTCAGCGCGCGCGACAGCACGACCACGTCGTCCAGCAGCAGCGACAGGCGCCGCTGCTCCGTCGAGCGGCGCTGCGCCTCGTCCCCGGTGGCGAGCAGCGGCTCGGCGCGGCAGCGGCGGAACAGCTCGCGCAGCTCGTCGCGCGGGCGCCCCAAGGCCGCGGCCACCTGTCGGCGGTCGAGCAGGTGCGCGGCAAACAGCGTCACCCGGGTGTCGAGGTAGGGGTGGGCGACGCGCAGGGACATGGGGCGCCCTACTGCCGGTCGGGGTCGAGCAGGAACGCGACGGCCTCGTCGACGGCAGCGCCTTCGCGATCCTCGGCCAGAGAGCGCAGGCGGCGGCCGCGCTCCTCGTACTTGCGCCTGAGCTCGCCGATCGCCTGCTCGGCGCGCTCGCCGGCCTGCTCGAGGAAGGGTTCGCGCAGCTGCGCGACGCTCTCGGCGAACTGCTCCTCCGCGCGGCGCGCCTGGGCCAGCGCGTCCTGGATCACGCGCTCGCGCTCGACGCTGGCCTGCCGGACCTCGGCGTCGGCCCGGGCCTCAGCTTCCAGCAGCCGTTTGAGCAGTTCCTCCATGGCGCGCTGCCCTCCTTGTCGTCATTGTGATCGCGGCGCCGTGGCGGTTCTACGTGACCTCGATGCGGATGCTCTCCTCGCCGTCCGGGCCGGCCACGTGCACCGCGCAGGCGATGCATGGATCGAAGCTGTGGATCGTGCGCAGAATCTCGACCGGCTGGTCGCGCACCGCCAGCTGATGGCCCTTGAGCGCGGCTTCGTAGGCGCCGTCCTGGCCCTTGGCGTCGCGCGGCCCGGCGTTCCAGGTGGAGGGCACGACGGCCTGGTAGTTGGCGATCTTGCCGTTGCGGATGACGATCCAGTGCCCCAGCGCGCCGCGGGGCGCCTCCATGAAACCCGCGCCCTTCGCCTCGCGTGGCCAGCGCGAGGGATCCCACAACTCCTGGGTGTGCGTGCGCAGGTCGCCGGCCTTGATGTTGGCGATCAGCTGGTCGTGCCAGCCCTGCATGGCGTCGCCGATGATCTTGGTCTCGAGCGCGCGCGCCGCCACTCGCCCCAGCGTCGAGAACAGCGCGTCGACCGGAACGTCCAGCGTCTTCAGGGTATGGCCCACCAGCTCCTTGGTCTGGGCGTGACCGGTGGCGTAGAGCATCAGGACCCGCGCCAGCGGCCCGACTTCCATCGCGTGCCCCTTCCAGCGCGGCGACTTGAGCCACGAGTACGAGGCCTCGACGTCGAGAAACTCGTACGGCGGCTTCGGGCCCGTGTAGTTGAGCGCGGTCTCACCCGCGTACGGGTGCAGCCCTTTTTCCTTGCCGACGCTGTAGTCGTACCACGAATGGGCGACGTACTCCTGGATCTCGCCGTCGGCGTGGAGGTCGACCGGCTGCACCTCCTTGAGGTTGCGGTTCAGGATCGCGCCGCGCGGGATCATGAAGCTGTCCAGGTCCCACATGCTCTTGGACGGAAAATCGCCGTAGGTCAGAAAGTTGCCGAGGCCCTCGCCCTGGGCGCCCCAATCCTTGTAGAAGCCGGCGATCGCGAGCACGTCCGGGATGTAGACCTGGTCGACGAAGGTCGTCATCTGCCTGATGATGTTCTGCACCTGCTGCAGGCCGACGACGTTCACCGCCGTGCCGGCGTCGCCGCCGCGGAAGTGCGGGCCGCCGGGGGCGGCGTCGGTCTGCGTGCTGATTGCCGAGGGCACGCCGCCGACGAGGAAGTTCGGATGCGGGTTCTTGCCGCCGAAGATCGCGTGCAGCTTGGCGACGTCGCGCTGCCAGGCGAGGCCCTCGAGGTAATGCGCCACCGCCATCAGGTTCGCCTCGGGCGGCAGCTTGTACGCCGGATGGCCCCAGTAGCCGTTGGCGAAGATGCCGAGCTGGCCCTGCTCGACGAAGGTTTTCACCTTTTTCTGCACGTCAGCGAAGTAGCCGGGCGAGGACTTGGCCCAGCCGGAGATGCTCTGCGCCAGCTCGGAGGTGGCCTTGGCGTCGGCCTTCAGGGCCGCGACGATGTCGACCCAGTCCAGCGCGTGCAGGTGGTAGAAGTGCATCACGTGGTCGTGCACGTATTGCGCCGCGATCATCAGGTTGCGGATCAGCTGCGCATTGGGCGGAATCGGATACTTGAGCGCGTCCTCGACCGCGCGCACCGAGGCGATGCCATGCACCAGCGTGCACACGCCGCAGATACGCTGCGCGAACGCCCAGGCGTCGCGCGGGTCGCGTCCGCGCAGGATGATCTCGAGGCCCCGCACCATCGTTCCCGACGAGGAGGCCTGGGTGATGCGGTTCTCGGCGTCGAGCGCGGCCTCGATGCGCAGGTGGCCTTCGATGCGGGTGACGGGGTCGACGACGATACGGTTGGCGCTCATGGAACGGCTCCTTATTCACCGCGGAGGCGCGGAGACGCCGAGACGATCTCTTGAAACTGCCTCTGCGTCCGCTGCGTCGCTGCGGTCATTTCTGGTCCAGGTTGTCGGCCACCAGCTCCAGCAGGCTGCCCATGGTCTTGTCCCAGTGGAAATGGGCCTGGCCGTCGTCGAAGGTCTGGCGGCAGTTGGCGCAGGTGGTGACCGGCAGCTCGGCGCCGGTCTCCTCGATCTGGTTCATTTTGAGCTGGAATACCTTGTAGCGCAGCGGGTCCGCCCGGTGGATCGTCACCACGCCGCCGCCGCCGCCGCAGCACCAGCCGGTGGCGCGGTTCGGCGTCATTTCCTTTAGCTCGACGCCGAGCGCCTCGAGCACCTTGCGCGGCGCCTCGATGGCGCCGCCGCGGCGCACGATCTGGCAGGGGTCGTGGAAGGTGACCGACTTGCCCACCTTCTTGAGCTTGAGCTTGCCGTTCTCGACGTTCTCCGCCAGGAACTCGGCGATGTGCAGGACGCGGAACGGCAGCGGCTTGCCGTACATGTTGGCGCCCATCCAGCGCAGCGCGCCGTAGGCATGCCCGCACTCGGGCAGAATCAGCGTCTTGGCGCCGCAGGCCACGGCTGCGTTGATGAGCTTCATGCTCATGTCCTTCTGCCAGGCGGAGTTGCCCGACAGCAGGCCGAAATTGGTCGCTTCGTAGCCGTCGCTGCGGAAGGTCCAGTCGATGCCGAGGCTGTTGAGGATCTTCGCGGTGGCGACGATCGAGTCCGGATACTTCATGATCTCGATCGAGGACATGGCGCAGAGGACGTCGGCCTTGTCCTTGTCGATCGGGATGTCGATCTCGTGGTCGTCCGCCAGCCATTCCACGCGATCCTTGAACACCTCCGGCTTGGCGCCCAGCGGGCTGCCCTCGCGCTTGGCCCGCTCCGCCACCGCCCACAGTTCGTGCGGCACCAGGCCGGCCTGGAACATGCCGTGGCGGGCCATCGAGACGAGGCTGGCGATGTCGATGCCCATCGGGCACATCAGCGAGCAGCGGCCGCAGACGGTGCAGGAGTCGTAGACGAGTTCCTGCCACTCCTGCAGGCGCTGCACCGTCACCTTGGGCTTCAGGTTGAGCATGCGATAGAAAAACGCGAACGGCCCGTACTCGCGCTTGTAGGCCTGTTTGAACGGCTCCAGTTTCCAGATCGGCGTGTACTTCGGGTTCTCCGTGGTGACGTAGAAATGGCACGCCTCCGCGCACATGCCGCAGTGGATGCAGGATTCCATGTAGATCGCCGCCGTGCGCCCGAAATCGCGCACGAAGTTCTGCATCGCCTTCTTCACGCGCTCGTCGTCGGGCATCTCGCCCTGGGTGTCGTAGCGCACCTCGGGCTTCTTGACCGAGAAGCGCGGCTTGTCCAGCTCCAGCGGGTGCTTGGTGTCGACGTCGGTGGCGCTCATAGACTTGCCCCCTTGCGCTCGAATTGCAGCCCCTGGGTGCCGCGGGCCGCGAAGATGGTGAAGGCGTGCATCAGCTTGCCGAACGGGAACCAGATCAGCAGCAGCGCCACCGACAGCAGGTGCAGCGCGAGCAGCGTCTGGTACGGCGCGCCGACGTGGCTGTAGGCGAGCATGCCGGTGACGATCGGCGCGAACGTCACGAACCAGCTGAAGTAGTCGTCGAAGTTCGAGATCAGGCGCTTGACCGGATTCGTGACGCGGTGGATCAGCACGGCGATCAGCGCGGCGACCGATATCGCGCTGAAGAAATAGATCACGCCGCCGGAGAAATAGGGCCAGGCGACGCCGGTCAGGTCCTTGAAGTTGAAGCCGAAGAGCCCCTTGAACACGTTCTCGAAGAACAGGATGTGGGGCAGGTAGAAGAACAGCGCCACCAGGAAGCCGATGTGGAAGGTGTAGCCCATGATCTCGCCGAACGCCGTGCCGTGCAGGAACTCCTTGCGCGGCCATGAGCGCAGCAGCAGCAGGCGCAGGCCCTTCCATTGCGCCGGGTTGCGCGGATCGGAGAGGTCCTTCTTGCCGCGCAGCAGGAATACGCCGACGAGCCGCCACACCACGCCGACCACGAAGACGACGACCGCGAACTCCATCGCGGGACCGCGGGCGAATGCGAGCAGATCCATGTCAGTCTCCTTTGACGATCTTGTCCTGGCGCTTGCGCGCCGCGTACGCCGCCGCCGCCCCCAGGGCCACGCCGGCCGCCGCCGCCGCGCCCACGGTCGCCGCGTTGCCCCAGCGCGCCGCCGAGAGCGGCTGGTAGAAGCTGCCCTTGTCCCAGAAATCGGGCTCGGAGCAGCCCAGGCAGCCGTGGCCGGACTGGATCGGGAAGCTGGTGCCGGCGTTCCACTTCAGCGTGGCGCAGGCGTTGTAGGTGGTAGGTCCCTTGCAGCCGAGCTCGTACAGGCACCAGCCGCTGCGGGCGCCTTCGTCGTCGAAGGTCTTGGCGAACCTGCCCTGGTCGTAGAACGGCCGGCGGTAGCAGCGGTCGTGGATCGTCTCGCCGAAGAACGCCTTCGGCCGCCCCAGCGGGTCGAGCTCGGGCAGCTTGCCGAAAGTGAGGAAGTGCGTCAGCACGCCCGTGATGACGACCGGGATCGGCGGGCAGCCGGGCACGTTGACGACGGGCTTGTCCTTGACGATGTCCGAGATCGGCACCGCGCCGGTCGGATTCGGGTTGGCCTTCGGGATGCCGCCGTAGGCCGCGCAGGTGCCCACCGCGATCACCGCCATCGCGCCCTGCGCCGCTTCCTCGAGCCATTGCAGGTTGGTCTGGCCGCCGATGACCGAGTACACGCCGCCGTCCTTCAGGGACAGCGACCCGTCGACGAGCAGCAGGTACTTGCCGGCGTTCTCCTTGATGAGCCGCTCGCGCAACTCTTCCGCCTGGTGCCCGGCCGCCGCCATGATGGTCTCCTGATAATCGAGCGAGATCATGTCGAAGACCAGGTTCTCCAGCGTCGGCGACGCCGAGCGCGTGAGCGACTCGGTGCAGCCCGTGCATTCCTGGAACGGATACCACAGCACCGACGGCCGCTGGCTCTTGCCCAGCGCCGCCGCCATCGCCGGCGCGACCGACGGCGGCAGTGCCATGAGAGAAGTCATGAAGGCACAGAACTTCATGAACGCGCGGCGGCTCACGCCGCGCTCGGCGAGTCTTTGCTCCAGGGTCCGCGTGTCCAGCATGGTTGGGTGCTCCACGGCTCGTCAGGATGGGTCGGAAGCGGACTCGGCCAGAATCCGCTCCAGTCGTTCGCCGGCCTGCGCCGCGTCGGCGGCGGAGGCGCGCAGGATGTCGGGCAGCAGTGTGATCTCGATCAGCTCCGCGACGGTCTGGCCGTCGGCGTTGCGGTGGGTTACCCACCACACGCCGGCGATGCCGGTCTCCAGCACTTCCGACACGCCGGCGGCGTCGACTTCGGCGCGCACCTCGCCACGTCCGAGCGCCTCGCGCAGCCAGGCGCGGTCGGCTTCCGACAGCGGCAGGGCGAGCAGGTCGACCGCCGCGGTCGTTCCGCGCTCGGCCAGCGCCGCCAGGTGGCTGCGGATCTCGGCCAGCACCGCCCGTTCGTTGCCCGTGCGCGCCGCTGCCGGCGGCAGGAAGTGGATCGGAACCGTGCGCGGCTCGTTCAAGACGGCCACCCGTCGATGAGCGCGCGTCCGGCGCGGCAGGCCGCCGGCATCACCGCCGCGAGCGCCGGCGTCGGCGCGTCGCCCCAGTCGACGCTCTGCGGCTGGATCGCGACCAGGGCGCGCTCGGCGGGCAGGCCATTTTCGAGCGCGAGCACCTGCAGCAGGTCGGCCAGGCCGGCTTCGTGCACGCTGCGATGCGTGCGGCCCGCGAGGAACCGGTCCATCGCCTCTCCGGTCAGAATCCGCAGCGCGCCGGGCGCCTCGCCCAGCTCGGCCGCATCGACGACGATCAGGCGCGCGGCACCGAACAGGTCCGCCGCCAGCGCGTACGACAGCGTGCCGCCATCGAGAAACTCGACGTTGGAGGGGCCGTGGCTTTCCCGGCGCATCGCGTCCACGACGTGCACGCCGACGCCCTCGTCGGCGAGCAGCGTGTTGCCGATGCCCAGCACCACCGTGCGGCCGCGGGAGTCGGCACCCTCAGGGGCGGACGCGGTCGAAACCGGCGAGCAGGCAATGTTGGCGCGTGAGTCCACGATGTCCTCGGCTGCTTCTTCTTTTTTAGGTTGGTCAGGAACATACGGTAGGGAAACGCCGGAGGTTGCGTTTTGACATGGATCAAACGGGGGGCAATGGCTTGCTCAAGCCGCTGAGTTACCGGCGGAAACGGCTTGCTCGCGGCTTCTGCGCCGGGCTTTTGCTGCTGGCGGCAGGACTGCTGCCGCCACTCGCGCACGCCGGGGGCGAAACCGTGACGATCGGAAACTTCTCTGCTGCGCCGGCGGGCGCCGGCCACCCGACGGACTGGGAGCCGCTGACCTTCGACAACATCGCGCGCCACACCGACTACCGGCTGGTCCAAAATGCCGGGACGACCGTGGTGCGAGCGCAGGCCGCCGATTCGGCGTCGGGGCTGATCCGCCGCATCCGCATCGACCCGCGCGAGTATCCCGTCATCGAGTGGCGCTGGAACGCGCTGGACCTGCCGCAGGGCAACGATCCGCGCACGAAGGCGGGCGACGACTTCGCCGCCCGCATCTACGTCGCTTTCGAGTACGACGCCGCTCGCGCCGGTGCGCTGGACAGGCTGACCTACGAGGCCGCCAGGCTGATTTACGGCGATTACCCGCCCGCGGGCAGTCTCAACTACGTATGGGACTCGTCGCTGCCGGAGGGCACCCGCTTTGCGAGCCCGTACACCGAGCGCAACCGCGTGATCGTCGTCGAGAGCGGCAGTGCGCGCCTGGGCGAGTGGGTGAGCGAGCGGCGCAACGTCCTCGAGGACTACCGCAACGCGTTCGGCAAGGAGCCGCCGATGATCGAGGGTGTCGCGATCATGACCGACGCCGACAACACCGGCGGCCGCACGGCGGCCCTCTACGGCGACATCGTTTTCAGGCGGCTTGCAGATTAGCCAGGCGCGTCAGAACGCCTGCCGCAGGACGACGCCGGCGAAGAAGCTGCGCTCGGGCGAGGGCTCGAAATAGCGGCCGTTGGCCTCGTTGACGATGACCGAGCCGACGTAGCCGCGGTCGAACAGGTTGTCGACGCGCACGAACGGCTCCACGGCCAGGTCGCCGAAGCGGCGGCTGAACCCGGCGCGCCAGGACATGACCAAGAAGCTGCCGGCGGCGTCGGTGTTGCGGTCGTCGACGTAGACCTTGCCCTTCCAGCGCGCCTCCAGCGCCGTGGTGAATCCGCTGCCGGGATCGCGCCACGCCAGCTCGCCGAAAAACGCCGTCGCCGGCACGCCCGGCAGCCGGTTGCCGGCCGGCACCACCGTCGGCGAGCACGGTGTCCCGGCGCAGGCGGCAAAGGCGTCGGCGAATTCGGCGTCGAGCCAGGTGAAGGCGCCGTACGCGCCGAAGCCGTGATCGAGCTGCGCGTCGACCGCGACCTCGGCGCCGAGGCGGCGCGTGCGGCCGGCGTTGCGGTAGCTCGTGCGGCCGCCGGCGGACTGCGCCACGACGATTTCGTTGTCGGTGCGGATGCCGAACAGCGCCAGCGTCGCGGCCGTGCGCGTGCCTTCCAGCTTGAGGCCCGCCTCGAGATGATCGCTGGTCGCCGGCGCCAGCGAGAAGTTGAGCCCGCTGCCGCCGTCGGGGCGGTAGAACAGCTCGTTCAGCGTCGGCGTCTCGAAGCCGCGGCCGACGGCGGCGTAGCTGGAGAGGGTCGGCGTCAGCGCATAGGTGGCGCCGGCCGCGCCGGTCCACTCGCCGTAGCGCACGGATCCGCTGTCGTCCGGGTTGCCGGGGGCGACGTAGCGGTCGTCCACCTCGAATTCCACCTGCGTGTAGCGCGCGCCGCCGACCACGTTCCAGCGCGGCGCCGGGGTCCACTCGGCCTGCAGGTAGCCGCCCGTCTGGGTGACGGTGTCGAGCTCGCTGCGACGCAGCCGGCCGGCCACGCCCAAGGTCGTGCCGACGAAGTTCTCGTAGCCGCGCCGGTCATCGCGCGAGCGCTCGTAGTCGACGCCCGCCGTCAGCGTCAGCGGCGTCCCGGCCGCGTCCGTCGCGTGGACGTAGCGCAGCGTGCCGCCGCCGAAGCGGCGGTCGAAATCGATCACGCCGCCCGAGCTCGTGGGCGCCGCCTGCGCCGCAACGGGCACGGAGAGGAACTGCTCGACGTCGCGCGTGCCGCCCCAGACGGTGCCGACGAGGCGATCGCCGCCGCCGAGCGCGTGCTCGACGTTCAAGCCCGCCTGGTGGTTGCGCACGCTCTTGCGGGTGTTGAACGCGAGCGCGCTCGGGGCGGCCTGGCGCGGGTCGGCGTCGACCTGGGCGCGGGTGAGCCCCTGCGGGTCAAGGCTGTCGGGCTGGTCGAGCGCGTTCACGACCAGTGTGAGCACCGTGTCGGGGCCGGGCGCGGTCGTGAGCTTCGCATTCAGCAAATCGCGGCGGGCGCGGCTGTGGTCGCGGTAGCCGTCCGTGTAGAAGCGGGAGGCGGCGCCGTAGCCGTTCCCGTTGCCGGCGGCGCCGCCGCCTTCGACGCCCAGCTTCCAGGTGCCCCAGCTTCCCGCCCCGAAGAAGGCCGCAGCTTCCGGCGGCGTCGGACCCGAGCGCGTGAAGGCCTGGATGACGCCGCCCGCGTGATTGCCGTAGAGCACCGAGAACGGTCCGCGCAGGACTTCGAGGCGCTCGGCCGAGTCCAGGTCGACGATGCCGGGCTGACCCTGGCCGTCGGGCATGCTGAGCGGCACGCCGTCGGCGAGGAGCTTCACGCCCCGCACGCCGAACGCCGCCCGCGCGCCGAAGCCGCGGATCGAGATCTGCAGGTCCTGGGCGTAGTTCTGGCGGTTCTCCGCGACCACGCCGGGCACGCGCGCGAGCGGCTCGGACAGGTTCACGCGCGGGCCGGCCGCCTCGATCTCGGCGCGCGTGACGGTGCTGACCGAAGCCGGCACGTCGGCCGTCGGCCGCGGGCTGCGGGTGGCGGAGACGCTGACCTCGGGCAGGCGCTCGACGTCCTGGGCGACCGCCCCGGCGGCGACGACGAGGGCCGACAGCGCGGCCGCGCCGTGCCGGAGGAGGCAGGTTCGGGCGGGGCTTCGCGGAGGCTGAGGCATGGCGGTCATTTTGTGGGAAAATCGCGCGCGGTAATTCAGCTCGGACGACACGATGACACACGCGGCCATCACGGGGTGGGGCAAGTGCATGCCCCCGGCGGTTCTGACCAACGCGGACCTGGCGACGTTTCTCGAAACCGACGACGAGTGGGTCACGTCGCGCACCGGGATCCGCGAGCGGCGCATCTCCCACGTGCCGGGCATCGAACTCGCGTACGTGGCCGCCGCGCGGGCGCTGGCCTGCGCCGGGCTGGACGCCGCCGACCTCGACCTGATCGTTTTCGGCAGCTGCAGTTTCGACGAGCTGGTGCCGAACTCGGCCTCGGGCCTGCAGGTGCGGCTCGGCGCGCGCAACGCCGCGGCGATGGACGTCAACACGGCCTGCACCAGCTTCCTCTACGGGCTCACCAGCGCGACGGCGATGGTGCGAACCGGCGTCGTGCGCAACGCGCTCATCGTCGGCGTCGAGGTGGTGGCGCCGTTCATGGACTGGACCAACCGCAACGTCGCCGTGCTGTTCGGCGACGGCAGCGCAGCGGTCGTGATCCAGGCGACCGAGCGTGAGGAGGGGGTGCTCGGCGAGCGGCTCGGCTGCGACGCCGAGGCGCGCCACACCCTGCGCGTGCGCGGCATGGGCGGGCTCTACGCCAACTGCGACGTCATGTCGGGCGACATCCTCTGGGACTTCGACGGCCAGGAGATCTTCAAGCGCGCGGTGACCGGCATGAGCCACGCTTGCGCCGACGTCATGCACAAGTGTGGCGTCTCGCCGGACCAGGTCGACCTCGTGGTGCCGCACCAGGCCAACCTGCGCATCATCGAGGCGGTGGCCAAGCGCGCCGGAGCGCCGATGGAGAAGGTGATGCTCACCGTGCGGCGCTACGGCAACATGTCGGCCGCCACGGTACCGGTGGCGCTGGTGGAAGCGATCGAGGAGGGGCGCGTTAAGCCCGGCGCGCTGATCCTGACGCCGGCGTTCGGCGGCGGACTCACGTTCTGCGCGCACCTGATCCGCTGGGGCGAGCGTGTGAGCCCGCTGGGCGCGACCGACGTCGAGTTGCCCCCCCTCGAAAAGTCCGCTCTCGAACTCGTTAACGCGTTTCGCGCCCGCACGGACCCGCACGGGCGCTCGGCCGCCGGCCGAACGGTGCAGACCTATGCAGAGA
>DATIUV010000188.1:0-10706 GCA_035466595.1 Pelomicrobium sp.
GGTGCCGAGCCCGCTCAAGCAGCCCGAGAAAACCGACATGGTGATCTTTCGCGAAAACTCGGAGGACATCTACGCCGGCATCGAGTGGGCCGCCGAGACCGACGGCGCCCGCAAGGTCATCAAGTTCCTGCAGGACGAGATGGGCGTCAAAAAGATCCGCTTCCCGGCTACGTCGGGCATCGGCATCAAGCCGGTGTCCCGCGAGGGCACGGAGCGGCTCGTGCGCAAGGCGATCCAGTACGCCGTCACCAACGGACGCAAGTCGGTGACGTTCGTCCACAAGGGCAACATCATGAAGTTCACCGAGGGCGCGTTCCGTGACTGGGGCTACGCGCTGGCCAAGAAGGAATTCGGCGCCGTCGAACTGGACGGCGGTCCTTGGCTCAAGCTGCCGCAGGGCATCGTGATCAAGGACGTCATCGCCGACGCCTTCCTGCAGCAGATCCTGTTGCGGCCGGCCGAGTACGATGTCATCGCGACGCTCAACTTGAACGGCGACTACGTGTCCGATGCCCTGGCCGCTCAGGTTGGCGGCATCGGCATCGCGCCGGGGGCGAACATGAGCGATACGGTGGCGATGTTCGAGGCTACCCACGGGACCGCGCCCAAGTATGCCGGCAAGGACTATGTCAATCCGGGCTCCATCATCCTGTCGGCGGAAATGATGCTTCGGCACATGGGCTGGATCGAGGCGGCCGACCTCATCATCGGCGCGATGGAAGACACCATCAAGGCCAAGGTCGTGACTTACGACTTCGCCCGCCTGATGGAAGGCGCGACCCAGGTACCGTGCTCGGGGTTCGGCAAGGCCCTGGTGGAGCGCATGGGAGGCGGCGCCCAGCGCGCGGCCGCCCGCTGAGCGCAGCTTTCCGGCGCAAGAGTGGCCCGCTTCGGCGGGCCATTTTCTTTGCATCGTCGCTGCTGCCGGTCCGCGGAGCGGAACCTCGTGAGGGGGCGCACGTCTCATGGTGCCGGGGACGCGTGACGGCGCACTGGCGGTGCTGCGCTTGCCTTGGTAACGCCGCATCTGCCGCGCGCGGGCGAGTGAGCGCGCGAATCGACGCAACCCCGCTTGGATTGCCAGGATTTTTCCCTGTTTTGAGGGCTTGCAAATTCACCCGCAATCGTCAAGTATTAGCCGTGAAGTCGCATGAAGTTTTTGCCAGCAATCATGGCCGCCGGTAACCGCGAAGGCGCGGTTCTTGAGCCGCAGAAGTCGAAGGTCAAACCACCGCCCCTGTTCAAGGTGGTCATGATCAACGACGACTACACGCCCATGGACTTCGTCGTGACGGTGCTGCAGACCGTTTTTTTTCTGAGCCGTGAACAGGCAACGCAAATCATGCTCAAAGTGCACAGGGAAGGCAGCGGCGTCTGCGGGGTGTATCCCCGGGATGTCGCGGCCACCAAGGTTGAGCAGGTGATGGCGTTTGCCCGGCAGCACCAGCATCCGCTCCGGTGTGTCATGGAGGAAACCTAGATGATCGCGCAGGAACTGGAAGTCAGCTTGCACATGGCCTTTGTCGAGGCCCGGCAGAAGCGCCACGAGTTCATCACCGTGGAGCACCTGCTGCTCGCGCTGCTCGACAACCCGTCGGCGGCGGAGGTGCTGCGCGCCTGCGCGGCCGACATCGAGGACCTCCGCCGGCTGCTGACCGATTTCATCAACCAGCACACGCCGAAGGTGCCCGGCTCGGGCGAGGTGGACACGCAGCCGACGCTGGGCTTCCAGCGCGTGATCCAGCGGGCGATCCTGCATGTCCAGTCCTCCGGCAAGAAGGAAGTCACGGGCGCCAACGTGCTGGTGGCGATCTTCGGCGAGAAGGACTCCCACGCGGTCTATTTCCTGCATCAGAAGGGCGTCACGCGGCTCGATGTGGTCAACTACATCTCGCACGGCATCACCAAGGTGCCGCAGGCGGGCGGCGGCGGGCCGGCCAAGCCCGAGGGCGAGGCGGAAACCGAGGGCGATGCCCAAGGCGGCGGTGCGCTGGAGTCCTACACCCTGGATCTCAACGCCCAGGCGCTGGCGGGCAAGATCGATCCCCTCATCGGCCGCGAGCGCGAGATCGAGCGCGTGATCCAGACGCTCTGCCGGCGGCGCAAGAACAATCCCCTGCTGGTGGGCGAGGCCGGCGTCGGCAAGACCGCCATCGCCGAGGGCCTGGCGCGGCGCGTGATCGAAGGCGAGGTGCCGGAGATCCTGCAGGGTGCTCGCGTCTACTCGCTGGACATGGGCGCGCTGCTCGCCGGCACCAAGTACCGCGGCGATTTCGAGCAGCGGCTCAAGGCGGTCCTCAAGCAGCTCGTCGACAACCCCAACGCGATTCTGTTCATCGACGAGATCCACACGCTGATCGGCGCCGGGGCGGCGTCGGGCGGCACGCTGGACGCGTCCAACCTGCTGAAGCCCGCGCTCAACACCGGCAGCTTGAAGTGCATCGGCGCGACCACCTACAACGAGTACCGCGGCATTTTCGAGAAGGACCGGGCGCTGTCACGCCGCTTCCAGAAGATCGACGTCACCGAGCCGTCGGTGGACGAGACGGTGGCGATCCTGCGCGGGCTCAAGAGCCGGTTCGAGGCGCACCACGGCGTCAAGTACACCTCCACTGCGCTGCAGACCGCGGCCGAACTGTCGGCGCGTTACATCAATGACCGCCACCTGCCGGACAAGGCCATCGACGTCATCGACGAGGCCGGCGCGGCGCAGAAGATCCTGCCGAAGTCGAAGCAGAAAAAGGTCATCACCCGGCACGAGATCGAGGAGATCATTGCCCGCATCGCCCGCATTCCGTCGAAGCACGTGTCCTCGGACGACCGCGAGGCGCTGAAGACTCTCGACCGGGATCTCAAGAGCGTCGTGTTCGGCCAGGATAAGGCGATCGACGCATTGGCCGCCGCCATCAAGATGGCACGCTCGGGACTCGGCAATCCGCAGAAGCCGATCGGCAACTTCCTGTTCTCCGGTCCGACCGGCGTCGGCAAGACCGAGGTGGCGCGGCAGCTGGCCTATTGCATGGGCATCGAGCTGATTCGCTTCGACATGTCCGAGTACATGGAGCGCCACGCCGTGTCGCGCCTGATCGGCGCGCCGCCGGGCTACGTCGGCTTCGACCAGGGCGGCCTGCTGACCGAGGCCATCATCAAGCAGCCCTATGCGGTGCTGCTGCTGGACGAGATCGAGAAGGCGCACCCGGACATCTTCAACATCCTGCTGCAGGTCATGGACCACGGAACGTTGACGGACAACAATGGCCGCAAGGCGGACTTCCGCAACGTGGTCATCATCATGACGACCAACGCCGGTGCCGAATCCCTGACCAAGACGGCGATCGGCTTCACCTCGACGGTCAACGTCGGCGACGAGATGGCGGACATTAAGCGCATGTTCACGCCGGAGTTCCGCAACCGGCTCGACGGCATCATCTCGTTCGCGCCGCTCAACCCCGAGGTGATCCTGCGCGTCGTGGACAAGTTCCTCATTCAGCTCGAGGAGCAGCTGCACGAGAAGAAGGTGGAAGCCACCTTCACCGACGACCTGCGCCGCTTCCTGGCGAAGCGCGGTTTCGACCCGCAGATGGGTGCGCGGCCGATGGCGCGGCTGATCCAGGACACGATTCGCCGCGCGCTGGCCGACGAGCTTCTTTTCGGCCGCCTGTCCCACGGCGGCCGGGTGACGGTGGACGTCGACGTCGACGAAAAGATCCGTCTCGAGTTCGAGAAGGACACGGCCGACATCGCGTAGCATCGGGCCTAAAGGCAGCTTGGCAGGGGGCGAGTCGGCGGCTCGCCCCTTGTTTTTTGGTGCGCGCCCGTCCGGCGCGCGCGCCGGACGGGCGCAGTTCGGTTGACAGCGTCCGACCCATCGTCAAATACTGATATTCGCGGCGGCGCCCAAGCCCAACAAACGCGCCGTCCCGTCCACAACCGAGGAGGAGTGTCATGGGAATGAGAACCATCGGCATCGTCGCGGCGTCCGCCACGATGATGTTGTCGTCGGCATCCGTGCTGGCGGCGGAGGACGTGCAGGCGAAGAGCTGGGCGGCCAGCTGCGCCGCCTGCCACGGCACCAACGGCAACAGCGTCGGCGGCATGCCGGCACTTGCCGGCAAGCGCAAGGAGGATATCCTCGCGTCGATGAAGGCGTTCAAGGCGGGGACCAAGCCGGCGACGGTGATGCACCAGCACGCGGCGGGTTACACCGACGAGCAGCTGGCGCGGATCGCCGAGTTTTTCTCAAAACAAAAGCCCTGACGCGGAGGACACGATCATGAGCATGAATCGACGCGATTTCATGAGGCTGCTCGGCGTGTCGGGCGCCGCGGCAGCGATTCCCGGCCTGAATGGCTGTGCCACGATGGAAGGCGGCGGCGCCAAGGGGCAGGTCGTGGTGGTGGGCGGCGGCTTTTCCGGCGCCACGGCGGCGAAGTACATCCGCATGTGGGACCCGGATATCGCCGTCACCCTTGTGGAGCGCAACCCGCAGTTCATCTCCTGTCCCATGAGCAATCTGGTCATCGGTGGCAACCGCCAGATCGCGGACATCACCCGCAGTTACGATGCGCTCAAGACCAGGTGGGGCGTCAAGGTCGTCCAAGGCGAGGTCACGGCCATTGACGCGGCGAGCCGGCAGGTT
Organism: Pelomicrobium sp.; assembly: GCA_035466595.1. Lineage (GTDB taxonomy): Bacteria > Pseudomonadota > Gammaproteobacteria > Burkholderiales > UBA6910 > DATIUV01. The sequence continues at coordinate 4,640 of DATIUV010000188.1, forward strand.
CGCCTGGCGGACGGCACGACGCTCAAGTTTGACCGCCTCATCGTGGCTCCCGGCATCGATTTCATGTACGACCAGCTGCCGGGCCTCAACAGTGCCGCCGCGCAGGAAAGGGTGCCGCATGCCTGGAAGGCCGGTGCGCAGACACGGCTGCTGCGCAGCCAGCTGGAAGCCATGCCCGACGGCGGGGTGTACGTTCTCGGCGTGCCGAAGATGCCGTACCGCTGCCCGCCGGGCCCCTATGAGCGCGTTTGCCAGGTGGCCCACTACTTCAAGGCCAAGAAGCCGAAGTCGAAGATCATCGTCCTCGACGCCAACCCCGACATCGTCTCGAAGAAGGGCCTGTTCATGGCGGCGTGGAACGATTTCTACAAGGGCATGATCGACTACCGCACGCAAGTCGAGATCACCGACGTCGATCCCGGTGCGATGACGGTGAAGACCACGTTCGAGAGCGTCAAGGGGAACGTGCTCAACATCGTGCCGCAGCAGAAGGCGGGTCCCATCGCCCTCAAGGCGGGCCTTGCCAATGCTGGAAACCGCTGGTGCGAGGTGGACTTCCTCACCTACGAGTCCAAGGTGGCGAAGAACGTCCATGTGCTGGGCGATTCGATCGCGGCTTCGCCGGGCATGCCGAAGTCGGGGCACATGGCCAACCAGCACGGCAAGATCTGCGCGGCCGCGGTGGTGGCGCTCATGAACGGACAGCCGGTCAATCGCGAGCCGCTCATCGCCAACACCTGCTACAGCTTCGTCTCCGACGACGAGGCCATGCACGTGGCGGCGGTGTACGCGTACGACAACGAAAAGAAGACGATGGCGCCGGTCAAGGGCGCCGGCGGCGTGTCGAAGGCGCGCAGCACCCTGGAAGGCCAGTACGCAGCCGCCTGGGCCCAGAACATCTGGGCCGACACGCTGGGCTGATTCCGGGTTCCAGCAGCAGAAGAACCCGCCCCCTCGGGGCGGGCTTTTTTCCGCCCGAGGTCTAGTGAAAGTCGCGCGAGCGCGTCGCCAGGCGTCCCAGCAGCGGCGTGTGATCCACCAGCCGCCCCGCCACCAGGTGGATGACGTCGCCTTCGCGCTCCACCGTGCCGTGCACGGCCAGCAGGCGCGAGCCCAGCAGCGCCCGTCGCTGGCGCTCGGCCACGCGCGACCACACCACGATGTTGGCGTAGCCGGTCTCGTCTTCAAGCGTGACAAACACCACGCCGCTGGCGGTGTCGGGACGCTGGCGGTTGGTGACGATGCCGGCGATCCGCGCCGGCTTGCCGTGGGACACGTCCTTCAGCTCCTCCGCGGTCATGAGGCCCAGGCGCGCGAGGCGCGGGCGCAGCAGCGCCAACGGGTGGCGGCCCAGCGTCAGGCCGGTGGCGGCGTAGTCGGCTACCAGGTCCTCGCCTTCGGTCGGCGTGCGAAGCCGGGCGGGCGGCTCATGGATGGCCGGCTCGCGAAACACCGCATTGGCGGGCTCGATCCCCGCTACCTCCCAGCGCGCGCCGCGGCGATGGCCAGCGAGCGGCCGCAACGCGTCGGCGGCGGCGAGCTTCTCCATCTCGCCGCGGTTCAAGCCGGCGCGCCGCGCGAGGTCCGCGACGCTTGCAAACGGCCGCTCTCCGCGCGCGGCGACGATGCGCTGTGCTGCCTCCTCGGACAGGCCCTTGACCATCAGCAGCCCCAGCCGTAGCGCTGCCGGCCGGGCTTCGATTTTCACCGCGGTTGAATCCTGCGCTTGCCGATTCTGTCGGGGCGGGCTCGATCGACCGGCGTTTTTCACCGCAGAGGACGCTGAGGACGCAGAGAAAGGCAGAGCATCTTTATCGATTTCCTCTGCGCCCTTTGCGTCCTCCGCGGTTGAATCCGTCGTTTGCAAAAGGCTGCGCCGATCCAATCGTGGTGGATTCAATCGAGCGGCGTTTTCTAACGCAGAGGACGCAGAGGAAACCAGAACCTGATCAACGTACTTTCCCGTTTCTTCCTTTGCGTCCTTCGCGCCCTTGGCCTTGAAAAGGTCTTTGCCTTTCTCCGCGCCTCCTGCGGTGGGATCCTCCATCTCCAGCGTGCATTCCCACTCGCTGACGGTGACATCCACCGGCCGCACCGCGACGCCGTGGCGGCGCGCGTCCTGCACGAGCTGCGACGGCGCGTAGAAGCCCATCGGCTGCGAGTTGAGCAGCCCGCAGCAGAATGCCGCCGGCTCGTGGCGCTTGAGCCAGGCGGAGACGTAGACCAGCAACGCGAAGCTGGCAGAGTGGGATTCCGGAAAGCCGTACTCGCCGAAGCCGAGGATCTGCCGGTAGATGGCCTGGGCGAACGCCGTCGAGTAGCCGCGCGCGAGCATGCCGCCGATCAAAAGCGGCTCGAACTTCTCCAGGCCGCCCTTGCGCCGCCACGCCGCCATCGAGCGCCGCAGGCGGTCGGCTTCGCCCGGCGAGAAGCCGGCCGCCACCATCGCGAGCTGCATCACCTGCTCCTGGAAGATCGGCACGCCGAGCGTGCGCTCGAGCACGCCCTTCACCGCGTCGCTGGGGTAGGTGACCGCCTCCAGTCCCTGGCGCCGGCGCAGGTAGGGATGCACCATGCCGCCCTGGATCGGGCCCGGGCGCACGATCGCCACCTCGATCACGAGGTCGTAGAAGTTGGCCGGCTTCATGCGCGGCAGCATCGCCATCTGCGCGCGCGACTCGATCTGGAACACGCCCATGGTGTCGCCGCGCTGGATCATGGCGTATGTCTCGGGGTCCTCGGCCGGCACGTCGGCCATGCCGAACGGCCGGCCGTGGCGGCGAGCGACCCAATCCAGCGCGCGCCGGATCGCGGAGAGCATGCCCAGGCACAGGCAGTCGACCTTGAGCAGCCCGAGCGCGTCGAGGTCGTCCTTGTCCCACTGGATCACGGTGCGTTCGGGCATGGCGGCGTTCTCGATCGGCACCATGCGCGAGAGCGCGTCGCGGGCGATGACGAAGCCGCCGACGTGCTGCGACAGATGGCGCGGGAAGCCCACCAGCGTGTTGACCAGCGCCATCAGCCGCTTGACCTGCGGGTTGGCGGGGTCGAACCCTGCGTCGCGGAAGCGCTCGGGCAGCACGCGGCGGCCATCCCACCATGCCAGCGACTTGGCCAGCGTGTCCACCTGCGCCAGATCGAAGCCGAGCGCCTTGCCGGCGTCGCGCACCGCGCTGCGCGGCCGGTAGGTGATGACCGTGGCGGCGAGTGCCGCGCGGTCGCGCCCGTACTTGGCGTAGACGTACTGCATCACCTCCTCGCGCCGCTGGTGCTCGAAGTCGACGTCGATGTCGGGCGGTTCGTTGCGCTCGCGCGAGATGAAGCGCTCGAACAGCATCTCCATGCGCGACGGGTCCACCTCGGTGACGCCGAGCGCGTAGCACACCGCCGAGTTGGCCGCCGAGCCGCGGCCCTGGCAGAGGATGCCGCGCGCTTTGGCGAAGCGCACGATGTCGTGAACGGTGAGGAAGTAGGCCTCGTACTCGAGCTCGGCGATCAGCGCGAGCTCGTGCTCCACCAGCCGCCGCACCTTGATCGGTGCGCCGGCGGGGAAGCGCTGCCGCAAACCTTCCTCGGTCAACGCGCGCAGGTGCGAGGCCGGCGTTTCGCCCGGCGGCGTCAGCTCGCGCGGGTACTCGTAACGCAGGCTGTCGAGCGAGAAGTCGCAGCGTTCCGCGAAGGCAAGCGTCTCCAGCATGAGCTCCGGCGGATAGACCTGTGCCAGCCGTTCGATCGGCCGCAGGTGGCGCTCGCCGCTGGGATGCAGGCGGTGGCCGGCCTGCGCGAGCGTGCACTTCTCGCGGATCGCCGTGAGCGTGTCCTGCAGCGCCCGCCGCGCGCGCACGTGCATGTGCACGTCGCCGGCGGCCGTCAGCCGCAGGCCGGCGGCGCGCGCGAGCTTGATGAGCCGCGAAAAGTATGCGCGGTCGTCGGGACCGGCGACGAGTTCCACCGCGGCCCATGCGCGTTCGCCGAACACGTCTTTCACCCAGCGCGCGGCGGCCGCATCGGGCTGCGGTCCCGGCAGCCACAGCGCCAGGCAGCCGGGCACGCCGTCGGCGAAATCCTGGCGCGCGAGGCGATAGGCGCCCTTGGTCGCGTTGCGCCGGCCGCGGGTGATGAGCGCGGAGAGGTTGCCGTACGCATCCCGGTCGGTGGCGACGAGTGCGAGCCGGAGCCTTTCGTCGAGCGCGAACTCGGCGCCGATGAGGAGCTTGAGTCCCGTCTCCCTGGCGGCGACGTGGGCACGCACGATGCCGGCGAGCGAGCATTCGTCGGTGATGGCGAGCGCGCCGTAGCCGAGGGCATGGGCGCGCTCGACCAGCTCCTCCGGGTGGGAGGCGCCGCGCAGGAAGGTGAAGTTGCTGATCGCGTGCAGCTCGGCGTAGGCGGGGGACATGGTGTTGCTCACTGCGGCTGTGCGGAGGGAAGCGGCGTCATCTTCACCGCGGAGACGCCGAGGCGCGGAGAACTCCAAAATCCCTTGAACGCAAGGGACGCAAAGAAAGAAAAGGTTTTGCGTTTCCTTCGCGCCCTTTGCGCCCTTCGCGTTGAAAAAGCTCTTTGCCTTTCTCTGCGTCTCTGCGGTGAAAAGCCTTGTCGCGGTGGGCGGAAGAGGGGGTGAGCGGCTTCAATGCTGAAGGGTGCGAAAGGGAGACATAACGCTTGTTTCCCTTCGCGTCCTTTGTGTTCCTGGCGGTTCATTTTCGGTATGTGGCTCTGTGCGTAACCGACTCAGGCGAAGATGCCGTGCAGGTACCACGCGGCCGGCGCGCGGCGATCGCGGAATACCCAGAACGTCTCGCCCTGGCCGTTGCGGGCGACGTAGTAGTCGCGCACCACGTCGGCGCCATCCCACCAGCCGGACTCGATGCGCTCGGGGCCGGCCAGCAGCGCGAGCGGCGCGTCCAGCAGCGGCACACCGTCGCGGCTCGCGAGCGGTCGCGGCGAAGGCAGCAGCCACAGCGGCCGGCGCGGACCGGCGCGCGGGATGTCGCCGGCCGGTGCGGTTTCGCTCTCGCGGTGCGCGCGCTCCGGGCGGTGGTCGGGAAACGGCGCCAGCCAGGTCACCGCGTCGTCGCCGAGCCGTGCGCGCAGCCGCGTGAGCAGCAGCTCGCGGTCCTCGGCGACGCGCTCGGCGTCGCCGAACAGGCTGTGGGTGGCGGAGGCGAGCGGCGCGGTTTCCTCGCCGGCGATGCCGACCGCGCCCACCGGTTGCGCCAGCGCGGTGGCGCCGAGGCGCTCGCGCGCGAGACGCGTGAGGTAGGCGCTGTCGCGGCTCGGTACGGCGAGCCTGATGGCGACGCGGGACGTCGAGCGGCGCTCGTGCTCCAGCGTCACTCCGAGCCGCGTGACGCCTTCGCCGCGCCCGGCGAGCCACCCGCAGAGCTCGGCCAGCATGCGGCGCAGGCCGAAGACGAGCGCCTCGGCGTCGGCCACCGGCGCCGGCAGCTCGAGGCGGGCGGCGAAGCGGCGCGGCGGCACGAAAGGCTGGCGCGGATCGGGCAGCCGTCCCAGCGCGCGGTCGAACGTGTCGGCGAGCGCCTGGCCGTAGCGGCGAGCAAGGCCGTCGCGTGGCAGGCGCAGGTACTCGCCCAGCGTTTCGGCACCGACACCGGCGAGGGAATCGAGTGTTGCCGCATCGAGGTCGAGCAGCGCGAGCGGCAGCGGCTCGAGCGCCGCCTGCAGCGCGCCGGCATCGGTGATCAACGCTTCCTGTTCGCCACGCGCCAGCAGCTCGGCGCCGAGTGCGGTGGGCGCGGCGGCGATCGTCGCGGCGAGCCCCAGCTCCTGCAGGCCCGCACGGAGTCGCGTGGCGAGGGGTTCCATGCCGCCGAACAGCCGCAGGCTGCCACCGGTTTCCAGCAGCACCGTGTCCGGTGGCGCCAAGCAGGCGGTGGGCGTGAACTGCTGCGCCCAAGTAGCCACACCTTCCAGCGTTGCGCGCTCAGCGATCTCGTCGCGTGGATGCACGATGAGATCGAGCGCCAGCGCCTGGGCGGCGGATGCGGTCAGCCCGGGTGCGACGCCCTGCGAGCGCGCGCGCGGGCAGCACGCCACCACCGTG
>DATIUV010000189.1:0-5660 GCA_035466595.1 Pelomicrobium sp.
GGTCCAGGAAATTCCAGCGTTACAAACCCTGGATACCGGCACTCGCCGGAATGACGAGACCTTGTACCCCGGCGCGGGCCGAAGTCCCAAGCCGTCACCCCGGCGCAGGCCGGGGTCCAGGAAATTCAAGCGTTACAAACCCTGGATTCCGGCACTCGCCGGAATGACGAAACTCTGTACCCGCAAATCCCGAGAGCCTTGTATGCAGCCGCAGACGATGCCGCCACGACTGCACGCGGCGCCACGCGCGCGACAAGGTGCCGATGCCGCGCAGGCGTTCGCTGTCTGCCGTTCCCGCGACGCCCTCAGGCGCTGCGGGGACGCTGCGGAGCGGCCGCGCCAAGCGAACGCGCGATCGCGGCAGCCGCGCGGCGCAACGCGGCAGCGATCCAGCGCAAGCCGTCCGCGATAGCCCGCGCCTGCGCGCGCTTCGCTTCCAGCATGACGCGATCGAGTTCGGCCTGCGTGAGATGGATCATGTTCCTGGGCATCTTCGACTCCTGTTCCGATGCGTTGCGACTGCCTTCTGCTTCCCTGTCGTTGTCTTTGGCTTCAGTCTAGCCCCCGCGAAACAGGCAACAAGCGACGAATCCTCAGGTGACGCCTGCAGAAATCTAAGGCGTCCGCGTCGCCCCGCTATAATTTGCGCAGGGCTTCAGGACCGGCCGCCACGAGGACACGCCTTTGGAAAACGAACCGCCAGCGCTTTGGAGCAAAGCCGAGAGCCTGATCTGGGGCGATCCGCTCGAGACCATGCCGCCGTGGAAGGCGCGGCTGACGAAGGTCGTGCGGCTCACGACCGTGCTGGTGCGCGACCTGGCGTTCGGCCAGCTCAACCTGCGCGCCATGAGCCTCGTCTACACCACGCTGCTCGCGCTGGTGCCGCTGCTCGCGCTGTCGTTCTCGGTGCTGAAGGCCTTCGGCGTGTACAACCAGCTGGAGCCGGCGCTGGCCGAGTTCCTGGCGCCGCTGGGCGAGAAAGGCGCCGAGATCACCGACCGCATCATCGGCTTCGTGCGCAACGTCAACGTCGGCGTGCTGGGCTCGGTGGGTCTCGCGCTGCTGCTCTACACCGCGGTCTCGCTGATGCAGAAGATCGAGACGTCGCTCAACTTCATCTGGCGCGTCGCGCAGCAGCGCAGCCTCGGCCAGCGCTTCAGCGCCTACCTCTCCGTGCTGCTGGTCGGACCGATCCTCGTCTTCGCGGCGCTGGGCCTCACGGCCAGCGTCATGAGCCACGAGCTCGTGCGCGGCGCCATGACGGTGGAGCCGGTCGGCGATGCGGTGGCGCTGGTCAGCCGGCTGATGCCCTACCTGCTGGTGATCGGCGCGTTCACCTTCGTCTACGTCTTCATGCCCAACACGCGCGTGCGCTTCGGGCCGGCGCTCGCCGGCGGCGTCGTGGGCGGCGTCCTCTGGCAGACCGCGGGGTGGGCCTTCGCCGCCTTCGCCGCGGGCGCGACCAACTACTCGGCGATCTACTCCAGCTTCGCGATCCTGATCCTGTTCATGATCTGGATCTACCTGTCGTGGCTGATCCTGCTGGTAGGCGCCAGCGTCGCGTTCTATGTCCAGAATCCGCAGTACGTCGCGCTCTCCGGCGACGAGCCGACGCTCAGCAACCGCATGCGCGAGCGCCTCGCGCTGGCCGTGATGGTGCGGGTGGCGGAGAACTTCGTCGCCGGCCGCGCGCCGTGGACGCTGCAGGATCTGGCCCAGGGGCTGGGCGTGCCGCAACCGGCGATGGAGCAGGTTCTGGCCGGGCTCGAGGAAGGCCGCGTGCTGACGGAGAACAACGACGACCCGCCGGGCTACCTGCCCACCCGCGCGCTCGACGCCCTGAAGGTGAAGGACCTGCTGCTGATCGTGCGCGCCGCCGGCGAGGACCGCCACCTCTGCCCCGCCGGACTGCCCGCCTCCGCGCGCATCGACGACGCGCTCAACCGCATGGAGCGCGCCGCCGAGGCGGCGCTCGCCGACCTGACCTTGCGCGACCTCGTCGCCCCGCCCGCCGACGCGGCGGAGGGCAACGTCAAGAAGCTCGGCGGCTGACGCGGCGCCCCGAAAGGGCAGCCCGTTGCCGGCACCGGTCCGCCGCGCACCGTTTCCACCCGAAGTCCTCCTTCCCGTCGACGGCATCTTCGCCGTCGCATCGTAACTGCCGGATCCATAACGGGTTTCGGCACGGGTCTTGCAGCGTTCACCGACGGCTGCGGCCGCCGGCGCAGGATCGCACCGTCGGGCCAAACCATTAACGTATTCGGTTCAAAGAGTTGCAGGAGTGCCGACCGCTGGCGCCCGCCTGCGCTCGGCAGGGCTGCCCGTCGCCAGGGAGTGCAAGGATGTCGAGGATCCGTCAGGTGTTGGAGACGCTCGCCCGCGCCACGCGCGGGTCGCACCGCTGCGCCCGCCCGGCGCGGCTGTGCGGCTTCACGATCATCGAAGCGCTCATCACCGTCGCCATCCTCGCCGTGCTCGCGCACCTGGCGATCGTCGGCTACCAGGACTACAAGGAGCGCATCAAGGTGGCGGAGGCCGTGAAGGACATCCTCGCCACGCAGCAGCGCCTGGAGAACTTCTACGTCGACAACCGGCGCTATCCCGATACGCTTGCCGAGCTCGGCGGCGTGCCGTCCGACCCCTGGGGCCGGCCGTACCAGTACACCAACCTCAGCACCGTGAAAGGCAAGGGCAAGGCGCGCAAGGACCGCAACCTGGTGCCGATCAACACCTACTACGACCTCTGGAGCAACGGCCCCGACGGCGACAGCGTCGGGCCGCTCACCGCGAAGGCGAGCCGCGACGACATCGTGCGCGCGAACGACGGCCGCTTCGTCGGCCGCGCCTCGGACTACTGAGCCGATGGGCGAGCGGCCGAACCTCATCGCCCTGACCCTGCGCGACTCGCTGCTCAGGAGCGGCGTCGGACGCCGCATCTTCCTGCTGTTCGTGATCTGTGCGGTGCTGCCGACGCTGACGCTCGCGGTGCTGTCGCTGCGGCAGGTAAACGCCATCGTCGACCGCTACCAGATCGAGAACCTGCACGACTCGGCCAAGAACTTCACCATCGCCGTCTACCAGCGCCTGCTGCTCGCCGAAGCGGAGCTCACGGAGATCGCTGCCGGCTCCGTGCTGGAGGACGGCGCGCTGCGGATGCCCCCGCGCGCAGCCGCCAGCGAGGCGTTCGTCGGCTACGCGTTCCTCGACGGGCAGGGCCAATGGCACGCGACGACGCCCGCCATGCCCGAGCTGCCGGAGCTCACTCCGTCGCAGGAGCAGCACGTCGGTGCCGGGTTCAGCGCGCTGCTGACGGTGCCGCTCGGGACCGAGGAGCGCTCCATCGTTCTCGTGCGCAAGCTGCCGGCCGACGCCGGCGGCGCCCGGCTGCTCGCCGCGCGCATCGAGCCCGGCCACCCCTGGATGGACGCGCCGAACCTGGTCCCGACCGGCATCGTCTGCATCCTGGACAGCGGCGGCGCCGCGCTGTTCTGCCCGGCCCCCGCGCTGGCGCGCGCAGACGGCCTCGGGGCGGCGGCCCCGGTCTCCGGCGCCGGCGACAAGGTCGAGCGCGGCCAGCGCTACATCACGGTGAGCCGGGACATGTTCCTCGCGCCGCGGTTCCTGGTCCCGCGCTGGACGCTGGTGGTAGGCGAAGACCAGGAGGATTTTCTCGCGCCGCTCGCCGCGTTCCGCAGCATCTTCGGCTGGGTGGCGGTGCTCGCCCTGCTCGTCGTCGCGCTGCTCTCCGCGAACCTGATCCGCCGCAGCCTCGTGCCGCTGCAGCAGCTCACGCAGACGACCCAGCGCATCGGCCACGGCGACCTGCGCGCGCGCGTGCCGGTCGAGGGCGATGACGAGTTCGCCGCGCTGGGCGCGTCGTTCAACGACATGACGGACAAGCTCGAGCGGCAGTTCCGCGTGCTCTCCGCGCTGGCCGAGATCGACCGGCGCGTCATGGCGAGCTCGCGCCTGGAGGACATCATCGAGGTCGTCATCACCCGCGCGCGCGAGGTCGTCGCCTGCGACGCGGTCTGCTTCGCGGTGGTGGACGCCGTGGAAGGCGGGCATGTGACGGTCTTCGACGACGGCCCCGGACAGCGCGCGAGCACGGAAGGCAGGCGCTACGCCCTGCCGGTGGATGCCGGGCGACGCTTCGCCGGCAACGCATCCGTCTCGCTGTGGCTGGACGACCCAGCCACGCCGGAATTTCTCGAACGGCTGCGCGACGCCGGCTCCGAGCGCGCGCTGGCGCTGCCGCTGATGGTGAAAGGACGGATGACGGCGGTGCTGGCGCTCGGCTTCCGCGACCCCGCGCCGATCAGCGACGCGGTGGAATCCGAGGCCCGCGACTTCGCCGACCGCATCGCGGTGGCGCTCGCCAACGCCGCCTGGGAAGCCGAGCTCTACCGCCGCGCGCACTACGACGTGCTGACCGGTCTTCCCAACCGGCAGCTGGTGCAGGACCGCCTGCACCAGGCGCTCGCGCACGCGGCGCGCACCAGCAGCGCCGTTGCCGTCCTGTTCGTCGATCTCGACCGCTTCAAGCAGATCAACGACTCGCTCGGCCACAGCGCCGGCGATGCCGTGCTGCAGCAGATGGCCAGGCGCTTCGCCCCGCTGATGCGCACCGAAGACACGCTGGCGCGCCTCGGCGGCGACGAGTTCCTCGTGGTACTGCCCGCGATCGAGGATCGCGATGCCGCGCCGGCCGTGGCCAGCACGGTGGCAAAGCGCCTGATCGAGGCGGCCGGCGCCAATGTCACGGTCAACGGCCAGTCGGTTCAGCTCGCCGCCAGCGTCGGCATCGCGCTGTATCCCGCCGACGGCAAGAACGTGGAAGAGCTGCTGAAGAACGCCGACGCCGCCATGTACGACGCCAAGGAGACCGGCCGCGCGCACTACCGCTTCTACGCGCCCGAGCTCAACGCCCGCGCCATGCGCCGGCTTACGCTCGAGCAGGGTCTGCGGCGCGCGCTCGAGCAAGACGAGCTGTCGATCCATTTCCAGCCCAAGATCAGCGCCCGCTCCGGGCGCCTGGTGGGCGCGGAGGCGCTGCTGCGCTGGAAGGACCCGCGCGAGGGCTACATCTCGCCGGGCGAGTTCATTCCGGTGGCGGAGGAAAGCGGCCTCATCCTGCCGCTCGGCCAGTGGATCCTGCGCGCGACCTGCCGCCAGCTGCGCGCGTGGCAGGATCGCGGCCTCGACGTGGTCCCCGTGTCGGTCAACTGCTCGGCGCGCGAGCTGCGTCAGCTCAATCTCGCCGGGCAGGTGGAGGCTGCGCTCGCCGAGCACGGGCTCGATCCGGCGCTGCTCGAGATCGAGATCACCGAAAGCATTGCCATGGAGGACGTCCACGCATCCATCCACGTGCTGGGCGCGCTGCGCGCGGCGGGCGTGCGGCTCGCGCTGGACGACTTCGGCACCGGCTACTCGTCGCTGAGCCACTTGAAGCAGCTGCCGGTCGACATCCTCAAGATCGACCAGGCCTTCGTGCGCAACGTCACCCAGGGCGGGCGCGACGCCGCGATCGTGCACTCCATCATCGTGCTCGCGCACAGCCTCGGGCTTACCGTCGTGGCCGAAGGCGTCGAGACCGACGCCGAGCGCCGCTTCCTGCGCGACGCGAGCTGCGACCAGATGCAGGGCTACCTGTTCGGCCG
>DATIUV010000190.1:0-9900 GCA_035466595.1 Pelomicrobium sp.
CGGCGCTGACCTTCAACGGTCACCGCATCCATTACGACCATCCGTACGCGACCAGGGTCGAGGGCTACCCCGGCCTCGTCGTGCACGGGCCGCTGATCGCCACGCTGCTCATGGAACTGGTGCGGGCGAACGCCGACGCGCCGCTGGCGAAGTTCGCGTTCCAGGCGCGCGCGCCGCTGTTCGACACGGATGCGTTCACCGTCAATGGCGCGCCGGACGGGAAGCAGGCGCGGCTGTGGGCCGCCGGCGCAGACGGCCGCCTCGCCATGACAGCGAGCGCCGAGCTGAAAGCCTGATCGGGAAATCGCGCGCCGCTCAGCGCACGAACACGCGCAGGCGGTGACAGCCGTTGTTGCCCATGCCGTTGGTGTTCCACTCGGCGGTGACCGGCTGGACGTTGCCGGCCGCATCGGTCGCGCGGCACATCAGTTCATGCTCGCCGGGCGCAGCGTCCCACTCGCAGCGCCACGCCTGCCAGGCGAAGGGCGCCGGCGGCGGATCGAGGCGCGCGTGGCGCCACTCGCCGTCCACCGCCACCTCGACGCGTTGCACCGCGACGCCGTTGCCGGACCAGGCGCGGCCCATCAGCTCGACCCTGCCGGCGTCGACCATGCGCGCGCCGGTGTACCAGTCGGGCACGCCGGGCGGCGCCATCAGCGACTTCACGCGCATGTGCGTGACCGGCTCGCCGGGGTCGCCGGCGAACCGGCGGTAGTGGTAGCCCACCGCCTGCTGGTAGCCGTCGAACGCGCGGTCGATCGCCTCGATGCGCGTCAGCCACTTGACGCTCGCCATGCCGTACCAGCCGGGCACGATGAGCCGCAGCGGAAAGCCGTGCTGCGGCAGGAGCGGCTGGCCGTTCATCGCGAACACGAGCAGCACGTCGTCGGCCATGGCGTCGCCGGGCTTCAGGCTGCGACCGTAGAAGTGCTCGACGCCGGCGTCGAAGCCGCGGTCGGCGCCGTAGAACACCACTTCCTTCGTCTCCGGCGCGAGCCCCGCCTGCCCGAGCACGTCGGCGAGCCGCACGCCGGTCCACTCGGCGGTGCCGGCGGCACCGTAGATCCACGGCATGCTCGGGTAGCGCGGCGTCATGCCGGCGCGACCGTTGCCGGCGCACTCGAGCGTCACGCGCCGGGTGTGCCGCGGCAGCGCCATCAGCTCTTCCAGCGACAGCGACAACGGCTGATTCACCCGGCCCTCGACCGCCAGCCGGTAGCCGTTCGCCGGCACGTGCGGAATGTCGAAGTGGCTCAGCGTGTAGTGAAGCCCGACGGGCGTCACGTCGTAGCGCAGCGCCTCCAGCGGCAGCTCGATCTGGCGCAGCGCGAGCTGCACCTCGTGGTAATGGAAGTCGCCCTCGACGTGGCCGCGGCGCTCCTGCTTCTCGAACGGATTCATCGACTCCACGTGCGTCTCCCGATCGTTTTCACGGCGCCGGCTCGCGCGTCGCCGCAGCCGACGGCGCCAGCGGCAGCAGGAAGCGCGCCGGCGCTTCCTTGAAGCGGGTCCAGAGCGCCCGGCCCAGCACGCGGATGTGGCGCAGCGCCACGCCGCGCGAGCGCATCGCCGTCCACAGCGCCAGCGTGAAGCTTACCGTGAGATTGACGATTCCGATCAGCGCTACCCCGCCGGCGCAGACGGCGAGCGCATGCCAATCCACCTCGAAGCCCGTGCCCACCAGCCCCAGCGCCAGATTGGCCGACGCGAACGCGACGTGGCGGATGTCCAGCGGGAGCCCGACCAGGCTGCCGACGAGCCAGGTGCTGCCCAGCATGACGCCGAAGAACACATTGCCGGCGATGCCCCCCAGGTTAGCGTCGATGAACTCGCCCAGCCGCGACGCGCGCTGCCGTCCCAGCAGCGCGCGCAGCCACCGCAGATCGGCGATGCGCCCCCCCATCGCGTAGTACGCGGCGCGATTGTCGAAATAGCCGGACACCAGTCCCGACAGGAACAGCCAGACGCCGGCGATCGCCGCGTGAAGCAGCGCCAGGCTGCGCAATGGATAGAGCTCCTCGAGCATCTGATGCGCCTTGCCGACCGACATGATGGCGCCGCCGTGAAGCCAGGTGAGCCCGAGGCCCAGCAGCAACGCGATCGGGAAAGCCATCAGCACGTTGCCGAGGATCGCCGCGATCTGGCTGCGAACGACGTCCACCGAGAGGTCGGCGAGGCGGCCACTGTCGTTCAAGCGGCCGCCCGGGGCGCCGATGGCCGCAGCCAAGGTCGCGGCGGTCATGGCGGGCTGCTTGGTCGCGATGGTGAAGTGCAGGACGTGGACCAGAACGAAGCCGGCGGCATAGTTCAGGCTGTAGACGAACGCCATGTTGAGCGGCGCCAGGTCGAGCTTCGACGCGAGCAGCTTGACGAGCGCCATGCAGCCGATGATGACGCCGGCGCCGAGCGCCGAGCGCCACATCGCAAACCAGCCGGCGCGGTCCGTGGTGACGTAATGCTCGCCGGTTCGTCCGGCGTTCTCGGTCACGCGCAGCGCCAGCATCCGCGTCAGCGCGCCGAAGTAGCTGCGCACGCCATTGCGCTGGATCTCGGCCTTGACCGCGCTGCGGAAGAACGCCGTCCACCGCGGCACGGCCACCTCGCGCCCCTCCGGACCAAACCGGGCAGCAAGCAGCGCGACCAGCAGATCGAGCCGCTCCAGCGACTGCTCGAGCCGCCGCAGCAGGTAGGTGAGCTCCAGCGAGGTGCCCACGCGCGACGCGGTGCGCCGCGCGCGGTTCACCACGTCGCGGCACTGGTCGATCATGACGAGCACCTGCTTTTCGTCCTCCTCCGGCCCGTCCCCGGTCCGGCGGTAGGCGTCCAGAAAGCGGCGTGTCTCGCGGTCGAGCCCCATGAACGGCGAGTCGAACTCGTCGAGATCCGGCAGCACGCGCAGCAGCTCGCGCTCCACCCCCATCGCCGCGATGCGCACCGACAGGATCTGCACCGCGTCCACCATCTGGTCGATGGCGCGGTTGAGCGTCGGCGCGCCTTCTTCGGCCTCGCTCATGAGCTGCCAGAACGCGATGCGGTCCTCGTGCGCGAGCGAATCCAACCACTCGTGGTCGCGCGCCCCGCAGAAGATCAGGTCAATGCAATCGCGCAGGTAGGCCGGGTCCGGCTTCTCCGGCAGCAGCCGGTGCGCGATGCGCCGCCAAAGCTCGGAGAAAAAGCCGGCGTTGGGCAGGAGGCCGCTTTCGGCGTAGAAGCTCACCTGCTTGGTGGCGTCGAACAGCGCCCGCAGCGCGCGCTGCACGCCGCGGCGGTAATCCTCCCGCTCCGCCAGAACCGTGCAGAGCCGGTGAAACGCCCGCGGTGCGTGCGCCGTGTCCTTGCGGCGCGCGGGCCGCATCTCGGCCACCAGCGCGGCGAGCAAGTCTACCGGCCGCTCGCCATCCGCGAGGAACAGGTCCAGCGTGCGCTCGAGACGCTCGGCCGGGGCGCGGTCGCTCATGGTTGGAAAATGGGGGTAAGCGCCGGTCGCTACTTGACGCCGTACTTGGCGCGGTAGTGCTGCTTGAGCACGCGCCGCGTCTGCACGTTTGCCTGCGGATTCTGCTCCGGCGTCTTGGGCTTGCGGCGGCGCTTGACGGCGGGGTGGGACGGCTGCTCGGGGGCGGGCGGCTTGGTCATGCCCTTCAGTTTACCGCGCCGGGCGGCGGGGAAAAATCGTGCCGCAGCGGGCCTACTCGGGCACCAGCCAGTCGACCGTCCAGCCGCCCTGCCCCTCGACCGCGAGCACGGGCTGCAGCCAGGCCAGGATCTCGCGCGCTTCGTCGTCGAAGCGGAACGGCGGATTCACCACCAGCATGCCGCAGCCGCGAAGGCTGGCCGACCACTTCTCCGGCAGCACGGAGAGCTCCAGCCTGAGGACCTTGCGGATGCCGGTCGCCGCGACGCTGCGCTCGAACGCGCGCACCGCCGCCGCTTCCATGAGCGGATACCAGATCGCGTAGACGCCGGTGGCGAAGCGCCGGTGCCCATCGATGAGCCCCTGCGTGACGCGATCGTACTCGCCGGCGCGGTCGAATGACGAATCGATCAGGATCAGGCCGCGCCGCTCGATCGGCGGCAGGTGCGTTCGCAGCGCGTGGTAGCCGTCGTCGCTCTCGATCATCACGCCGGGCTCGTCGCGGAACAGCTGCCTGAGGCGCGCGCAGTCCTCCCGGTTGAGCTCGTTGAGCACCAGGCGGTCGCCGAGGCGCCGCAGCCGCGCGACGACGCGCGGCGAGCCGGGATAGAAGCGCAGGTTGCGGCCACGGTTTTCGGCGCGCACCACAGCAAGGTAGGGCGCGAGCAGTGGCGGCACGTCGTCGCGGTTCCACAGCCGCGCGATGCCGTCCTGCCATTCCTTGAGCTTCTGCGCCCACTCGTGCTGCAGGTCGTAGCGGCCGACGCCGGCGTGCGTGTCGAGGTAGCAGAACGGCTTGTCCTTGGCCGTCATGGCCAGCAGGAGGCGCGCGAGCAGCGCGTGCTTGAACACGTCGGCGAAGTTGCCGGCGTGAAACAGGTGGCGGTAGGCGAGCATGGCTCCGTCCGATCGGCCGCGCGCGGCAGCCGCGCCCGGGTCAGCGTTTGGGCGCCGGCAGATCCTTCACCGCGGGCGCGATGAAGCCCGCGAGCCGCGCGAGTGCCCGGCTGTAAGCAGCCGTCAGCGCTTCGTAGCCCGCCGCGCCGGTCGGCTCGCGCACAGCCGAGCGACCGGCGGTGACGAGGTCGCCGCCGGTGGTCTGCACCATCCACAGCGCTTCCAGCACCACGTCGCCGCCGACGGTGCCTTCGAAACGCTGGAAGTCCGTGACCACCCGGTAATCCGCGGAAGCGGCCGCGGCAGCCGGATGCGCCGACACCTGCGGGTTGCCGGTGAGCCGCGCGATGTTTTCCGCCAGCACGCGGGGCACCTCGGCCTTGAGCGGCCCGGCCCAGCGGTGCTGCTCGGCGATCGCCACCTCGTTCGCGCCGGTGCGGGTCACCAGCTGCGGGCGGTCGACCGAATCCGGCAGCGTCACTGCGGCGACGCCGACGCTGGGGCGGCCCGTGGGGGCCGCGGCGGGCGCAGTTGCCGCGGCCGGCGCCTGCGGACTCAGGGTGTAGAACTTCGGCTTGGGCGAGCTGCAGCAGCCGGCCAGAAAGAGCGCGGCCACGGCGAAGGTCACGAGACTCATCAGGGTTTCTCCTCCGGCTTGCCGCGGATCAGCGCCTCGGGGTGCTGCTCCAGGTAGTCGGTCAGCACGCGCAGCGACGCGGCGGCGCGCGAGACTTCGCGCAGCGTCTCGCGCAGGTCCTGCTGCAGCGGCGCGTCGGCGGCGACCGCGCGCTCGACTGCGGCCAGGGACTTGCGCAGCTCGACCAGGGCGTCCTTCACCTCCGGCGTGACTTCCCTGTCGATGCGCTGCGCGGCCTGGTCGAAGCTCTTCAGCGTGCGATCCAGCGTCTCGAGCGCGCGCTGTAGGTCGGCGCCGATCTGGTCGAACCGCACCTTGGCGAGGCTCTCCGTGATGGCGGCAATGTTCTGCTCGACGCCCACCAGGCTGCCGGGGATGGTGGGCAGCACCGGCGGCTTCGCCTCCCAGTCAACCCGCGCGGGCTTCGCGCCGGGATAGAAATCGAGCGCGACGAACAGCTGTCCCGTGAGCAGGCTGCCGGTCTTGAGCTGGGCGCGCATGCCGGCCTTGACCAGCGTGTCGACCCCTTCCTGCAGCGTCGCCTTGCTCGGGGTCCCGCCGAGACGTCTGCCGCTCAGCCGGTCCGGAAAAATGTCGGCGAGCACGACCATGTACACGGTCCCGTCCTTTTCCGCCGGCTGGACATGGATTCCGGTGACCTCGCCGATGGGGACGCCGCGAAAGTCTACCGGCGCTCCCACGGCGAGCCCGCGCAACGACTCCTTGAAGCGGAACTGCATCGGCACCACCAGCACGTCCTCGCGCGCGAGGGCGTCGCCGCGCCGGCGGAAGAGCTGGAACTCGGCGTTTTCGGCGGCGGGCTCCGCCCGCACCGCGGCCGGTCGGTCCTGGAATGCGATGCCGCCAATCAGGATGCTCACCACCGATTCGGTGTCGACCTCGACGCCGCCGGCGCCCACCCGCACGTCGAAGCCGCTCACCTCCCAGAAGCGCGTTTCGCTGTTCACGAACTTGTCGTACGGCGATTCCACGAAGATCCGGACCCTCAGCCCCTTGCCGTCGTCGCGCAGCTGGTACGACTCCACCCGGCCGACCTGCAGCCGGCGGTAGTACACCGGCGAGCCGATGTTGACCGAACCCAGCGTCTCCGAGGTCAGCACGTAGTGCGTGCCCGGCACGTCGGCGGTGACGACCGGCGCCTCTTCCAGGCCGGCGAACTCGCGGCGCCTCTCGCTCGACGCGCCGACGTCCATGCCGATGAAGGAGCCCGACAGCAGCGTGCCCAACCCCTCGACGTTGCCCCCCGCGATGCGCGGCCGCACCACCCAGAACCGGGTGTCCTCGGCCAGCAGGTTGGCGGCGTGCTTCTCCATGCGGGCCCGCACGATCACCTTGGAGCGGTCGGGCGACAGCTCCAGCGCTTCCACGGTGCCGACGTCGACGCTTTTGTACTTGATCTTGGTCTTCCCGGCCTCGATGCCCTCCGCCGTCTTGAAAGTGATCGTGAACGCGGGGCCGGTTTCGCTGTACGCGCGCCAGGCGAGCCAGGCGCCGATCAGCACCGCCACCAGCGGCACCACCCACACCAGCGAGAATCGCGAGCGGCGCTTCTCGGCCACCTTCGCCTGCGGCAACTCGGCCGACTCAGGCGGGTCGCGCGTCTCGGTCATCGTCTTCTCCTGCGGTGTCCCAGATCAGGCGCGGGTCGAAGCTCATCGACGCCAGCATGGTGATGACCACCACCGCGCCGAACCACATCGCGCCCGGTCCGGCCTCGATGTTGGCGAGCGACTGCAGCTTCACCAAGGCGACCAGCACCATGACCACGAACACGTCGAGCATCGACCAGCGGCCGATGTACTCGAGCAGGCGGTAGAGCCGGGTGCGGCCCATCCGATGCCGCGTCGAGCCGCACTGCACCGAACCCGCCAGGTAGGCGAGCGCGAACAGCTTCAGCAGCGGCACCATCACGCTGGCGACGAACACCAGCACCGCGAGCGGCCAGGAGCCGCTGGTCCACAGGTAAACGACGCCGCTGAGGATAGTGTCCTTCTGGATGCCGAAGATCGAGCTGGTGATCATCACCGGCTCGAGGTTGGCCGGGATGTAGAAGATCGCCGCCGCGAGAACGAGCGCCCACGTGCGCGAGATGCTCGCCGGCTTGCGCGAGTGGACATGTGCCCCGCAGCGCGGGCACTCCGCCTCGGTTGCCCCCTGCGGCGCCCGCGACACCAGCTCGCAGACGTGGCAGGAAAGCAGGCCCCGGCTGGCCGCGGTCACGGCGCTCATGCCAGCGCCCTTTCGCCTCGGGTCTCCGCTTGCGTTTCCGCGATCTCCAGGCGATGCCAGACCTCGTGCGAATCCAGCGCGTGACTGGCCCACGCCAGCACGATGATCAGGGCAAAAAAAGCCCACATGCCGACGCCGGGGATGACGTCGGCCATGTGCGCCAGCTTCACCAGCGAGACCAGCACGCCGAGCATGAATACCTCCACCATGCTCCAAGGCTTGGCCTGCTGAACGGTGCGGAACACGGGCACGAGGTAGCGCGGCGTCAGGCCCAGCCGCAGCGGGACCAGGATCGCGAGCGCGCCGACGATCTGCACCAGCGGGAATACGAAAGCGGTCAGGAAGACGAGGGCGCCGACCGGCGTCTGCCCTTCCCGGTGCAGCTGCCAGGCGCCTTCCCACACCATGGCGTTCGTGCGCTGGCCCTGGATCTCCATGCTCACGACCGGAAACGAGTTGCCGATGACGAACAGGACCGCGGCCGCCAGCATCAGCGCAAGGGTGCGGTCGATGGTGTCGACGCGCCGCGCGTACAGGGTCGCGCTGCAGCGCGGGCAGATCGCCTTGCCGCCCGGCGGCAGCTCGACTTCCCGCTGCAGCAGGTCGCACTCGTGGCAGGCGATGAGCGACTGACTCCCCATGACCGCTGAATTAGAACCTCTCGTCCCGCCGAGCGCAAGCCGACGCGCCCGTCAGAGCTTGTTGTATTTCGTCGCTTTTCCGCGGGACTTGTCGACCGGATACTTGCGCGCGTTGAGCGCCAGCTTCTTCTCCGCCGCGGCTGCCGGGTCGATGCCGAGCTTGTCGGCGAGCCGCACCAGGAACAGCAGCACGTCGGCGATCTCGAGCTCCACCTCGGCCAGGACGTCGGGCGGCAAGTTCGCGCTCTGCTCCAGCGTGAGCCACTGGAAGTGCTCGAGCAGCTCTCCGGCCTCGCCCGCGAGTGCCATCGCCAGGTTCTTCGGATTGTGAAACTGGTCCCAGTCGCGCTCGGCGGCGAAGGCGCGCAGACGCGCGCGCAGCTCCTGCAGCGAATCGGCGGTGGGGCGGCTGGTCACGGGCGGGAAGGCGGCAGCAATGAAAGGACGGTCGGCGCTACTATAGCGCATCGGGTCGCGAGCGACCGCGGAACTCGGCCGCGACGGTACAGCCTAAATCGTGCGCCGGCGAGCGCCGGCAACAGACGAAACCTATGTTCAAGGCACTGAAGACTCTGCTGGGCGACCTGGGCGGCGAAACGACGACGCCGGGCGGGACCATCGAGCGCCGCGACTTGCAGGACGCGGTGGCCGGCCTGCTGCACGAGATGATCCGCTCGGATCTAGCCGAGCGGCCGGAAGAAAAAGCGGCCGCCGCGGCGAGCATGCGGGCGCTGTTCGGGCTCCCGGAACCCCAGGCGCGCAACCTCGTGGAAACGGCCGGCGACAAGGCACGCCGCTTCACCTCGTACTTCGGTCCGGTGTCGCTGATCAAGCGCCACTACGGTCAGCCCGAGCGCATCGCCCTGGTGGAGCACCTGTGGCGCATCGCCTACGCCGACGGCGGCCTCGATACGCACGAAGACCACTTCGTGCGCAAGATCGCGCACCTGCTCTACGTTTCCAACACTGAGGCGATGCTGGCGCGGGCACGGGCGCGGCCGGCGCGGTAGGCCGGCGCCGGGCCCCGCGCCGCCGCGAGGGATTTGTCGGCTGCTTATTTCGCGGGCTTCGCCGTAGGCGCCATCCCCGCGGGTGTGCCGGAAGTGCGCGCGGTCCACTCTTCGGCGGAGATCTTGCCGTCGTTGTTCGTGTCGAGCAGCGGAATCTTGACGCGGGCGGCCTTGGCCTCCTTCGCGTTCAGAAAGCCGTCGCCGTCCTTGTCGAACTCGCGGAAGTCGCCGCGCGGCGTGTCGAGGTACATCCCGGATTCCTTGCCCGCCTTCTTGGTGCCCGACTCCTTGCCGGACTCCATGTGCCCGGCAGCCAGAACGGAGCCGGAAGCGAATGCAAGCGCTGCCACAACGATCGATATCGTCTTCATGTCAGTCCTCCTTGTGGGGTCAACGTCCGGCCGGCGCCGATGACGCGTCGGCACGCGGTTGGCCTGCCCATAGAAAAATAGGCCGCGCGAAGAGGTGCGTAGTTCCAGCGGAGCCCGGCGCCGGCCTGCTATTGCCGCCCGCGTCCGCAGCTGACGGGCCAGGGCTGCCCGACGCGGTGCACAACACCTAGAATTCGCCTATGGGACCCCCTTCTATCCGCATAGGCATCGACCTCGGCGGCACCAAGACCGAGATCGTCGCCCTCGACCCGGAGCACAACGTGCTCGTGCGCCGGCGCGAGCCGACGCCCGCCGGCGACTACGACGCGACGCTGGCGCTGATCGCGCGACTGGTCGCCGACGCGGAGGCCGAGCTCGGACAGCGCGGCAGCGTCGGCGTCGCCACGCCCGGGGCGCTGTCGCCGGCGACCGGCCGGCTGCGCAACTCCAGCTCGGTGTG
>DATIUV010000191.1:0-2264 GCA_035466595.1 Pelomicrobium sp.
CGCCCGCGCCTACGTGCTGCCCTGCATCGCCGGCCACGTCGGCGCCGACACGGCGGCCGTACTGCTGGCCGAAACGCCGTGGGAGCGCGAGGAAATCAGCCTGATCATCGACGTCGGCACCAACGCCGAGATCGTGCTCGGCAACCGCGAGCGCCTGCTGGCGGCTTCCAGCCCCACCGGCCCGGCCTTCGAGGGGGCGCAGATCAGCGCCGGCCAGCGCGCCGCGCCCGGCGCCATCGAGCGCGTGCGCATCGACCCGGAAACCCTGGAGCCGCGCTTTCGCGTCATCGGCGGCGAACTGTGGTCGGACGATCCCGGATTCGCCGACGAGCTGGCCGGGCAGGAGGTCACCGGCATCTGCGGCTCCGGCATCATCGAGGCCGTCGCCGGCCTCTACCTGGCCGGCGTCATACTGCCCGACGGTTCCTTCAACCCGGCGGCGGCCGCCAGGAACCCGCGGGTGGAGGCGCGCGAGCGGACCTTCGCCTACCTGCTGCACGACGGCGAGCCGCGCATCCACATCGAGCAGAACGACGTGCGCGCGATCCAGCTGGCCAAGGCGGCGCTGTATGCCGGCGCGCGCCTGTTGATGGACCACATGGGGGTGGAGCGGGTCGACCGCATCCGCCTCGCCGGCGCCTTCGGCAGCCACATCGACGTAACTTACGCGATGGTGCTGGGCATGATCCCCGACTGCGCCCTCGACCAGGTCTCCTCGGCCAACAACGCGGCCGGGACCGGCGCGCGCATCGCCCTGCTCAACCGCGCTTCGCGCCGGGAGATCGAGCGGCGCGCCCGCCTGATCGAGAAAATCGAGACCGCCGTCGACCCCGATTTCCAGCGCCACTTCGTCGAGGCCATGGGCATTCCGCATGCCACCGCGGCTTACCCGGAGCTGTCGAAGGTGATTGCCTTGCCGGCACGCCACAAAGACCCGGCCGCTGGCCGCGGCCGAAGGCGTAGGAGCGGCTTAAGCCGCGACCCGGGCCGCGATCCGGGCCGCGACCCCAATCGCGAATGAATTCACCCCTACGCCTCGGCATCGACACCGGCGGCACCTATACTGACGCCGTCCTGGTCGATGACAGCAACCGCGTTGTCGCCGCCGCCAAGCGCCTGACCAGCCACCACGACCTGACCCTGGGCATCGACGCCGCGCTTGGCGCGCTGCCGGCGGAGTCGCTGTCAGCCACCGGTCTGGTTGCATTGTCGACAACCTTGTCCACCAACGCGGTGGTCGAGGGCCGCGGCGCGCCGGTGGCCGTGCTGCTGCCCGGTTACGGCGATCTGCAGGTCGAGAAGAGTGGCCTGCTGAACCTGTTCGATGGCGAACTGATTGTCACCCTGCCGGGCGGCCACGACGCCGGCGGCGTGGAGCGGGAGCCGCTCGACGAAGCCCTGGCCCGGCAGGCGATCGAGCGCTGCATGCAGCGCGTCTCGGCCTTTGCCGTGTCCTCGTTGTTCGGCGTGCGCAACCCGGCGCACGAACTGCGCTTGCGCGACCTGGTGCGGGAGATCTGCTCGCGCCCCGTGACCTGCGGGCACGAGCTGGCCTCTGACCTGGACGCGCCGCGCCGCGCGCTGACCGCCGCGCTGAACGCCCGCATGGTGCCGATCATCCAGGAGCTGATCCTGGCCGTGCAGCGCATCCTGCGCGCCCGCCGTGTCGATGCGCCGCTGATGATGGTCAAGGGCAACGGCTCGCTGATCAATATCGAAACGGCCTTGCAGCAGCCGGTAGGAACAGTGCTCTCGGGGCCGGCAGCCAGCGTCATCGGCGCCTGCGCCCTGAGCGGCGCCGGCAACGCCATCGTCGCCGACATGGGCGGGACCACCACGGATATCGCCGTGGTGCGCGACGGCCGGCCCGAACTGGGCAGCGACGGCGTGCTGATCGGCGAGTGGAAGCCGATGGTCGAAGCGGTGCGCGTGATCTCGATCGGCCTCGGCGGCGACAGCGAGCTGCGTTTCAGCGGTCGCGGGCGGATCGAGATCGGCCCGCGCCGGGTGGTGCCGCTGAGCCTGCTGGGGCATCTGCATCCGTCGGTGCGCGAGGCCCTGGCCGCGCAACTGGAACGCGGTCCGAACCGCCGCGACCTGCGCTTCGCCCTGCCGCTGGAGCGCAACGAGGTGCTGCTGGCGGCCTGCAGCGAACGTGAGCGCGAAGCCTGGCAACGCCTGCTCGAAGGGCCGGTCGAACTCGAACGAATCGTCGCCGAAGACCGTGAAACGGCGCGCGCGATCGCCCGGCTGCAGCGCAAGGG
>DATIUV010000192.1:0-8650 GCA_035466595.1 Pelomicrobium sp.
GCCGAGGAGAACGGCTGCCAGTATTGCGTCTCCGCCCACACCGCCATCGGCCGCCACGCCGGCCTCAGCAACGAGGAGATGCTGCTCAACCGCCAGGGCGGCTCGGGCGACGCCAGGGCTGCGGCGGCGGTCGCCTTCGCCAAGGCGCTGAACGAGCATCTGGGCGAAGTCACCACCGCGGAATTCGAGGCGGTCCGCGCCGCGGGCTTCAGCGACGGCGAGATCGTCGAGATCATCACGGCGGTGGCGCTCAACGTGTTTACCAATCTTCTCGGCAAATCGACGCTGATCCCGATCGACTTCCCGAAAGTGGCGTTCCTCGACGCCGAGAAAGCGGCCGCCTAGGCGGCGACAACGGGCCGGCGGCCGCGGGCTGCCGGCCGTCCTTGCGAAGGAGATCATCATGACCCATCGATTCGCCGAGATCACTTTCACCGACGGCGTCAAGGCCGTGCAGGAGCGGTACCGCTCGCGCGCGCAGAACGAGCGCCTGCTCGCGCAGGGCGGTCCCCGCGACGCGCTGGGCCCGGCCGAGGTCGAGTTCATCGCCGCGCGCGACAGCTTCTACATCGCCACCGTCGGCGAGACCGGCTGGCCCTATGTGCAGCATCGCGGGGGGCCGGCGGGCTTCGTCAAGGTGCTGGGGCCGAAGACGATCGCGTACGCTGACTTTCGCGGCAACACCCAGCTCATCTCGGCCGGCAACGCGGCCGGCAACGACCGCGTCTCGCTGATCCTGATGGATTACGCGAACCGGCGTCGCCTCAAGATCCTCGGCCGTATCCGTTTCGAGGACGCCTCCAGGGCCGCGGAGGACGTGCGCACGGTCGTCGAGCTCCCCGGCTACCGCGCCCGCGTCGAGCGCGTGGCGCTGATCGAAGTGGAGGCGTTCGATTGGAACTGCCCGCAGCACATCACGCCGCGCTACACGGAAGCCGAGGTGCGCGCTGCCGTCGCGCCTTTGCACGAGCGCATCGTCGAGCTGGAGGCGAGGCTGGCGGCTGCGGTTGCGACGGGGGCTGAGCCGGCGGCCGATCGGGCGAGCTAGCGGCCCGGCGGCGCGCATCCGGCACCCCCGGCGCGCGCCTCGGGGTAAACTTGGTTCGATCTCCGCGACGCACCGGATCCAATCGCCACGCCATGAGCACGATCACCATCAAGCGCAGCCACGCCCTCAGCCACGCCAAGGCTCGCGACGCCGCGGAAGCGGTCGCCAACAAGCTCTACGAGGATTATGGGCTCGCCTACGAGTGGCAGGGGGACAGCATTCACTTCGCGACCAATGGCGTGAAGGGCACGCTGCACGTGATGCCGAAGACGGTGGAGCTGAACGCCAAGCTGGGCTTCGTCCTGTCGCTGCTCGCCTCGCAGATCGAGGCCGAGGTGGACAAGTACTTCGGCGATTATTTCGGCCCGGCGGCCGCGGCCAAGGGGAAGTCCAAGGCGATTGCCAAGGCCCAGGCCAAGCCCAAGGCCGGACCGGCGGCGAAAAAGCGCAAGGCCTGAAGCGCCCCCGCGCAGGTCAGCTGGTCAGCGCCTTCACCAGCTTGACGTACTTCTTCATCGCGTCCTCGGCCTGCATGCCCTTGATCTCGGCCCAGGCGTCGTACTTGGCGCCGCCGACGAAATCCATGAAGCCGGGCCGCTGGCCGGAGACGTCGCCCTCGGTGGCCTGCTTGTAGAGCGCGTAGAGCTTGAGCTTCATGTCATTGCCGGGGTCTTTCTTCAGCTTCTTGACGTCGGCCGCCGCGGTTTCGAATTCTTTTTTCAGGTCGCTCATCGTCGTCTCCGTCGGATCGCTCAGGGCATCTGGATCTTGCCGCCGCCCAACCCTGGCGGCAGGCCGCCGGGACCCATGCCGCCGCCGGGCATGCCGCCGCCGCCGCGCGGAATGACGAGCGACGAGGCCGCCTGGCGCCGCATTTCCTCGAGCTCCTTCAGCGCCTGCTCGAAGGCCTTTCTCGCCGCCGGGCCGTAGCCCTTGACCGCCGCTTCCAGGCTGTCGGCCTCGATGTCGAAGGAAAGCGGCAGCGCGCCGACGGAGGTCATCATCTGCGCTTCGCCGACGTAAGTGGTTTTGCGGGCCGGGTCGTCGGAGCCGTCGCTCTTGATGGGGATCATCACGCGCAGCGTGCCGATGCGCCGGTCGGTGACGATCTCCTCGCGGTACAGGTTGCCCGCGTCCATGTTGACGTCGGGGATGCCACGCTCGCTTTGCTCTGCCATACGGATTTCACCCATCGGGAGTTGTTCGATCCGGGCAAGGTTAACAGAGCGGGCGGCCGAATCCAAAGCCGGGACGGGCGTGCAAAGCCCCGCGGGCAGGCAATGCCGCCCGCGGGGCGGGATGACGAAGCCCGGGCGCCGGCTACTTCGGCTTGGGCAGAGGCGTCATGACGTAGTCGTTCTTGCTTTGCGCGTGACACCCCTGGCAGCTCGCCACCTTGCCCGAGGCCTCCACCTTCCCGTCGGGCAGGTATTTGAGCCAGTACCAGTTGTTGTGTTCCGGATTGAAGTCCTCGACCTTGTACATCACGGTGACCGCGGCCAGCTTCTTGTCGGGCGTGTAGTTCTCCTTGACGATGATCGAGCCGTGGGGAAGCCGGTTTCCGGGCACCGAAATGGCGGTATAGGCGACGGGATTCACATAGGTCGTGAGCAGCAGGCCATGGGGTTCCACGCCCTTGTACAGCGCCTGCTTGCCGGGGAAGAACTTCCACGCGGAGCGGTAGTTCTCGGTCGTGAGATAACGCTTGACTGCCTCGGCATCCGGCTTCGGCATCTTCATCATGTCGGCTGCGATGCCATTGGCGGCGAGCGCGGCCGCGCACATGGCGACGAGCGGAACAATGGCGGATCTAATCGACTGTTTGGTCGGCATACGGCCTCCTTTGGTCGGGATGATCAGGGGGCCGGAGGTTGCGGCCCCTTCAATGTGTCGGCGGCGAGCGCCGTCGCTTACAGGTGCGACATCGGATGTCAGGTGGACAGTTCCCCGCGTGGACGGGGAAGCAGGGGACGACCGGCGGGCGCCGCGCCGCGACGGCGAGACCGGTTGCCGACGATGTGCGGCGCCGCCGCGGCGGAGGGGAGGTGTGCGAGGCGAACCGCGCCTACGCTCCGGCGGCCTCCGACGGCCCCAGGTACGGCTCGAACAGCCGGCGCTGCGCGTCGGTGAGCTTGATCGGCCGCATCGTCGCGGTGCTGACGAACAGGCCCTTCTGGCGCCCGGTCGCGGCCAGCGCGCCGCCGGCGCCGTAGAAGCGAAACTCCAGCCACGCCGAGGCATTGCCGAGCTCGGACAGCCACAGCTCGACGCAGGCGGGGTCGCCGAGAGCGAGGGGCCGCAGATAACTGATGCGGGTCTCGATCAGCACCGGGACGAAGCCGGCCTTCTCGATCTCGTGCACCGGCAAACCCAGCTCCTCCAGGAGCTTCAGGCGCGCGACTTCCATCCACTGCACGTAGACGATGTTGCTGACGTGCCGGTTGAAGTCGATCTGGAAGGTGTAGATCGGCAGGTCGACGACGACCTTGCGGAAGCCCGCGGGTGGAGCAGGAGCGTCCGCCATGCGCGCCGCGTCAGCCGCCCCAGGTGCGCGGGCGGCCGGTGTCGAGGTGGACGAAGTCCGAGCGCGCGTAGTAGCCGACGCCGCCGCGGCCCATGGCGACCGCCGCGCGGCGCAGCGCGGCGGTATCGTAGCCGGACAGGCGCACGTCGATCGCGCGGCCCTGCATGTGCAGGCTGTTCTTGGCGACCCCGCCGCCGCCGGCCTTGCGCAGCATGCCGTTCGTGGCCGGCGAGCGGTAGCCGGAGACGATCTCGAAGGTGCCGCCGTTGCAGGCCCGCGACAGCAGGAACAGCTGGTCGAACAGGTCGCGGTCGATGGCCGTCACCTCGCCGGTGCGGAAGTCGCGCAGCAGGTGATCGAGCTGCGCGAGCGGCTCCGGCAGGTACTCGCCCGCGGCGAAGTAGGTGACCGCGAGCTGCTCGCCGGTGTGGGTATGGTGAAACGACAGCGCGCGCTCGGCGCGCGCCGATGCGGACTTCGAGGTCAGCGCCAGCGGCGCGAGCGCGAGACCCGCCAGCAGGCGGCGGCGCGACCAGCCGCGGTGTTGCTCATCCATGCGGAAAACTCCCCTTTGCTCTCGCGCCGCCGAGGCGCGAAAGCCCGTATGTTATAACGCGAGGGCATGACGTCCAACCCGATGTTCTCTTTTGTTGCGCGCGCGGTTTTGCTCGCGGCGGTCTCGGCCTGGGCTGCGTCGGCGGCGGCTGCGTCTGCGGTCGAGCCGCTGCGCGTCGCGGTAGAGCGGCTGCGCGCGGGCGACGTCAATGTTGCCGGCGAGCGCATTGCAGCGCGCACGCTGGTCGCGCAGTTCTACGAGAACCGCGGCTTCGTGCCGGCGTGGGGCGACCCGGCGAAGGTGCGCGAGCTGCTAGCGCTGGTCCAGGCAAGCCCCGACCACGGCCTCGATCCGATCGACTACCACGCCGCGGCCGTCGCAAAGTTCGCCGCGCCGCCGCCAGCCGACGGCGCGTCGGTCGCGGTGCGCGAACTGCTGCTCACCGACGCGCTCGTGCGGCTCGCCTATCACCTGCGCTTCGGCAAGGTGAATCCGAAGGAGCTGGACCCGGACTGGAATTTCAGCCGCACGCTGCGCGGGATCGACCCGGTGTCGGCCCTGGAAGCGGCGCTCGCGACGCCCGATCTCACGAGTGCGGTGCTTGCCTACGCGCCGCGGCTGCCGTCCTACGGTGCGCTGATGGACGCGCTGGCGAGATACCGCGACATCGCGGCGCGCGGCGGCTGGCCGCCGGTGCCGGCGGGCATGAACCTGGAGGCCGGCGTGCGCGATGCGCGGGTCGCGGCCTTGCGCGCGCGGCTGGCGGCGGCGGGCGACCTGCCGGCGGCGGACGCGGAAGACCCCGAGCTGTTCGACGCCGAGGTGGACGCGGGGGTCCGGCGTTTCCAGCACCGCCACGGGCTGGCGGAGGACGGCGTGGTCGGGCCGAAAACGCTGGCCGAGCTCAACGTGCCGGTCGCGGCGCGCATCGACCAGATCCGCGTCAACCTCGAGCGCACGCGCTGGGTCGCGCGCGACCTGGTGGGCGATTTCCTGATCGTCGACATCGCCGGCTTCCGCGCCGAGCTGCACCTCGAGGGGCTGCCGGTATGGCGCTCGCGCGTCGTGGTGGGGCGGCCGTACCGCGAGACGCCGGTGTTCCGCGCCGAGATGGAATACCTGGTGATCAACCCGAGCTGGACCGTGCCGCCGACGATCCTCAAGGAGGACGTCCTGCCGAAGCTGGCGAAGGACCCGGGCTACCTCGCGCGCGAGAACATGACCGTGGTCGACAACGCGGGGCGCGCCGTCGACGCGGGCGCGATCGACTGGAAGCGCTACGCGCGCGGCGGCTTCCCCTACCAGATCGTCCAGCTGCCCGGCGAGAAAAACCCGCTCGGCCGCATCAAGTTCATGTTCCCGAACGCCCATTTCGTCTATCTTCACGACACGCCGTCGCGGTCGCTGTTCGAGCGGGCGGAGCGCGCGTTCAGCTCGGGCTGCATCCGCGTGGAGGCGCCGGTCGAGCTGGCGGTGCTGCTGCTCGGCGATCCGGTGCGCTGGAGTCCGGACGCCGTGCGTGCGGTCATCGAGAGCGGCGAGACGCGCACCGTGCCCGTCGGACGAAAGGTGCCCGTGCTGCTGCTGTACTGGACCGCGGAGGTGGATGCAGGCATCGTGCATTTCCGGCGTGATCTCTACGGCCGCGACCAGGCGGTGCTGAAGGGACTGCAGGGGCCGGTGCGCCTGGCGCGACCGGCGCCGTGAGCGAGGGACGATGAGGGCAATGGGGCGGATCGCGGCACGCGGGCAATGGGCGCTGGCGCTGATGCTGGCAGCGCTGCTGTGCGCGCCGTCCGCGCAGGCGTTCGAGCGCGGGCTGCTGTGGCAGGTATCCGCGGACGGCCAGGTGCGCGGCTACGTGCTCGGCACGATCCACCTCGGCGACCCGCGCGTGGCGCTGATCCGGCCCGGCGTCGCCGACGCGCTGATCGCCAGCGACGCGGTGGTTGCCGAGCTGGCGATGGAGCCGGAGAACCTGCGGCGGGCGGCCGCCGGGCTCATGCTGCCCGAGGGCGAGCGCCTGCAGGCGCTGCTCGGCGCGCCGGTCTTCGCCGCGCTGGCGCCGCGACTGGCCGAGCGCGGCGTCGACGAGAGCACGGCCGACCGGCTGAAGCCGTTCGCGGCGATGACGATGCTGCTGCAGCCGGCGGGCGGCGGCCAGCCGCCGCTCGATCTGGTCCTGTACCTGAACGGACGCCAGCTCGGCAAGCGGGTCGACGGGCTGGAGACGGTCGACGAGCAACTGGCTGCGCTCGACAGCCTCGCGCTGGCGGACCAGACGCGCATGCTGAAGGAGCTGCTCGCGCGGCCGGGCGAGGTGGACGGCTACGTCGAGCAGCTGGTGGCGGCCTACCTCGACGAGGACCTGCGGGCGATGGAGCAGCTGATGGAAAGCGGGGTGCCCCTGGGCCCGGACAGCGAGCGGCTGCAGCGCGAGTTCGGCGAGACCTTCCTCTACCGCCGCAACGAGCGCATGGCCGAGCGCATGGACGCGTTGTTCCAACGCGAGAAAGCGTTCGTCGCGGTCGGCGCGCTGCACCTGGCCGGCGAGCGCGGCGTGCTGCGGCTGCTGGAGCAGCGCGGCTATACCGTGACGCGCAAGCCGCTGTAGCACCGGCCCGGAACGATACGAAGGAGAGCGGAACGATGGCGGAGCAGGCGTTGAACGTGCTGGGCACGCCGCTGCAGGAATGCTGCAGCGACCCGATGACGGGCTTCTATCGCGACGGCCGCTGCCGCACGGGAAAGGAAGACCGCGCGCTGCACGTCGTTTGCGCGCGGGTCACCGCCGAGTTCCTCGCCTTCAGCCGCGCGCGCGGCAACGACCTGGTGACCCCCCACCCGGAAGCCGGCTTCCCGGGGCTCAAGCCCGGCGACCG
The DNA here is from genome assembly GCA_035466595.1 of Pelomicrobium sp. Classification (GTDB taxonomy): domain Bacteria; phylum Pseudomonadota; class Gammaproteobacteria; order Burkholderiales; family UBA6910; genus DATIUV01. Next base: position 7,011 of record DATIUV010000192.1, read on the forward strand.
CTGGTGCCTGTGCGCGGCGCGCTGGCACGAGGCGATGCAGGAGGGCGTCGCGCCGCCGATCATCCTCGGCGCGACCCACGAGGCGGCGCTGGAAGTCTGCGACCTCGACGACCTCAAACGCCATGCGCTCGATTTGATGTAACGCGGCCGGTTCAGCATGAACTTCGGCCGCCGGCCGCGGATCGAAGGCTTACCCCGCGGCGCCCGGCCGCGGGATTTCGATTTTTTCCGCGCGCCGTGACGGCGCGCATCGTCGTCCCGAAACCAACCGAGGAGAGAGAGCCATGGCAGGCAGGAAAATCCTTCTGATCGCCGGCGATTTCGGCGAGGACTACGAGATCATGGTGCCGTTCCAGGCGCTGACGATGGTGGGGCACGAGGTGCACGCCGCCTGCCCCGACAAGAAGAAGGGCGATGCGATCGCCACCGCGATCCACGACTTCGAGGGGCAGCAGACCTACAGCGAGAAGCGCGGGCACAACTTCACCCTCAACGCGACCTGGAGCGAGGTCAAGCCGGAGAGCTACGACGCGCTGGTGCTCGCCGGTGGCCGCGCGCCCGAGTACCTGCGGCTCGACGAGCGCGTGATCAGGGCGGTGCGGCACTTCGCCGAGGCGGGCAAGCCCATCGCCGCGATCTGCCACGGCATCCAGATCCTGACCGCGGCCGGCGTGGTGAAAGGCCGCAAGCTGACGGCGTACCCGGCCGTCAAGCCGGAGGTCGAGGCCGCGGGCGGCACCTGGGTCGAGGTCCGCATCGACGGCGCCACCGCCGACGGCAACCTGGTGACCGCGCCGGCGTGGCCGGCGCACCCGGCGTGGCTGGCCGAGTTCCTGAAGGTGCTGGGCACCCGCATCGAGCACGGGGCGCTCAAGGCCGCCGCCTGATCCGGACGCCATGCCCCGGGACCCCGCCGCGGCGGGGTCCTTTCGTGTTCGGCGTGGCGCGCCGCGCTGCCGTGTAAGGTCGGCGCGGGCGCGCCGACCAAGCAGTGCCGCCGCGATCCGCGGCGCTTCTTATCCTTGCCCAAAAGGACTCCCGATGATCCGCGCACCCGCTTCCGTGATCCGTCTTGCCGCCGCCTGGCTGCTGTCGGCGCTCGTGCTGACCATTCCCGCCACGGCGCTGGCCGAGCCCGCCGCCCACGTCAACGTGCAGAAGGGCGGCGTCGCCGTCCACGGCTACGATCCGGTGGCCTACTTCACCGCCGGCAAGCCGACGCCGGGCAAGCCCGAGTTCACGGCCGTGCACGAAGGCGCGACCTACCGCTTCGCCACGGCGGAGAACCTGGCGGCGTTCAAGGCGGACCCGGCTCGTTACGCGCCGCAGTACGGCGGCTGGTGTGCGTACGGCGTCGCCAAAGGCGGCAAGTTCGATATCGATCCGCAGGTCTGGAAGGTGGTTGACGGCAAGCTCTACCTCAACTTCAACGCCAGCGTCGGCCGCACCTGGAGCGGGGACATTCCCGGCTACCTGAAGCGCTCCGAGGCCGAGTGGCCGAAGATCAAGGACACGCCGGCGGACAAGCTCTGACCCGCAAAGGGGCGTTTAGCCGCCGAGGCGCGGAGGCGCAGAGAACGTCGAAAACCTTCCCAACGAAAAGGACGCGAAGGACGCAAAGGAAGAATCAATGAATTTCT
>DATIUV010000193.1:0-21561 GCA_035466595.1 Pelomicrobium sp.
GGTAGAGGTCGAGGTCGGCGCAGGTCAGGCGAATATCGCCAAGCGCGCGCCCGGCTACCCGCACGTCGCGGAAAACGGCCTCGCCGCGGCTCGGCGCGGCGAGGTCGATGCTGACGTGCACGCCGGCGAGGCTGAAATCCGGGCCGACGACGCGGCCGAGACTGATCTCGGCTCGAGGCGGCGCAGCGGCGATTGCGACGGCCGTCGCAGCGAGCACTGCCGCGAGCGCGGCAGCACACCCGGCAAGACACCGCGGACTACGCCGGATAGACACCCGTGGAAAGGTAGCGGTCGCCGCGGTCGCAGACGATGGAGACGATCACCGCGTTTTCGGTCTCGGCCGAGATGCGCAGCGCCACCGCCATCGCGCCGCCGGAGGAAACGCCGGCGAAGATGCCTTCCTCGCGGGCCATGCGGCGCATGGTGTCCTCGGCCTCGGACTGCGACACCAGCACGATGCGGTCGACGCGCTCGGCATCGTAGATCTTCGGCAGGTATTCCTCCGGCCACTTGCGGATGCCGGGGATCTGCGCGCCCTCCTCGGGCTGCACGCCGACGATCTCGATCGCGGGATTCTTTTCCTTGAAGAAGCGCGAGCAGCCCATGATCGTGCCGGTGGTGCCCATGCTGCTGACGAAGTGGGTGATGCGCCCGCCGGTATCGCGCCAGATCTCGGGCCCGGTGCCTTCGTAGTGCGACAGCGGGTTGTCGGGATTGGCGAACTGATCGAGGATCACGCCGCGGCCCTCGTCGCGCATGCGCTCGGCGACGTCGCGCGCGTTCTCCATGCCGCCGTCCTTGGGTGTGAGGACGATCTCGGCGCCGAACGCGCGCATCGTCTGGCGCCGCTCGACCGACAGGTGCTCGGGCATCACCAGCACCATGCGGTAGCCCATCATGGCCGCGGCCATTGCCAGCGCGATGCCGGTGTTGCCGCTGGTCGCCTCGATCAGGGTGTCGCCGGGGCGGATGTCGCCGCGCTCCTGCGCGCGCCGGATCATCGACAGCGCCGGCCGGTCCTTGACCGAGCCGGCCGGATTGTTGCCCTCGAGCTTGGCCAGCAGCAGGTTGTCGGTTCTGCCGGGCATGCGCTTCAGGCGCACAAGCGGCGTGTTGCCGACGAAATCCTCGATATGGGCGTAACGGAAAGTCATAGCTCGGACGAGGCCGCGAATGGCGCAGGCCGGAAGGAAATTATCGCACGGCAGCGGCGTTCAGCCGGCGCGCTCCAGCATCCAGGCGACGTAGCGCTCGACGCCCTCCTCCACCGTCAGAAACGGCTCGGCATAGCCGGCGGCCCGCAGCGCGCCGAGGTCGGCCTCCGTGAAGCTCTGGTACTTGCCGCGCAGCGCCTCCGGGAACGGGATGTATTCGATGATGCCGCGCGAGCGCAGCTCGGCCAGCGCGAGCGGCGCTTCGCCCGCTGCCCGCCGGCAGGCATTGACCGTCGCCACGGCGACATCGTTGAACGACTGGCACGCGCCGGTGCCGACGTTGAATACGCCCGCGCCCTCGTCGCGGTCGAGGAAGTGCATCGCCACCGCCACCACGTCCTCGACCGCGACGAAATCGCGCCGCTGCTCGCCGTCGGCGTAGCCGCCGCTGCCCTCGAACAGCCGCACGCGCCCTTCGGCGCGGTACTGGTTGAAGAAATGGAACGCCACCGAGGCCATGCGCCCCTTGTGCGCCTCGCGCGGTCCGTAGACGTTGAAATAGCGGAAGCCCACCACCGGCGCGGTGAACTCCGCCCGCCGCCGCCGCACGATCTGGTCGAACAGGAATTTCGAGTAGCCGTAGACGTTGAGCGGCGCCTCGAACTCGCGCGCCTCGCGGAAGGTGGGCCCGGCGCCGTAGACCGACGCCGACGACGCGTACAGCAGGGGCACGCTTTCGTCCTGGCAGAACTCCAGCAGCGCCAGCGAGTAGCGGTAGTTGTTCTCCATCATGTAGCGACCGTCGGTCTCCATGGTGTCGGAGCAGGCGCCCTGGTGGATGATCGCCTCCACCAGCCCGTCGAAGTCGCCGGCCGCCAGCCGGTCGATGAACTCGCGCTTGTCGAGATAGTCGGCCAGCTCGCAGTCGGTGAGATTGCGAAACTTGTCCGCGTTGGTGAGGTTGTCGACCGCGATGATCTCGCTCACGCCGCGCTCGTTGAGCGCGCGCACGATGTTGGAGCCGATGAAACCGGCGGCGCCGGTGACGACGAAGTACATGTGCTCTTCCCCTGTCTCAGGCCTGCCCGCCGCCGAACAGCTCGGCGTGGTGGACGACGGCGGTGCCCAGTTTGCCGACCACGATGCCGGCGGCGCGGTTCGCCAGGCGCACCGCCGCCGGCAGGTCCGCGCCGGCGGCGATCATCACCGCCAGCGCCGCGATCACGGTGTCGCCCGCGCCGCTGACGTCGAACACCTCGCGCGCGTCGGCGGCCTCGTGGACGACGCCTTCCTCGCGGAACAGCGTCATGCCCTCCTCACTGCGGGTGACCAGCAGCGCCTTGAGGCCCAGCTCGCGCCGCAGCCGCTGCGCCTTCGCCGTCAGCTCCGCTTCGCTCTTCCAGCTGCCCGCCACCTCGCGGAACTCGCTGCGGTTCGGCGTGAGGAGCGTGGCGCCGCGGTAGCGCTCGTAATCGTCGCCCTTGGGATCCACCAGCACCGGCACGCCGGCCGCGTTGGCCGCCTCGATCATGCGCGCGATGTGGGTGAGGCCGCCCTTGCCGTAATCCGACAGCACGACGACGTCCGCGTCGGGCAGCAGGCGACGGAAGTCCTCCAGCTTCGACAGCAGCACCTCGTGATTGGGCGGCGTCTCGAAATCGATGCGCAGCAGCTGCTGGTGGCGCGCGATGGCGCGCAACTTGACGGTGGTGGTGAGCTGCGGGTCCTGCTGGAGCTTCGCCGTCACGGCCTCCTGCGCCAGCAGCCGCTCGAGCGAACGGCCCGCTTCGTCCGTGCCCACCACCGACAGGAGCCAGGTGCGGGCGCCGAGCGCCGCGGCGTTGCGGGCGACGTTGGCAGCACCCCCCGGGCGTTCTTCCGTGCGGTCGATCTTGATGATGGGCACCGGCGCTTCCGGGGAGATGCGCGAGACCTCGCCAAACCAGTAACGGTCCAGCATGACGTCGCCCACCACCAGCACACGGGCCGCGGCGATCCGGGCCGCGATGGTCGTCTCCTGCGTCTCAGCCACGGCCGGCTCCCGTCGCCGCCGCGGCGCCGATTTCGGTGGCGATGGCGGCCAGCGCGGCGCCGGGATCCGGCGCCTGCGTGATCGGCCGGCCGATGACCAGATCGTCCGCCCCGGCCGCGATGGCAGCCGCCGGCGTCGCCACGCGCGCCTGATCGCCGTGCGCACTGCCCGCCGGCCGCACGCCCGGCGTCACCAGCCGGAACCCTGTGCCGAAGCGCTCGCGCAGCGTGGCGGCCTCCTGCGGCGAGCAAACCACACCGTCGAGACCATAGGCATGCGCCAGACCGGCCAGCCGCTCCGCCGCACTCGCCGGCGAGCCCTGCAGGCCGATCTCGTCCAGGTCGCGCTGCTCCAAGCTGGTCAGCACCGTCACAGCCGTCAGCAGCGGCCGGTGCGGCGTGCCCCCCAGCGCTTCCCGCGCCGCCTCGAGCATCGCGCGGCCGCCCAGCGCATGCACGTTCACCATCCAGACGCCCAGCCTCGCAGCCGCCCGGCAGGCGCCGGCGACGGTGTTGGGAATGTCGTGAAACTTGAGATCGAGGAATATTTCGAAGCCGCGCCCCATCAGCCGCTCCACCAGCTGCGGGCCGGCGGCGGTGAACAGCTCCTTGCCCACCTTCAGCCGGCAAAGGCGCGGATCCAGCGCCGAAGCCAGCGCGAGCGCCGCTTCCGCCGTGGCGTAATCGAGGGCGACAATGATTCGTGGCTCGCTCATGCCGGCGCCCTCCTCATGCGCGTACCTCCAGGGCCAATCGCGCGGGAGCGCGCTGCAGCGCCTTCACACCCGGTCGGATTCGTCTTCAAGCTGCCATCTCGCTCTCTTCCGACCGCAGCGGCGGATAGGTTTCCCAGCCGCTGCAGGCCGGGCAGCGCCAGTAATACTGACGCGCGCGGAAGCCGCACTGGCCGCAGCGGTACATGGCCAGCCCGCGGCTGTGCGTCTGCACCAGGCTCTGCGTCAGCTCCAGGTCCTGACGCTGCGAGGCCGTGGCTTCCGCCAGCTGCGCTTCGATCAGGCGCGACAGGCCGAGCAGCGTCGGATGGCGGCGCAACTCCTCGCGCACCATGCGGTGCGCCGCCTCCGCGCCCTGCAGCTCCAGGGTGGCGCGAAAGACGCAGTCCAGCAGATCCACCGACGGCTGCGCCGCCAGGTAGCCCCGCAGCAGCTGCAGCCCCTCGCTCGAGCGCCCGACACGGCGATACGCCTCCATGAACTTGTCCGCGATCAGCGCGAAATAGGCCGGGTTCTGCGCCTCGATGCGCTTCCACGCGGCGATCGCCTGCTCGCAGCGTCCCTGGGCAAGCTCCATCTCGCCGAGCAGGACGTTGGCGCGCGCGCACTTGCGGTTCACCGTGAGCGCCTCGTCGACGTGGCGCCGGGCGTCGTCGAGCCGCGAGTGGGCAGCGTCGGCTGCCGCCATCTCGCAGTAGAAATGAGCAATGTCCTTGGCGCTGGATTCGCCGGTGATCGTGTCCATGCGCCGGGATGCGGCGATCGCCTTGTCCCAGTCCTTCTCGGTTTCGTAGATCTCCAGCAGCTGCTTGAGCGCTGCCTGCTCGTGCCGGCTGCCCTCCAGCTGCTGGAAAAGCTCCTCCGCGCGATCGAGGAGCCCGGCCTTGAAGTAGTCCTGGGCGAGCTCGTAGAGCGCGTCCTCACGGAACTCGGGCGCCAGGTCCCTGCGCTCCAGCAGATTCTGGTGCATGCGGATCGCGCGCTCCACTTCGCCGCGGCGCCGGAAAAGGCTGCCGAGCGCGAAATGCAGCTCGATCGTCTCCGGGTCGACCCGCACCACCTCGATGAAGGCCTCGATGGCCTTGTCGGGCTGCTCGTTGAGGAGGAAGTTGAGGCCTCTGAAATACGACGCCGGCACGCGCCGCGACTCCGTGACGAGCTGCTTGATGTCGATGCGCGCGGCGAACCAGCCCAGCGCGAAGAACAGCGGCAGCGCCAGCAGCCACCAGAGCTCGAACTCCATCGTCCGACCGCCTTTGTGCCAGGCCGGGCCGTCAGACGCCTGGACCCGCCGGCGGCAGCGCCGGGGACGCGGGCTTCTCCGCCGCGGCGGAAGGGCCTGCCTGCTTGGCCTGCTGGCGCTGTCGGCGCCGGCGGCCGAATCGGCCGGCCGCTGCCGCCAGCACGCCGATGACGGCACCCGCCAGGAAGAACGCGAAGATCACCAGCGCCAGCGGCGCGCGCCATTCGATGCCGAGGTAATAGCGCACGGTGACGTCCTCGGTGTTCTGCAGCGCGAACGTGAGGAGCAGCAGGAACAGCAGGATGCGCAGGGTCCAGGAGACGAATCGCATGGGTCGCTCGAATCAGTGAAACGCGAAAAACCGGGGGCCGCAAAAACAGACGGCGGCGCGCCCCTTCCGGGCGGGCCGCCGGCCAAACCGCTTCAGCGCGCGCCGCTCACTTCTTGTAATCGACGCGCTCGCGCAGCTCCTTGCCCGCCTTGAAGTGCGGCACGTACTTCTCCGGCACCTCGACGCGCTCGCCCGACTTGGGATTGCGGCCGACCCGCGGCGGGCGGTAGTTGAGCCCGAAGCTGCCGAACCCGCGGATCTCGATCCGCTCGCCCTTGGCAAGGCTGTCGGCCATGGCGTCCAGAATCATCTTGACCGCGAGCTCGGCGTCCTTCGCCACCAGCTGCGGGTGGCGCGCCGCCAGCCGCGCGATCAGCTCCGATTTGGTCATCGTCAAATGCCCCGGGTTATTCTTCGCTGGTCTTGCCGTCGAGTTTCGCCTTCAGCAGAGCGCCAAGATTGGTGGTTCCGGCGCTGGCGGCGCTGGTCTCCTGCATCTTGTGCAGGGCCTCCGTCTGATCGGCCAGATCCTTGGCCTTGATGGACAGGTTGATGCCGCGGTTCTTGCGGTCGATGTTGATGATCATCGCCTCCACCTCGTCGCCCTCCTTCAGGCGCGTGCGGATGTCCTCGACGCGGTCGCGCGAAACCTCGGAGGCCCGCAGATAGCCCTCGACGTCGCCGTCGAGCTGCACCACCGCGCCCTTGGCGTCGATCGATTTCACCGTGCCCTTGACGATCGTGTTCTTGTCGTGGGCGGCGACGTAGTTGCTGAAGGGGTCGCCCTCCAACTGCTTGACTCCGAGCGAGATGCGCTCGCGCTCGACGTCGATCGCCAGCACCATTGCTTCCACCTCCTCGCCCTTCTTGAAGTTCTTCACCGCCTCCTCGCCCGGCAGGGTCCAGGAAAGGTCGGACAGGTGCACCAGGCCGTCGATGTTGCCGGGCAGCCCGATGAAGATGCCGAAGTCGGTGATCGACTTGATCTGGCCCTTGACCTTGTCGCCCTTCTTGAAGTTCATGGCGAAGTCGTCCCACGGATTGGGCATGCACTGCTTCATGCCGAGGGAAATGCGGCGCCTGTCCTCGTCGATCTCCAGGATCATGACCTCCACCTCGTCGCCGACCTGCACCACCTTGGACGGATGGATGTTCTTGTTGGTCCAGTCCATCTCGGAGACGTGCACCAGGCCCTCGATGCCTTCCTCGATCTCGACAAAGGCGCCGTAGTCGGTGAGGTTGGTGACCTTGCCGAAAAGCCGCGTGCCCGACGGGTAACGGCGCGAGATGCCGACCCACGGATCCTCGCCGAGCTGCTTGAGGCCCAGCGAGACGCGATTCTTCTCCTGGTCGAACTTGAGTACCTTGGCTTCGACCTCGTCGCCCACGGCCAGCACTTCCGACGGATGCTTGACGCGGCGCCACGCAAGGTCGGTGATGTGCAGCAGGCCGTCGATGCCGCCCAGGTCGACGAACGCGCCGTAGTCGGTGATGTTCTTGACGATGCCCTTGACCACCATGCCTTCCTTCAGCGTCTCCAGCAGCGCCTGGCGCTCGGCGCCGAGCGTTTCCTCGAGGACGGCGCGGCGCGAGACGACGACGTTGTTGCGGCGGCGGTCGAGCTTGATGACCTTGAACTCCAGCTCGCGGCCCTCGAGGCCGGAGGTGTCCTTCATCGGCCGGATGTCGACCAGCGAGCCCGGCAGGAACGCGCGGATGCCGTTGATCATGACCGTGAGGCCGCCCTTGACCTTGCCCGACACCACGCCCTTGACCAGGTTGCCCTGTTCCATGGCCGACTCGAGCTCGGTCCACGCCGCCAGGCGCTTGGCGCGCTCGCGCGACAAGCGGGTCTCGCCGTGGCCGTCTTCCAGCGCCTCGATGGCGACGCTGACGAAATCCCCCGGCGTGACCTCGACCTCGCCGCGGTCGTTGCGGAATTCTTCGAGCGGAATCACGCTCTCGGACTTGAGACCGGCGTTTACCACGACAAAGTTCGGGTCGACGCGGACCACCTCGGCGGTGATCACTTCTCCGACGCGCATTTCCTTGCGGGCGAGGCTTTCCTCGAACAGCGCGGCGAAGCTTTCCATGTTTTCAGTAGCGGGGGAGACGTTAGCCATCATCAAAGAGTTATCCGACAAAATACCCGCCGGCAGGCGGGGCCAGTTGAGAAATCAGTTACGGATCAAAGCGCGGCCCCGTTCGGGAAAGCGCAGCGATTCGGTAACACCCTACGTTGAGGACGCGCGGTAGAGCCTGAGGACAGCGTCGACGACGTCTTCGATCGCAAGTGAGGTCGTGTCGATCACCTCGGCGCCCTCCGCCTCTCGCAGCGGCGCCACGGCACGTTCACGGTCACGCTGATCGCGTTCGGCAATATCCCGAACAAGATCGAGCATGTTAGCACTCATTCCTTTGTCTATCAACTGCTTATGCCGACGGCGAGCGCGTTCCTCCGGACTCGCCGTGAGGAACACCTTGAGGCCGGCGTCGGGAAACACCCGGGAGCCCATGTCGCGGCCGTCCGCGACGAGCCCGGGCGGGCGGCGAAACGCCCGCTGGCGCTCCAGGAGGGCCGCGCGCACCGCGGGGTGGGCGGCGACGCGGGACGCGGCGCCGGAGACCTGCTCCGCCCGGATGGCCTCCGTCACCCGCTCCCCCGCCAGGACGACCTCGTCCCCGTCAAAGCGCACGTCGAGATTGCGGGCGAGCTCCGCCAAGGCGCGCTCGGCGCCGAGGTCCACCTCCCGGCGCAGCGCCGCCAGCGCCACCAGGCGGTAGAGGGCGCCGCTGTCGAGAAAGTGGAAACCCAGCGCGTCGGCAACCCGCTTGGCGACGGTACCCTTGCCCGATGCCGACGGGCCGTCGATGGCAATGACGGGCACGGCGCCGCCCGGATGCTCCGGCACCTTCATCCACGTGCGCTGATAGCCAGGCCGGCCGTCCGCGCCAGCGCCTCGAAGCCTGGGAAGGACGTGGCGACGTTGGCGCAGTCCTCGATCTCGACCGGCCCCGAGGCGCGCAACGCCGCCATCGCAAACGCCATGGCGATCCGATGGTCGCCGCGGCTGTCGACCCGCCCGCCGCGGAAACTGTTGCCGACGATGCGCATGCCGTCGGGCGTCGGTTCGGCGTGGGCGCCCAGCTCGCGCAGGCCCTCCGCCATGACGGCGATGCGATCGCTTTCCTTGACGCGCAGCTCTTCGGCCCCGGTCACCACCGTTTCGCCGTGGGCGCACGCCGCGGCCACGAAGAGCGCCGGGAACTCGTCGATCGCCAGGGGCACCAGCTCCGGCGGCACGCGGATACCCTTCAGCGGCGCCGATCGCACGCGCAGGTCGGCCACCGGCTCGCCGCCCGCCAGGCGCTCATTGGTGAGGCTGATACGCGCCCCCATCAGCCGCAGGATCTCGAGCACGCCGGTTCGGGTGGGATTGACCCCGACACCGGACAGCGTCAGGTCGGAACCCGGGGCGATCGACGCGCCGACCAGGAAAAATGCCGCGGAAGAAATGTCGGCCGGCACCTCGACAGCGCAGGCAGTCAGGCGGCCGCCGCCCTCCAGGCAGACGCGCGCGCCGTCGGTCTCCACGCGGTAGCCGAACGCGCGCAGCATGCGCTCGGTGTGATCGCGCGTCGGCGCCGGCTCGGTCACGCAGGTGCGGCCGTGGGCGTACAGCCCCGCCAGCAGGAGCGCCGACTTGACCTGGGCGCTCGCCACCGGCAGCGGATAGTCGACGCCGCGCAGCGGCATGCCGCCGCGCACGGTCACCGGGGGCACGCCGCCGTCCGCGGTCTCGATGCGGGCGCCCATCAGCGCGAGCGGCTCCGCCACCCGCCGCATAGGCCGCCGCCGCAGGGAGTCGTCGCCGGTCAGCGTGGCGTCGAACGCCTGCCCCGCCAGCAGGCCTGCCAGCAGCCGCATCGAGGTGCCGGAGTTGCCGCAGTCGAGCACGCCCGCCGGCGCTCGCAGCCCATGCATGCCCACCCCATGGATCGTCAGGGCGCCGTCCTGCGGGCCATCGATGCGCGCGCCCAGCGCCCGGAAGATGTTCATCGTGGCAAGGGCGTCTTCGCCCTCGAGGAAGCCGGTCACGCGGGTCACGCCGTCGGCCAGCGCGCCGAGCATCACGCTGCGATGGGAAATCGACTTGTCGCCCGGAACGCGGATGACACCCGTCAGCGCGCCGCCCGGCGCGATGCGAAAACTGCGTGTCATTGGCAGCCCGTCCAATTCAGGCGCGCCGCGCTGGCGCGGGCGAACGCTTCCAGAAGGGCCTCGCCATCGCCGGTGGCGATCTGCTCCCGCAGCGCCCCCACGACATCCAGATAGCCGTCGAGGGCGGCCAGCAGGGCCTCGCGGTTCGCGAGGCAGATGTCGCGCCACATTTCGGGCGAGCTGGCCGCGATGCGGGTGAAGTCGCGGAAGCCCGGCCCCGCCAGATCGAAGAACTCATCCGCGTCCGGCTGCCCGGCGAGTCGCCCCACCAGCGCAAAGGCGAGGACGTGGGGCAGATGGCTAACCGCGGCGAGCACTTCGTCATGGCGGTCCGGCGCCATGCGCGTGACGTGCGCCCCGCAGAAGCGCCACATGCGCTCGACCGTGCCGATGGCTTCGGCGGAGGTTTCGGCGACCGGTGTCAGGATGACGTGCCGGCCCGCATACAGCCCGGGGGCTGCCGCGGCGGCACCGCTGCGCTCCGCGCCCGCGACCGGATGCGCCGGCACGAACCGGGCAAAAGCATCGCCCAGGCGAGCCCTGGCGATCGCGACGACGTCGTGCTTGGTGCTGCCGGCATCGGTGACGACCGTGCCCGGTCCGATCCACGGCGCCAGCGCCGCCAGCACGGCCCCCGTCTGCGCCACCGGCACCGCGACCAGCACGATGTCGGCGTCCGCCAGCGTTTCCGCGTCGTACCGGCCGACGGCGTCGATCGCGCCGCCGGCCATCGCCTCGTCGAGATTCGCTTGGCTGCGGCCGATACCGAAGACGCGCCCGACGCTGCCCGCCGCGCGCAGCGCCAGCGCCGCCGAGGCGCCGATCAAACCGACGCCGATCACCACGAGCTTGGCGATAGCTGGCCGGGAGGCCTGCGCTGCGTTCACGCTACCACCTCGCGCAGCGCTTCCAGGAACCGTGCGTTCTCCCGCTCGAGGCCGACGCTCACGCGCAGGTAATCCGGCATTCCGTACCCGGCCACCGGCCGCACGATCACGCCCTTGGCCAGCAGCCGCTTGAACACGCCGGCGGCGGCCGGCACCTTCACGCAGACGAAATTGCCGTACGACGGGATGAAGGTGAGCCCGGCCGCGATGAGCCCGGTGGTGAGTTGCACCATGCCGGCGCGGTTGAGCGCCACCGAGCGCGCGACATAATCGTGATCCTCCAGCGCGGCGACCGCCGCCACCTGCCCCAGGGTGTTGACGTTGAACGGCTGCCGCACGCGGTTGAGCAGGTCGGCGAGCACCGGGCTCGCGAGGGCGAAGCCGACGCGCAGTGCCGCCAGGCCGTAGGCCTTCGAGAAGGTGCGCGTGATCACCAGGTTCGGAAACTCGGCGAGCCAAGCCGGCGTGTTGGCCCGCAGCGCGTCCGGCAGGTACTCGTAGTAGGCCTCGTCCAGCACGGCCACCACCGAGCGCGGCAATCGGCGCAGGAAGTCGCGCACCTGCGCCGGGGGCACGACGGTGCCCGTCGGGTTGTTGGGATTGGCGACGAACACCACCCGCGTGTCCTCGTCGACCGCGTCCGCCATTGCCTCCAGGTCGTGGCCGAACTCCCGCGCCGGCACCTCGATGCCGCGCGCGCCCACGGCCTGCACCGCCAGCGGATAGACGGCGAAAGCGTGCTGCGAGTACACCCCGCCGAGGCCCGGAGACAGAAACGCACGCGCCACCATTTCCAGCACGTCGTTGGAGCCGTTGCCGAGGACGATCTGCGATTCCGCCACGCCGAGCCGCCGACTGATCGCCGCTTTCAGCTCGAAGCCGTTGCCGTCGGGGTAGCGCGCGAGTTCCGGCAGCGCAGCCTCCAGCGCGTCCAGCGCGCGCGGGCTCGGGCCCAGCGGGTTCTCGTTCGAGGCCAGCTTCACGATGTCGGTGAGACCCAGCTCCCGCGCCAGCTCCGAAGTCGGCTTGCCCGGCTGATAGGGGGCGATGGCGCGGATGTAGCCCGGCGCCAGATCGCAAACGTCCATGGCTCAGTCCTTCGCGGCGGGGTAGGACCCGAGGATTTTCAGGAACGTGGCGCGCTCGTCGAGCTCTGCCAGCGCCGCGGCCACCTTGGGCTCTTCGCGGTGGCCCTCGATGTCGACGTAGAACACGTACTCCCACAGCCCGGTGCGCGACGGACGCGACTCGAGCCGGGTCATGCTGACGCCGTGACGCGCGAAGGGGTCGAGGAGCTGATGCACCGCGCCCGGCCGGTTCTGCGCCGACAGGACCAGCGACGTCTTGTCGCGTCCGGAAACGCCGGCGTCCCGCGGCCCGATCACCAGGAAGCGCGTGGTGTTGCGCGGATCGTCCTCGATGTTGGCGGCGGCGACGCGCACGCCATAGGTTTCGCCGGCCCGCTGCGGTCCGACCGCGGCCGCCCCGGCGTCGCCCTGCGCCAGCCGCGCCGCCTCGCCGTTGCTCGACGCGCTGATCCGCTCGGCCGCCGGCAGATTCGCCGCCAGCCAGCGCTGGCACTGCCCGAACGACTGCGGGTGCGAGTAGACCCGCCGCACCGCGGCCAGGTCATCGCCGTTGTAGAGCAGGCACTGGTGGACGGGCAGCATGACCTCGCCGCAGGCCTTCAGCGGCGTCGCGAGCAGCAGGTCCAGCGTCCGCCCGACTGCCCCCTCGGTGGAATTCTCCACCGGCACCACCCCGTAGTGCGCCTGGCGCGATTCGACGCTGCGAAACACGTCGTCGATCGTCGCGCACGCCTGCGTGTCGGCGGCACCGCCGAAGCGCTTGACCACCGCTTCCTCGGAAAAGGTGCCGCGCGGCCCCAGGTAGGCGACCGCGACCGGCCGCTCCAACGCCCGGCAGGCCGAGATGATCTCGACGAACAGCCGCTCCACCGCGTCAGCGCCCAGCGGCCCGGGATTGAGCTGCCGCAGCCGCCGCAGCACCTGCGCTTCGCGTTCAGGCCGATAGACCTCGCCGTCCTTCAGCGCGCCGATCTGCTGCGCGAGCGCGGCCCGCTCGCTCAGCAGCTCGAGAAGCTTGGCGTCGAGGAGGTCGATACGCTCCCGCAGCGGCTTCAGTGGATCGCTCACGCGCCCGCCCCGCTCCGCCCGCGCGGGGCGCGGGCGTCGACGTTACGCCGGGAGCGACCGGCACCGCCCGCGCGCATCCGCGCCGCGCGCCGAATCACGCGCCCTCCGGCAGGGGCAGGTAGCGCACGCACAGCACGCCGGGGATGGAGGAGATCTCCTGGATCACGGTGTCCGGCGGCGCGCTGTCCAGGTCTACCACCGTGTAGGCCGTCTCGCCGCGCGACTTGTTCAGCATGTTGTGGATGTTGAGGCCGGCGCGCGCCATCGCAGTGGAGATCTGCCCCACCATGTTGGGCACGTTCTGGTTTGCGACCGCGATTCGGTACGGCGATTCGCGCGGCATCACCGCCAGCGGAAAATTCACCGAGTTGACGATGTTGCCGTTCTCCAGATAGTCCATCACCTGGTCGACCACCATCGCGGCGCAGTTCTCCTCCGCCTCGCTCGTGGATGCGCCCAGATGCGGCAGGGCGACGACACGCGGGTGGTGCTGCAGGCGCGGATGCGGGAAATCGGTCAGGAAGAAGCGCAACCGCTCCTCCTCCAGCCCGGCCACCACCGCCTCGGGATCCACGATCCCGTCGCGCGCGAAATTGAGCAGCACGGCGCCGGGCTTCATCTTCTGCACGCGCACGGCGTTGATGAGGCCGCGCGTCGCCTCCAGCAGCGGAACGTGCAGGGTAACGAAGTCCGCGAGCTTGAGCAGTTCCTCCAGCGAGTGCGCCTTGCGCACCTGCGCCGGCAGGCTCCAGGCCGCTTCCACCGTGATGTCCGGATCGTAGCCCACCACCTTCATGCCGAGCTTGATCGCGGCATCGGCCACCAGGCTGCCGATGGCGCCGAGTCCGACGACGCCTAGCGTTCGCCCCGGCAGCTCGACGCCGGCGTACTGCTTCTTGCCCTCCTCCACCAGCTTGTGCAGCGTGATCTCGTCGCCGTTGAGCCCGTCGGTGAAGCGGATCGCTGGGATCAGGTTGCGCGCGGCCATCAGTATCGCCGCCAGCACCAGCTCCTTGACGGCGTTGGCATTCGCGCCCGGCGTGTTGAACACCGGCACGCCGCGGCGGCTCATCGCGTCAACCGGGATGTTGTTGGTGCCGGCGCCGGCGCGGCCGATGGCGCGCACGGTGGCCGGGATCTCCATCTTCAGCATGTTGTGCGAGCGCACCAGGACCGCGTCGGGATCGGCGACGTGGGGCCCGACCACGTAGCGCCCGCCCGGAAAGCGCTTCAACCCATGGGGCGAGATGGTATTGAGGACCAGGATGTGGTGTCGCTCAGCCATGCTTCGCCGCGAATTCGCGCATGAAATCCGCCAGCGCCCGCACGCCCTCGAGCGGCATCGCGTTGTAGATCGACGCGCGCATGCCGCCCACCGAGCGGTGGCCCTTCAACTGCACCAGACCGCGAGCCTTGGCCTGTTTGAGGAACTCCTCGTCGAGGGTGGCGTCGCGCAGCGTGAACGGCACGTTCATGCGCGAGCGATCCGCCCTGTCGACCGGCGAGCGGTAGAAATCCCCGCCGTCGATCAGGTCGTAGAGGATCTTCGCCTTGGCGACGTTGTGCCGCTCCATCGCCGCCAGTCCGCCGCGGCGCTTGAGCCATTCGAACACGAGCCCGGCGATGTACATGGCATAGGTCGGCGGCGTGTTCAGCATCGAGTCGTTCTCGGCCTGGGTCTTGTAGTCGAACACGCCCGGCGTCGCCGGCAGCGCGCGCCCGAGCAGGTCCTCGCGCACGATGACGATGGTCAGCCCCGCCGGGCCGATGTTCTTCTGCGCGCCGGCGTAGATCAGGCCGCAACGCGACACGTCCATCGGCCGCGACAGGATGTGGGACGAGGCGTCCACCACCAGCGGCACCTCGCCGGTGTCCGGGAAGTCGTTGAACTCGATGCCGCCGATGGTCTCGTTCGACGTGATGTGCACGTAGGCGGCGCCGGGGTCGAGCTTCCAGCCGGCGCGCGGCGGCACGTAAGTGAAGCTGCGGTCCTCGCTGCTGGCGGCGACGTTGACCTGGCAGTAGCGCTTCGCCTCCGCCATGGCGCGCTTGGCCCAATGGCCGGTGTGGACGTAGTCGGCCTTGGTGCGTTCCCCCAGCAAGTTCATCGGCACCAGCGCGAACTGCCCGGTGGCGCCGCCCTGCAGGAAGAGCACCTTGTAGCTGGCCGGAATCGCCAGCAGCTCGCGCAGGTCCGCCTCCGCTTTCTCGGCGATGGAGATGAACTCCTTGCCGCGGTGGCTCATCTCCATCACGGACATGCCGCTGCCGTGCCAGTCCAGCATCTCGTCGCGTGCCTGCGCCAGCACTTCCTCGGGCAGCACCGCCGGCCCGGCGCTGAAGTTGAAGACGCGCGTCATGGCGTCACCTCGCCGGCATCCGGTTCCCCCGCTGCAGCCCCGTCGTCGCCCTCGCCGTTGAGGCCCTCGGCCGACTCCACCACCTTCTGCAGCCCGGCAAGCGTCTCGCCGTCGTCAAGGTTGATCAGGCGCACGCCCTGGGTCGAGCGTCCCATCTCGCGGATCTCGCCGCAGCGCGTGCGGATCAGCACGCCGCCGGTTGTAATCAGCATGATCTCATCCTCGGGCTGCACCAGCGTCGCCGCCACCACCTTGCCGTTGCGCGCGCTGGTCTGGATGGCGATCATGCCCTGCGTGCCGCGGCCGTGCCGGGTGTACTCCGCAACCGGCGTGCGCTTGCCGTAGCCGTTCTCGGTCGCGGTCAGCACCTGCTGGTCCTCGCGTTCCGCCACCAGCAGCGACATGACCTGCTGCCCGTCGGTCAGGCGCATGCCGCGCACGCCCCGCGCGCCGCGCCCCATCGGCCGCACGTCCTGCTCGTCGAAGCGCACGGCCTTGCCGGCGTCGGAGAACAGCATGATGTCCTGCACCCCGCTGGTGAGCGCGACGCCGATCAGGAAATCGCCTTCGTCGAGATCGACGGCGATGATGCCGGCCTGCCGGGGCCGGGAGAATTCCGACAACGGGGTCTTCTTCACCGTGCCAAACGCCGTCGCCATGAACACGTAATGCTGGTCGCTGAACTCCTTGATCGGCAGCACCGCGGTGATCTTCTCGCCCGCCTGCAGCGACAGCAGGTTGACGATGGGCTTGCCGCGGCTGGCGCGGCCGCCCTGCGGCACCTCGTAGACCTTGATCCAGTAGAGCCGCCCGCGATCGGAGAAGCAGAGGATGAAGTCGTGGGTGTTGGCGATGAACAGGTTGTCGATGAAGTCGTCCTCGCGCGTCGCCGCCGCCTGCTTGCCGCGGCCGCCGCGGCGCTGGGCCCGGTAATCCGCCAGCGGCTGCGCCTTGAAGTAGCCGGCGTGCGACAGCGTCACGACGACGTCCTCGGGCGCGATCAGGTCCTCCAGCGCCAGCTCCTGGGCATTGGCCTGGATCTCGCTGCGACGCCTGTCGCCGAACTGCTCGCGCACCTCGCGCAGCTCGTCGGCGATGATGGTGCTCACGCGATGGGGCTTGGCGAGCACGTCGAGCAGATCGGTGATGGTCTCCATCACTTCGCGGTACTCGGCGACAATCTTGTCCCGCTCGAGACCGGTGAGGCGCTGCAGCTGCATCTCCAGGATGCGCTGCGCCTGCACGTCGGACAGTCGGTAGCCGTCCGCAGTCAGGCCGAATTCCGGCGCCAGCCCCTCCGGCCGCGCCGCCTCGGGATCGACCCGCGCCAGCATCTCCTCGACCAGCGCCGAGCGCCAGATCCGCTCCATCAGGCGCTGGCGCGCCACGGCCGGCGACTCGGCCGCCTTGATCAGCGCGATGATCTCGTCGACGTTGGACAGGGCCACGGCGAGGCCCTCGAGGACGTGGCCGCGCTCGCGGGCCTTGCGCAGGTCGTAGACGGTCCGGCGCACCACGACCTCGCGGCGGTGGCGCAGGAACAGCTGCAGCAGCTCCCTGAGGTTGAGCAGGCGCGGCTGGTTGTCCACCAGGGCGACCATGTTCATCCCGAAGCTGTCCTGCAGCTGGGTTTCCTTGTACAGGTTGTTCAGGACCACCTCGGGCAGCTCGCCGCGCTTGAGTTCGATGACCACGCGCATGCCGGACTTGTCCGACTCGTCGCGCAGGTCGGAGATGCCGTCGAGCCGCTTCTCCCGCACCAGCTCGCCGATGCGGATCAGCAGGTTTGCCTTGTTCACCTGGTAGGGCAGTTCGTCGACGATGATGGCCTGCCGCGCGCCCTTTTCCAGATCCTCGACATGGGTGCGCGCGCGGATTACCACGCGCCCGCGGCCGGTCCGGTAGCCCTCGCGAACGCCCTCGAGCCCGTAGATGATGCCGCGGGTCGGGAAATCGGGTGCCGGGATCAGTTCCATCAGCCGCTCCAGCGGGGTCTCCGGCGTTTCGATCAGGGCCAAGCAGGCTTCGACCACCTCCCCGAGGTTGTGCGGCGGGATGTTGGTCGCCATGCCGACGGCAATACCGGCGGAGCCGTTGACCAGCAGATTCGGGATGCGCGCCGGCAGGCAGGTGGGCTCCTGCTCCTTGCCGTCGTAATTGGGCTGGAAGTCGACCGTCTCCTTGTCGATGTCCGCCATGAGCTCGGCGGCGATCTTGGAGAGGCGGCATTCCGTGTAGCGCATGGCCGCCGGGCTGTCGCCGTCGACCGAGCCGAAGTTGCCCTGGCCGTCGATGAGCGGATAGCGCAGGGAAAATTCCTGCGCCATGCGCACGAGCGTGTCGTAAATAGCAGCGTCGCCGTGGGGGTGATACTTGCCCATCACCTCCCCCACGACCCGGGCACATTTCACGTACGGCCGGTTCCAGGCGATGTTGGCTTCGTGCATGGCGAAGAGAACGCGCCGGTGCACCGGCTTGAGGCCGTCGCGCACATCCGGCAAGGCCCGGCCCACGATCACGCTCATCGCGTAGTCGAGGTAGGACCGCCGCATTTCCTCTTCCAGGCTGACGGGGACGGTTTCCTTCGCGAAAGTTTCCATCACGGTGAATTTATGGGTTTATTTCGCCTGCCCGGAGGCCGCAAAAAAATGTTGAATTCTAGCATGGTGTCATTGCCCGACGCACTGCGCGAACTGCCCCGTGGCCCGTGCCCGCTGAACGCAAAGAGTTGACATACCGAAGTTTTCCGCCCGATAATTCACAAAACCCGCTTTGGCGGCTGTCGCTTTTTGCAGAACCGCTATCGGTACGGGCTAAAGGGGAGCGTCGCGAGTCACCACGGAATCTGTCCCCACGGCTTTGGATCACGTCGCGATTTATCTATCGTTTGTCATTCGGAAAAAGAAAGGTGCACAGGATGAATCTTGCTTCTGCGAAACGGATTGTGTCGGGCTTGGCCATCGGCGCCGCGGCGATTCTGGCCGGCTGCGCTGCCACCCCGCCGGGACCTGGCGAAGGGGACGCCTACCTGAAGGATGCTCGTGGTGCCGTGGCCCGCAACAGCACGGGCCTTTGCTGGCGCACCAGCTACTGGACGCCGGCGGCTGCAACCTGCGAGTGCGACAAGGACATTCTGCCCAAGGAAAAGTGCGAGCCGCCCGCTCCGAAGGCCGCGCCCGCTCCGGCTCCCGCCCCGGCGCCAGCCGCACCTGCGCCGAAGATGATGCCGGAAAAGGTCACCTTCTCGGCTGACGTGCTGTTCGACTTCGACAAGGCGGTGCTGAAGCCCGAAGGCAAGCAGGCGCTGGATAACTTCGCCAGCAAGCTGGGTGGCGTGAACTACGAAGTCGTCGTCTCGGTGGGCCACACCGACCGTATCGGCTCGGTCCAGTACAACAAGGGCCTGTCCATGCGTCGCGCCGAGTCGGTCAAGGCGTACCTGGTGTCGAAGGGCATCCCTGCAAACAAGATCTACACCGACGGCAAGTGGTTCTCCGACCCGGTCACCAAGCCGGCGGACTGCAAGGGCAAGACCGGCAAGGCGCTGATCCAGTGCTACCAGCCGGATCGCCGCGTGGAAGTCGAAGTTGCGGGCAGCCGCAAGTAAGCTTCCCCCGCTCTGAGTCAAAAAAGCCCTGCCTTGTGCAGGGCTTTTTTTTGCCATGACCGCCCAAGAACGCGTCGATACCCTCATCGAGGCACGCTGGGTCATCCCGGTGGAGCCGGCTGGCGCAGTCCTCGACCACCACGCGGTTGCCATCCGCGATGGCCACATCGTTTCCGTGCTGCCGCAAGCCGAGGCCGCAGTACGCTACACCGCCGACGAGCGCACGATCCTGGCGGATCACGCGCTCATCCCCGGGCTCGTCAACCTGCACACGCACGCCGCCATGACCCTGCTGCGAGGGCTGGCCGACGACCTGCCGTTGATGGTGTGGCTGCAGGAACACATCTGGCCCGCCGAGCAGCGCTTCGTCACGCCCGAGTTCGTTCGCGATGGCACGCTACTCGCCTGCGCCGAGATGCTCCGGGGAGGCGTGACCTGCTTCAACGACATGTACTTCTTCCCGGAGGCCGCCGCCGACGCCGTCCTGCAGGCGGGCATGCGCGCGGCGCTGGGCATGATCCTGGTCGACTTTCCAACGCCCTACGCGGCCGATGCGGACGCCTATCTGACCAAAGGGCTGGCGATGCGCGATGCTTATCGCGACCATGCCCTGCTCTCCTTCTGCATGGCGCCCCATGCGCCCTACACGGTCAGCGATCGCAGCCTCGGCAAGCTGCTCACCTACGCCGAGCAGCTGCAGGTGCCGATTCATGTCCACCTGCACGAAACGCGCGAGGAGGTCGAGTCGAGCGCCGCCGAGCACGGCTGCCGGCCGCTGGCGCGCTTCGAGCGGCTCGGCCTGCTGGGGCCGGGCCTGATCGGGGTGCACATGGTTCATCTCACGCCCGAGGAAATTGCCCTGGTGGCGGCGCGCAATTGCAGCATCGCCCATTGCCCCTCGTCCAACCTCAAGCTCGCCAGCGGCTTCTCTCCGGTGACGGAGATGCTCGCCGAGGGCGTCAACGTCGGTCTCGGAACCGACGGCAGCGCCAGCAACAACCGGCTCGACGTGTTCACGGAAATGCGCACCGCCGCGCTGCTGGCGAAGGCGGTCAGTGGCCGGGCGGACGCCGTGCCGGCGCGGCAGGCGCTGGAGATGGCGACCCTGGGCGGCGCGCGCGCTTTGGGACTCGAGCGGCGGATCGGCTCGCTCGCGTCCGGCAAGGCGGCCGATATCGCCGCGGTGAACCTGGCCGGCGCGGCGCTGTCTCCCTGCTACGATCCGATCTCGCATCTGGTATACGCGGCCGGCCGGGACGACGTCAGCGACGTCTGGGTGGCGGGCCGCCGCCTGGTGCGGGAGCGAGGGCTCGAAACGCTGGATGTCCGCGACCTCGCTGCACGTGCTGCTCGCTGGAGCCGCCGCATCGCCGAGGCCGACGCTGGAACTGAAAAATGATCAATGTCGATCCACACGAAGTCGAGAAATTCAACCAGCTTGCCCATCGCTGGTGGGACCCGCACAGCGAATTCAAGCCGCTGCACGACATCAACCCGCTGCGCCTCGATCTGATCGACGAGACCGTGAGTCTCGCGGGCAAGCGCGTGCTGGATGTCGGCTGCGGCGGCGGCATTCTCGCGGAAAGCATGGCCGCGCGCGGCGCCGCCGTCACCGGCATCGACATGGGCGAGAAACCCTTGAAGGTGGCGCAGCTGCACCTGCTCGAGTCGGGCCGGCAGGTGGATTACCGCCACACGTCGGTCGAGCAGATGGCGGAGAAAGGTGCGGGACCCTTCGACGTGGTGACCTGCATGGAGATGCTGGAGCACGTCCCCGATCCCGCCAGCACGGTCGCTGCCTGCGCGCGCGTCACTGCGCCGGGCGGGCACGCGGTGTTCTCCACCATCAATCGCAACCCCAAGTCTTTCCTGTTCGCCATCGTCGGAGCGGAGTACGTTTTGCGGCTGCTGCCGCGCGGCACGCATGAATACGCGAAGCTGATCAAGCCGTCGGAGCTTGCCCACATGTGCCGGAACGCCGGCCTGGAGGTGGTGGAGCTGGTGGGCATGTCCTACAACCCCTTCACCAAAACCTACCGCCTCGGCAGCGATACCGACGTCAACTACATCGCGATCACGCGCAAGCCGTGATGGCGACACGGGCGGTTCTCTTCGACCTCGACGGCACGCTCGCGGACACCGCGCCGGACCTTGCCGGCGCGCTCAACCGGCAACGCGGGCGGCGTGGACTGGCGCCATTGCCGATCGCGCAGGTGCGGCCGCACGCGTCGGCCGGCGCGCGCGGACTGCTGGCTGTTGGATTCGGCCTCAAGCCCGACGATCCTGACTTCGAGCCGATGCGCGAGGAATTTCTCGCGCTCTACCTCGAGCGCCTGTGCGAAGACACGCGGCTCTTCCCGGGCATGTCCGAGCTGCTCGACGAGCTGGAGCGGCGCGCTGTGTCATGGGGCGTGGTGACCAACAAGCCCGCGCGCTTCACGGTGCCGCTGCTGGCCGCGCTGGGCCTCGGCAGCCGCGCCGGTTGCGTCGTCAGCGGCGACACCTGCGCACAGCCGAAACCCCACCCGGCGCCGTTGCTGGCCGCCTCCGAGCGTCTAGCGGTCACGCCGGCCCAGTGCATCTACCTCGGCGACGACGAGCGCGACACCCGCGCCAGCCTGGCGGCGGGCATGCGCTCCATCGTCGCTTGCTATGGCTACCTCGGCAACGAGCGTCCGTGGCAGGAATGGGGCGCCGAAGGCGGCATCGATCGGCCCGACGAGCTGATCTCCCGGCTCTGAACGCCCGCGCCGCGCGGGTCAGGTGCGGTACAGCGAGCGCCGGTCGCGCGAGAAGCGGATCATGTCGTCGGACCAGGTTTCGCTCTTCTGGCCCG
>DATIUV010000194.1:0-8894 GCA_035466595.1 Pelomicrobium sp.
CGCGCGGATTCTCGAAGCGGCGCTTTGTGGCTTCCAGCCGCAGCTTCGGGCTGCGCGAACGCAGCAGCGTGGACAGAAATAGCAGTTCGTCCATGACCTCCATGCTGAAGCCGCGCCGGTTGCCGCGCTCGTCGATGACGAGTTTGGCGATGTAGGCCTCGCATTCCGGATAGCCCCACTCGAGCGAAAGGTTCTTCACGACGTGGGGAAACTCCTCCAAAGCGGCGCGCGCCTCGATGCGGACCGGGCCGGTTGTCTTCGCGGGCGGGGACGCTCCCGCCGCCGGCTGCCGCAGAGGCTGCCGGGCGCTGGCGCGGCGGCCCTGCGGCGACGGCGTAACCCCGCCGGCAACCTGTGACGACGTTGCCGCGACCAGCAGGGTCTCGACCCGCTGTCGCCGCGTTTCCAGCTCGAAGATCCGTCGGACGAGGTATTCGATGTCGGTCATAACCCGTTTCCCCCAAGGCAGGCGCCAGCGCCCGCGGACGTCGCGGGCCGCCTGTCTACCGCCGCCTAGTGCCCACGCTGAGTTGCTTGCTTTGCGCCGCACTCGCCGGCACGGCGCGTGGACGCTTTATGTGTGCGTGTCGGTGTTCGACCAAAATATAGCAGCGGGGGCAGCCGGCTATTGTTAATCCGTTGTTAATTTTTCCAAAACACTCGAGATGCTGCGCAACGGCGCGTGGCACCCACGGAGGCCAGCCGTCGTCCAGGCCAAGAAACGCGTTACGCGCGCTGCGCGGGGGAATGCGACGGCGGGCTGGCGCCGCCGCCGTGCGCTGCCACCGCCTCCTCCATCTCCTCGCGCGAGATCAGGCGGCGCTCGCCGACGATGAAGGTGTACATCGTGGGAATGACGTAAAGCGTGAAGAGCGTGCCCACCGAGACGCCGCCCACCACCACCCAGCCGATGGCGGAGCGGGATTCGGCGCCCGCGCCGGTCGAGAGCGCGATCGGCACCGCGCCCAGCACGGTGGCCAGGCTCGTCATCAGGATCGGCCGCAGGCGCAGCGTCGCTGCCTCGATCACCGCGTCCAGCTTCTCGCGCCCCTGGTCGCGCAGCTGGTTGGCGAACTCGACGATCAGGATGCCGTTCTTGGTGATGAGGCCGATCAGCATCACCAGGCCGATCTGGCTGTAGACGTTGAGCATGATGCCCTTCAGCCACATCGCCGCCAGCGCGCCGGTGATGGCGAGCGGCACCGTCAGCATGATGACGAGCGGGCTGCGGAAGCTCTCGAACTGCGCCGCCAGCACGAGGTAGATGAAGCCGAGCGCCAGCACGAACACGAAGTAGAGCTCGGCGCCGGCCTCGCGCAGCTCGCGCGACTGGCCGGCGAGGTCCACCGTGAAGCCCTCGCCCAGCACCTCCTCGGCGGCCGAATCGAGGAACGCCAGCCCCTCCTCGAGCGTGTAGCCCGGCGCGATGCGGGCCTTGATCGTCGCGGCGCGGAAGCGGTTGAAGTGGTTGAGCTCCTTCGGCGCGACCTGCTCGGTGACGGTGACGAGGTTGGAGAGCTGGATCAGGCGGCCGTCGCGGCTGCGCACGTAGATCTCGGTCAGGTCGGACGGTTCGACGCGGTCCTTGTCCTCCAGCTTCACGACGACGTCGTACTGCTCGCCCTCGCGCTTGAAGCGGGTGACGTCGCGCCCGCCGAGCAGGCTCTCGAGCGTGCGGCCGATGACGTCGATGTCGACGCCCACCGCCGCCGCCTTGTCGCGGTCGATGGCGACGCCGAGCTGCGGCTTGTTGAGCTCGAGGTCGGTATACGGATTGGAAAGGCCCGGGTACTCGCGCGCCTTCGCCAGCATCCGCTCCACCGCCTGGTCCAGCGCCTCGTAGGAGGTGCCCTGGATCACGAACTGCACCGGCTCGTCGCGGAAGCTCTGGCCCAGCGACGGCGGGTTGATCGGGAAAGCGCGGATGCCGGGCAGCTGCGGCCCGAACTTGCCGGCCAGCTCGCCGGTGATGGCGAACTGGCTGCGTTCGCGCTCGTCCCAGGACTTGAGGTTGACGAAGGCAAGCAGCGTGTTGACCGGGTTGGGCTTCTCCAGGCCCGGGGCGACGACGACGAAGTAGGACGTGATCTCGGGCACCTCGGCGAGCAGCTTCTCGATCTGGCGCGCGTAGCCGTCCGTGTACTGGAGGGTGGAGCCCTCGGGCGCAAGACCGAAGACGATGAAGATGCCGCGGTCCTCGGTCGGGGCCAGCTCGGACTTCAAGGTTGCGAACAGCGTCGCGCCGACGGCGGCGACGGCGAGGAACGCCGCCACCACCACGTAGCGGTGGCGTAAGCTCGCGCCCAGCGTGCGGCGGTAGCCGGCATTGAGGGCATGGAAGAACGACTCCAGCGCGTTGTACACGCGGCCGTGGCTCTTCTCGTGGCGCAGCAGCTTGGAGCACATCATTGGCGTCAGCGTCAGCGCGACGAAGCCGGACACCACCACCGCCGCCGCCACGGTCAGCGCGAATTCGGTGAACAGGCGACCGGTGTTGCCGGTGGCGAACGCGAGCGGCGCGAACACCGCCGCCAGCGTGATCGTCATCGCCACCACGGCGAAGGCGATCTCGGTCGCGCCCTTGAACGCCGCCTGCATCGGCTTCATGCCCTGCTCGATGTAGCGGTAGATGTTCTCCAGCACGACGATGGCATCGTCGACCACCAGCCCCACCGCCAGCACGATGCCGAGCAGCGTCAGCACGTTGATCGAAAAGCCGAGCACCCAGATGACGAAAAAGGCGCCGATCAGGGAGACCGGGATGGTGACGAACGGGATCAGGGTGGCGCGCACGCTCCTGAGGAAGAAGAAGATCACCAGCACCACGAGCACCAGCGCCTCCGCCAGCACCTTGTAGACCGCCTTGATGGAGGCGTCGACGAACACCGAGCGGTCGAATGCGACCTTGATCTGCATGCCGTCGGGCAGGGTGGCCTGGATGCGCGGGATCATCGCCTTGATGCCGTTGGCGACGTCCAGCAGGTTGGCGGTGGACTGCTTGACCACGCCGAGCCCGACCGCCTCGCGGCCGTTCACGCGCACGATGTTGCGATCATCGTAGGCGCCCAGCTCGGCGCGCCCCAGGTCCTTCAGCCGCACCGGGTAGCCGCGCACCTCGCGGACGATGAGGTTGTTGAACTGCTCGGGGGTGCGCAGGTCGGTCTCCGACAGCACCGTGAACTCCCGCTGCCGGCTCTCGATGCGTCCGGACGGCACCTCCAGGTTCTGTGCCCGCAGCGCGTTCTCGACGTCCTGCACCGTGAGACCGTAGGCGGCGAGCCGCTGGCGGTCGAGCCAAATGCGCATCGCGTACTTGCGCTCGCCGCCGATGATGACCGAAGCCACCCCCGGGACGGTCTTCAGTGCGTCGGCGGCGTAGCGGTCGGCGTAGTCGGTGATTTCGAGCGGGCTGTGGCGGTCGCTCGACAGGCGCAGCCACATGATGGCCTGGGCGTCCGCCTCCACCTTGGCTACGACCGGGTCGTCGGACTCGTCCGGCAGCCGCCCGCGCGCCCGCGCGACGCGGTCGCGCACGTCGTTGGCGGCGGCGTCGACGTCGCGCGTGGAGACGAACTCGATGGTGATCTGGCTCACTTCCTCGCGCGACACCGACCGGAGCGTCTTGATGCCCTCGATGCCGGCGAGCGAATCCTCCAGCGGATTGGTGATCTGGCTCTCGATGACCTGCGCGCTGGCGCCCTTGTAGACGGTGCGCACCGATACCACCGGGGCGTCGATGTTGGGATACTCGCGCACCGTCAGCCGGTCGTAGGCGATCACGCCCATGAGCACGATCACCAGGCTCATGACGGTGGCGAGCACCGGGCGGCGAACGGAGACGTCGGGCAGGAACATGACGCGGAGCGGCGCTAGCCGCCGGAGGCCTTGGCGGTGGACGGCGGCGGCGCGCCGATCACCGAGACCGGCGCGCCGTCGCGGATCTTGAGCTGACCGTCGGTGACGACCGCATCGCCCTCCGCGATGCCGGCGGTCACCTCGACGATACCGGGCTGGCGCAGACCGAGGTCCACCTTGGTCAGCTGCGCCTTGCCGTCGGCGACCTTGAACACGTAGTTGCCGTCGCTGCGCGGCACGATCGCCTGCTCCGGCACCGTGAGCGCGTTGGGCCGCTCGCCGAGTTGCAGGGAGACGCGCGCGAACATGCCGGGCTTCAGGCGCACGCCGGGATTGGGCACCTTGGCCCGCAGCAGCACGGTGCGGGTCTGCTCGTCCACGGCCGGCTCGATGGCGTAGATGGTGCCCTCGAAACGCTCGTCCGGGTAGGCGTCGACGACGACGCTCACTTTCTGGCCCTCGCCGATCCGCCGCAGGTAGGTCTCGGGCACGCGGAAATCGAGCTTGAGCGTGCCGATGCCTTCCAGCCGCGCGATGTCCTGGCCCTTGTTCACGTAGGCGCCGGGACTCACCTGCCGCACGCCGGCGACGCCGTCGAACGGCGCGCGGAGGACGAGCTTGTCGAGCCGCGCCTTGCGCTCCGCCAGCCGCGCCCGGGACGCGTTCAGGTTCTCGCGCGCCTCGTCGAGCGCCTGCTCGCTGATGAAATTCTTCTTGTTCAGTTCCTGGGCGCGCTCGAGGCGCTGGCGGTTCAGCGTCACCTCCGAGTCCGCGGCGGCGACCTGCGCCGCCGTTTCCGCGTAGTCCATCGTCACCAATTTGGCGCCTTTGGCGACGCTCTGGCCCTCGGTGAAGTGGATCTCGTCGATGCGGCCGTCCAGCTCGGGCCGGATGATGACCGATTCGTTGGCGAGCAGGGTGCCGACCGCGCTGACCTGCTCGCGCAGGGTGTCACGCTGAACCTTGGCCACCTTCACCGGCACGCCGCGCGGCGGGCCGCCCGGCTGCGCGGCGTTGCCGGGCGGTGCGCCGGACGTGGCCGCCGGCCCGGACTTCGATCCGCCCGTGCGCCACCACCAGCCCGCACCGGCCAGCAGGGCGAGGGCGAGGGCAAATATTAGGGATTTTTGAACGACTGGCTTCACGCGCGCTCAGGACCGGCGATGGAGAGACCGCAGATTATCCCTGTTGCCTGTGCAGCCTGTCCAACGAATAATCCGGAATAACTCGTTCAAAGGATTCGAATATGCGCCTGACGCTGGATGCGCTGTCGGTGCTGGACGCCATCGACCGGCGCGGCAGCTTTGCCGCCGCCGGCGAGGAACTGCACAATGTGCCCTCCGCCATCACCTACATCGTGCAGAAGCTGGAGGAAGACCTCGGCGTCGCGCTCTTTGACCGTACCGGCCACCGGGCCGTTCTCACGGACGCCGGAAAAGAGCTGCTGCGGGAGGGGCGTCACCTGCTGCGGGCGGCCGGCGCGCTGGAAGCACGCGTGAAGCGCGTGGCAACCGGCTGGGAGGCGGAACTGCGGGTCGCGTTCGACGACATTCTGCCGCTCGCGCCCATCCTCGCGCTCGTGAACGAGTTCTACGCCGACGCCTGTCCGGCACGGCTGCGCCTGCAGGCAGAAGTGCTGGCCGGCTGCTGGGATGCGCTGATGTCGGACCGCGCCGACTTCGTGATCGGCGCGCCGGGGGACGGCCCGCCGGGGGGCGGCTACGCGACCCGCCCGCTCGGCGTCGTGGACTTCGTCTTCGCCGTCGCGCCGGGCCATCCGCTGGCGGCGGCGCCGGAGCCGCTCGCCGCCGAGCGCGTCCTCGAGCACCGCTCGGTCGCGGTCGCCGACAGTTCGCGCCACCTGCCGGCGCGCACCACCGGCTTGCTTTCGGGCCAGGAGGTGCTCACCGTCCCCAGCATGCAGGCGAAGGTCGCCGCGCAGGTCGCGGGCCTCGGCGTCGGCTACCTCCCGCGCTACCTGGCCGACCCGCACTTGGAGAGCGGCGCGCTGGTGGCGAAGGAGACCGAGGAGCCCAAGGCGTCAACACCGCTCTACCTCGCCTGGCGCACGTCCCACCGCGGCCGCGCGCTCAAGTGGTTCCAGGAGCGGCTGACCGGCAACGCCGCGTTTCGCGCCGCGCTGCATCTCGGCGCGCCGTGACCTAGGCGGTGCCGCCGCTCGCCTGCTGCGCGATCTCCTCGCGCACTTTCGTCATGTCGAGCGCCTTGGTCTGCTCGATGACGCTGTCCAGCGCTGAGGCCGGCAGCGCGCCCGGCTGCGCGTAGAGGATCACCTGCTCGCGGAACACCATCAGCGTCGGAATCGAGCGGATGCCGAAGTGGCCGGCGATCTCCTGCTCCTCGTCCGTGTTGATCTTGGCGAAGACGATGTCCGGGTGCTTCTCGGCCGCCGCCTCGAACACCGGCGCGAAGCCCTTGCACGGGCCGCACCACGGCGCCCAGAAATCGATGATCACGGTGTCGTTGCCGTTCACCGTCGACTCGAAGTTGTCCTTGGTCAGTTCCACTACCGCCATGTGCGTTGCTCCTTGGTTTCGGATCCAGTCTGGTTTTCTGGGACACCCGGGGCGGGCGTTGGTTTCCCGCCGCGGTCATGCGATCCGGATGACGATCTTGCCGAAGTGGCTGCCGCTTCTCTGGTAATCGTAGGCGGCAGCCGCGTCCTCGAACGCGAACACGCGGTCGACGACGGGCCTGATCGACTGCTGCGCGAGGTACGCGTTCATCTTCTCGAACTCGTCGTGCGGGCCGACGTAGATGCCGTTCATGCGCGCGTTCTTCGCCACCAGCGGGAAGATGCTGCCCGACGGCGCCCCGAAGCCGGTCAGCACGCCGATCAGCGCGATGTGTCCGCCGGCGGCGACGCAGCCGAGGGATTTCTCCAGGGTGCCGGGGCCGCCCACCTCCACCACGTGGTCGGCGCCGCGCTTGTCGGTCAATTTCCACACCGCCTTGTCCCAGTCCGGCGTCGTCTTGTAGTTCACCGTCTCCCACGCCCCCATCGCCTTCGCGCGCGCGAGCTTCTCGTCGCTCGAAGACGTCACGATCACTCTCGCCCCATGGGCGACGCCGAATTGCAGCGCGAACACGCTGACGCCACCGGTGCCGAGCGCCAGCACCGTGTCGCCGCTCTGCAGCCCGCCGCGCTGGACGAGCGCGCACCAGGCGGTGAGGCCGGCGCAGGGCAGGCACGCGCCCTCGTCGAACGACAGGTGCTCGGGCAGCTTCACCACGCCGTCCTGCGACAGCACCGCGTACTCCGCCAGGACGCCGGGCGCATCGCCGCCCATCGCCGAGGCGTGGTGCTTCATCTCGAAGCGCCCGCCGAGCCAGGTCTGGAAGAAGCAGCCGGCGACGCGGTCGCCGGGCTTCACGCGCGTGACGCCCTCGCCGACCGCCTCCACCTCGCCGGCGCCGTCGGAAAGCGGCACGATGCCCGGCGTCTTGTCGCCGTAGCGCCCACCCGCCACCAGCAGGTCGCGGTAGTTGAGCGACCAGGCCTTCATCTTCACCAGCACCTGGCCGGGGCCGGGCGCCGGCTTCGGCTGCTCGGTGATGACCGGGGCGTAGCCGTCGCCGGCTTTCTGCAGCTGGTATTGCCTCATCGTTCCTCCATGGTTGTAGCCGGAATGCGCGCGGGTCAGTGCAGCTTGACGCGCGGCTCGGTGCGGCGCGTGATCAGCCGCGCGAGCGTGTCGAATGACGTTTTCACGAACCCGTGCAGCGCGTACAGGTGCATCGTGTAGAGCGAGCGGTACATGAAGCGGGCGAACAGCCCCTCCACCCACAGGCTGCCGCCCACCAGCGCGCCCATCAGGTTGCCCACCGTGCTGTACTCGCCCAGCGACACCAGCGAGCCGAAGTCGCGGTAGCGGTACTCCACCGGCGGCCGCCCGTCGAGCCGGCGCCGGAGCGTCTTCGCCAGCGTGCTCGCCTGCTGGTGCGCCGACTGTGCCCGCGGCGGCACACAGCCCTGCTTGCCGGTCCACGGGCAGCAGGCGCAGTCGCCGAACGCGAAAACGTCAGGGTCGCGCGTCGTCTGCAGCGCCGTGGTCACCACCAGCTGGTTCAGCCGGTTCACCTCGAGCCCGTCGAGGTCGGCCAGCACCGCCGGTGCCTTGATGCCGGCCGCCCACACGGTCAGCTCGGCCGGCACGAAGCGACCGCCGGCCGTATGCACGCCGTCTGCCGCGACCTCGGTGACGCGCTCACCGGTCAGCACCGCGACGCCGATCTTCTCCAGCAGCTCCCGCGTCGCGTCCGACAGCCGCTCCGGCAGTGCCGGCAGCACGCGCGGCGCGGCCTCGATCACCGTCAGCTTCACGTCGCGCTCCGGGTCGATGCGGTCGAGCCCGTAGGCCACCAGCTCGCGCATGCTGTTGTGCAGCTCTGCCGCCAGCTCGACGCCGGTGGCACCGGCGCCGACGATGGCGACGTCGAGCTGGCGCGGCGCCACCGGCTCGGGCTGATAGTTGGCGCGCACGCAGGCGCGGACCAGGCGTCGGCGAAAGCGCTCGGCGTCCGCCGGCTCGTCCAGACTGATGGCGTTCTCGCGCGCGCCGGGCGTGCCGAAATCGTTGGTGTGGCTGCCCACTGCGATCACCAGCGTGTCGTAGTCCAGCGTGCGCGGCGGGATCAACACCCCGCCGTCGTCGTCAGGCACGGCGGCGAGGCGGACCTGCTTCAGCGCGCGATCGATGCCGGCGAGCTCGCCGAGCTGGAAGCGGAAGTGATGCCAGCGCGCCTGCGCGACGTAGTCGAGCGCGTGGTCGTCCAGGTCCATGGTGCCGGCGGCCACCTCGTGCAGCAGCGGCTTCCACAGGTGGGTCTGCGCCTTGTCGACCAGCGTGATGGCGGCGCGGCCGCGGCGGCCGAGCGTGTCGCCGAGCCGGGTGGCCAGCTCCAGCCCGCCCGCGCCGCCGCCGACGACGACGATGCGGTGCGCCGCCGTCACCCCGCCGCCCCGTCGTCGCGGAGCCGCTCGAGTGCGCGGAAGAACGCCGCCGCCTTGTCCAGCG
>DATIUV010000195.1:0-4347 GCA_035466595.1 Pelomicrobium sp.
GGAGCCCGAGGTCCAGCGAGTCACGGGTCTTGGTCGTCACCCCGGCGGAAGCCGGGGTCCAGGCTTCAAACCCCTGGATTCCGGCATTCGCCGGAATGACGGCAGACACGGATACGCCGCGCCCTGTTCCTGGCCGTCACCCCGGCGGAGCCCGAGGTCCAGCGAGTCACGGGTCTTGGTCGTCACCCCGGCGCAGGCCGGGGTCCAGGCTTCAAACCCCTCGATTCCGGCATTCGCCGGAATGACGTACTTGGCCGGAATGACGAACCGCCCGCCGTTCAGCTTCGCCCCGGTCCCGTTCAGCTTCCGTTCAGCGTCCGCAGCGCACACTGACCATGAGCCAACAGGTGCTCCATCGCCGGAGCGAAAGGAGCGAACCGTGAAAACCGCAACCATCATCACCGCCATCGCCGCGGCGCTGGCCGTAACCGCCGGCGCGGCGCTGCCCGACGTCGCCCTCGCCGACAGTGTGAAAGTACACGGGCGCTATTACGGCCCGCCGGGCCACCGCTACTACGGACCGAAGAGCAGCTTCAGCATCTATCTCGGCGCGCCGTACTACCGGCCGTATTACCGGCCGTACTACTACCCGCCGCCGTACGCGTACCCGTACTACTACGGGCCGCCCCCCGTGGTGGCGGTGCCGGCGCAGCCGCCGGTGTACATCGAGCGGGGCGGCAGGGCCGAGGCGCCGGACGAGGGCGCGTCGTACTGGTACTACTGCCCGGATTCGCGCGCCTACTACCCGTACGTGAAACAGTGCCCGGGCGGCTGGGAGCGGCAGGTGCCGCAGCCGCCGCCGGACGCGCGCTGAGGGAGGGCGCGCCATGAGAACCGCACGCAAACTTCCGGATGAAGGGCGCGTCGTTCGCGCAGGAGCGGCTGAACCCGGGCGCAATCGCGAAACCGCCGAGAACGCGCGAGGCGCGGATCGTGGCGCCGCCACGGCATCGGGACACGCCAGCGCGCTGCGCAAGCTTCTGCTGCTGGCGCCGGCGCTGCTGCTGGCCGCTTGCGCCAGCGTGCCGACGGGGCCGAGCGCCATGGCGCTGCCGGGCTCGAAGTCGAGCTTCGAACGCTTCCGCGCCGACGACTTCGATTGCCAGCAGTTCGCGTCGAGCCGCGTCGGCGGCAAGACGCGCGACGACGTGGCGGTCGACGCCGGCGTGAAGAGCGCCGTCGTCGGCGCCGCGATCGGCGCGGCGGCGGGCGCTGCCATCGACGGCGGCCACGGCGCCGCGGTCGGCGCGGGCCTCGGCGGCGCGACCGGCGCGCTCATCGGCACCGATACCGGCGGCTACTCGTCGAGCGAGCTGCAGCGGCGCTACGACGACGCCTACCTGCAGTGCATGTACGCCAAGGGCCACAAGGTGCCGGTGTACGGCGACTTCGCCACGCAGTACGAGCGGCCGCGCGCCCCGCGCGGCTACTACCCGCCGCCCCCGCCGCCGGGCTGGCGGTAGCCCAGCGGCTCGTCGGCGAGCCGCGGTCAGAACAGCCCGAGGAAAGCCCGGATCACCAGCGAATTGGTGATGTCGATGAAGAACGCGCCCACCAGCGGCACCACCAGGAACGCGACGTGGCAGGCGCCGTGGTGCTGCGTCACGGCCGCCATGTTGGCCATGGCGGCGGGCGTGGCGCCGAGTCCGAACCCGGCAAAGCCGGCCGACATCACCGCCGCCGGGTAGCCGCGGCCGAGCAGCGGAAAGAGCACCAGCAGGATGAACGCGACCGCCACCGCCAGCTGCGCGGCGAGGATGATCGCGAGCGTGCCGGCGACGTCGGCCAGCGTCCACAGTTGCATGCTCATCAGCGACATCGCGAGGAACACGCCCAGCGAGACCTCCGCGATCAGCGCCAGCGCGGGCGTGCGCGCCGGCCAACTCGCCTTCGGCAGCACCAGCGGCTGCAGGTTGGTGATCAGCAGCCCCGCCGCGAGGCAGGTGAGGAACAGGGGCAGCTTGAAGCCAAGGTCGACGAGCGCGTCGTAGGCGAGGATGCCGATGATGCCGGCGATGTGGATGGCGAGGATCGCGTGCAGGAAGGAAAGGTAGTCGATCGGCGTGTGCTTGCGGTCGTCGCGCACGCCGACGTCGAGGGCCTCGGGGCCGCCCTTCAGCTCGTGGCGCCGGATGAGGAACTTGGCGATCGGGCCGCCCGAGATGCTGGCAAGCACGAGGCCGACGGTGGCTGCGGCAATGCCGATCTCGGCCGCGCCGGCGATGCCGCGCTCCTCGAACAGCGGCGCCCAGGCGATCGTGGTGCCGTGGCCGCCGACGAGCGAGACGCTCCCCGCCAGCATGCCGACGCCGGCCGGCTGCCCCAGCAGCGTGGCAAGGCCGATGCCCACCCCGTTCTGCAACACCATGAAAGCCACGGTCGCGGCCAGCATGATTGCAAGCGGCCTGCCGCCCGCCACGAGCTCGTCGACCCGGGCGTTGATGCCGATGGTCGTGAAGAAATAGACGAGCAGGATATCCCGCGCCGTGAGCTCGAAATTGACCGCGACGCCGCTCGCCGCGTGCAGCAGCAGGAATGCGAACGAAAAGAGCAGGCCGCCGGTGACCGGCTCGGGAATGTTGTAGTTGCGCAACAGGGCGATGCGCCCGTTCAGCGCCTTGCCGACGAAAAGCACGGCGATACCGGCGGTCACCGACAGGAACGGCTTGACGTTCAGCACCCCCTGCGCGCCGTCGAAGTCGATCATCAGCGCTTCCCTTTCTTGTCTCTTCTCCCCCCAGCCGGCCATTGTAGCCATTGGCGGCGCGCGTCCCCGGAAAAAAGACGGTTTCCCGACGCCGAACCGTGTATAATGCCTTTCCAAGATTCATCGCATTTTCATCCGGTTGGCGATCGAGTCCCCTCGCGGTAGTTCTCACAGACTCCCCCGAAGTTATCCAAACCAAACGTGCATCTGCCTGAACCGGAACTGACGGCGCCCCGCCGCAGCAGGCCGATCCAGGAGATATCTGTTTGTCACAGTCGTTCGCCAATCTCGGCCTGATGGCCGAGCTCGTTAATGCCGTAGCCGACGAGGGCTACACCCAACCCACCCCCGTACAGATCCAGGCGATTCCGGTCATCCTTCAGGGCCGCGACGTGCTCGCGGGCGCCCAGACCGGCACCGGCAAGACCGCCGGCTTCACGCTGCCGATGCTGCAGCGGCTCGCCCCCTACGCGAACACCTCGCCCTCGCCGGCCAAGCATCCGGTGCGCGCGCTGGTGCTGACGCCGACGCGCGAGCTGGCGGCGCAGGTCGAGGAGAGCGTGCGCACGTACGGCAAGAACATCGCGCTCAAGACCACGCTGATCTACGGCGGCGTCAACATCAACCCGCAGATCGAGGCGCTGCGCGCCGGCGTCGACATTCTCGTCGCCACGCCGGGCCGGCTGCTCGACCACGTCGGGCAGAAGACGGTCAACCTGTCGCAGGTCGAGATCCTGGTGCTGGACGAAGCCGACCGCATGCTGGACATGGGCTTCATCCACGACATCCGCAAGATCCTCGCGCTGCTGCCGAAGAAGCGGCAGAACCTGCTGTTCTCGGCGACGTTCTCCGAGGAAATCCGCGAACTCGCCAGCGGCATCCTGCACGACCCGGCCGAAGTCCAGGTCGCGCGCCGCAACGCCGAGTCGGAACTCGTCGCGCAGCGCATCCACCCCGTGGCGAAGGAGCGCAAGCGCGCGCTGCTCGCGTACCTGGTGGGCTCCGGCGACTGGAAGCAGGTGCTCGTGTTCACGCGCACCAAGCACGGCGCCAACCGGCTCGCCGAGCAGCTGTGCAAGGACGGCATCGAGGCCACCGCGATCCACGGCAACAAGAGCCAGCCGGCGCGCACCAAGGCGCTGGCCGGGTTCAAGGAAGGCACCGTGCGCGTGCTGGTGGCGACCGACATCGCCGCCCGCGGCCTCGACATCGAGGAGCTGCCCCACGTCATCAACTACGAACTGCCCAACGTGCCGGAGGATTACGTGCACCGCATCGGCCGTACCGGCCGCGCCGGCGTGAGCGGCGAGGCGATCTCGCTGGTCTCGCCCGACGAGCACGCGTTCCTCGCCGACATCGAGAAGCTGATCAAGCGCCGCATCGAGCGCGTCGAGGTGCCGGGCTTCGAGCCCGGCGCCCCCGTGCCCGAGGGCGAGCGCTCGGCCGAGGCAGGCGATCGCGGCCCGCGCGGCGAAGGCGATCGCGAGGGCCGTCGACGCCGCGGCGGACGCCGCGGTGGCAGCCGCCAGCCGGAAGCCGGGGCGCCGCTGCAGGCGCAGGGCAACGGCCAGCGCCGCGAAGGCGGCCGCGATGGTCAGCGCCGCGAAGGCGGCCGGGACGGCAACCGCCGCGACGGCAAC
>DATIUV010000196.1:0-11097 GCA_035466595.1 Pelomicrobium sp.
GCCAGGTCCGGCGCCAATTGCGCGGCCCGGAACACGTCGATGCCCTGCACGGTCAGCGTATCGCGGCGCCCGACGACGCGCGCCTCGACCTCCACCACCGGGCTTGCCGCGGCGACGCCCGGCGCGCGCGCGAGGCGCGGATAGAGCTGCTCGTCGAAGCCGGCCGCGGGCCCCTGCACCGTCAGGTCGGCGGTGCCGAACAGGCTGCGCGTGGCCGCCGACATCTCGTCGGCGGCCGAGCGGTTGATCAGGTGGATGGCAAAGCCGAGCGCGACACCGAGCGCGATGCCGAGCGCGGACAGCAGCACCCGTCCCGGCGCCTCCATGAGCGGACCGGTCACGCTGGCGCGCAGCAGCAGCGGCCAGGCGGCGCTCATGGCGCGGCGCGCGGCGCGAGGCCGTCGCGCGTCAGCAGATAGGTGCGATCGGTGGTGGCGGCGGCCGCCGCCGAGTGCGTCACCAGGATGCCGGCGGCGCCGTCGCGCTTCAGCTGCTCGCGCAGCAGC
Organism: Pelomicrobium sp.; assembly: GCA_035466595.1. Taxonomy (GTDB): domain Bacteria; phylum Pseudomonadota; class Gammaproteobacteria; order Burkholderiales; family UBA6910; genus DATIUV01. The sequence goes on from DATIUV010000196.1 coordinate 507, forward strand.
GCCAGCACTTGGGCGGCGCTGTCGGGGTCGAGGTTGCCGGTGGGCTCGTCGGCCAGCACCAGCGCCGGCCGGTGCGCCAGCGCGCGGCCGATGGCGACGCGCTGCATCTCGCCGCCGGAGAGCTCGCGCGGGAAGCGCTCGGCCTTGGTCGCCAGCCCCAGCGCCGCCAGCAGCTCGTCGGTGCGGCCGTCGTCCGGCAGCGCGTTGAGCGCGAGCGGCAGCGCGACGTTCTGCGCCACCGTCAGGTGCGGCAGCAGGTGGAACGCCTGGAACACGAAGCCCATCTTCCGCCGCCGCAGCAGCGTGCGGCCGGTGTCGTCGAGCCGCGCGAGCTCGGTGCCGTCGAGCGCGATGCTGCCGTCATCGGGCACGTCGAGGCCGGCAATCAGGTTGAGCAGGGTCGACTTGCCGACGCCCGACTCGCCCATGACCGCGACGTACTCGCCGGCCGCGAGATCCAGCGACACGCCGGCGAACACGGCGGGCCGGTCGGCGCTGGCATAGGTCTTGGCGAGGCGGCGGACGCTGAGCATGGCGGAATCGTGCGAGGGTACCCGCTTCGAGCGGCGGCGGGGCGGTTAAGTTTCGACGCGCGGCGCGCGCGCGGCAACTCGCCGCCCGCGGCGGGGTCGAACGGACGTTGCGGCGAAGCGCGCAGCACGGCCGTGGGTCGGACGTGCCGCGCAGGCGGCCGCTATAATCGAAGGGTCACCCCGACGCTTCACACTTTCCGCAGGTCTCCATGGGCCGAATTGTCCGCTACGCCGCCATTGCCGTTGCCGTCCTCCTCGTCGTTGCCGTCGTTGGGCTGGCGATCTTCGCCGCCACATTCGACGCCAACCGCTACAAGCCCGAGATCGCTGCCGTCGTGAAGGAGCGGACCGGCCGCACGCTGGAGATGCCCGGCGATATCCACCTGAGCGTGTTTCCGCAGCTGGGCGTCGTCCTCGGCCCGGTGACGCTTTCCGAGCGCAACCGCGACGAGGAGTTCGCGTCGATCCAGAGCGCCCGCGTCGCGGTGGCGGCGTGGCCGCTGCTGCGCCAGCAGGTGGTCGTGGACGAGCTCGCGCTGCGGGGACTGCGCGCCAGCCTGGTGCGCCACAAGGACGGCAGCACCAACATCGACGACCTGATCGCGCCGCCGAAGGACAAGCCGGCCGCGGCGCCGGGGGGCGAGCCGGCCCCGGCGCAGCCGGTCACGATCGACATCGACGAGATCACCATCTCGGACGCCAACCTGACCTGGCGCGACGAGGCCACGGGGCAGGAGCTCGGCCTCGCGAACCTGAACCTGAAGACGGGGCGCATCGCCAACGACGTGCCGAGCAGCGTGGCGCTGACGACGCGCGTGACCGGCAAGCAGCCGGAGGTGAGCCTGGAGACCAAGTTCCGCGGCCGCCTGACCTTCAACCTCGAGGCGCACCGCTACGCGGTCCAGGACCTGCTGCTGGAAGCCGCGGGCAAGGCCGGCGAATGGAGTGACATCACCGCGTCGGCCAACGGCAACGTCGCCGCCCGGCTCGAATCCGGCGAGTTCTCGGCCGAGCGTCTCAAGCTGCAGGCGGTCGGGCAGCGCGGCGAGCAGCGCATGGACCTCGCCGCCGACGTGCCGAAGCTGGTGCTGAGCGGCGAGCGCTACAGCGGCGAGCGGGCCACCGCCACCGTGCGCCTCATCAACGGGCAGGGCACGATCGCCGCCGATATCGCGCTGGCGGGAGTCAGCGGCGACGCCAAGGCGTTCAAGACCGGCGCACTGACGCTGAAGGTGGAGGGTCGCCAGGGCGAGCGCAGCATCAAGGCCGACGCCTCGGCGCCGGTGGCGGGGAGCCTGGAGGCGCGGCGCTTCCGCATCGAGCCGCTGGCGCTCGCGTTCACCTTCAGCGGCCCCAACATCCCCGGCGGCAAGGTGGCCGGCGAATTCAAGGGCGAGGCGGACGTCGATGCCAAGGCCGAGACCGCAAAAGTCAGCCTGGGCGGCACGCTGGCGGAGAGCCCGCTAACGGCAACGGCGGCGGTGAGGAATTTCGGCAAGCCGGCGATCACGTTCGACGTCGACGTCGAGACGCTGGACGTGGACCGTCTGGCCGCCGCGGGCGGCGCGGCGGACAAGCCCAAGGCCAGGCCGGCGGCGGACAAGGGCGCGCCCGCCGCGGCGGCGGCGGCGGACACGCCGCTCGACTTTTCCGCGCTCGAGGGGCTCAACCTCGACGGCACGGTGAAGATCGGCTCGCTCAAGGCCGCCAACGTGCGCGCCAGCGACGTGCGGCTCGGCGTCAAGGCGAGCGGCGGCAAGCTGCAGCTCACGCCGCAGGCCTCCCTCTACGACGGCAAGCTGGCGGGGACGGTGGCGCTCGCAGCCACCACGCCGCCTTCCGTGAGCGTCAGGAACGAGCTCACCGGCGTGCAGGTCGGTCCGTTGCTGACCGACGCCGGCGTCACCGACCGTCTGGAGGGACGGGGCCGCGTGCGCGTCGACCTCGCTGGCGCGGCGCCGTCGGTCGATGCGCTGAAGAAGGCGCTCGCCGGCACCGCGTCGTTCGCGCTCCACGACGGCGCCATCAAGGGCATCAACCTGGAGAAGACGATCCGCCAGGTCAAGGCCGTGTCGCGCCAGTTGCGCGGCAAGGAGCCGCCGCCGCCGACCGAAAGCGGCGACCGCACCGACTTCACCGAGCTCACGGGCACGTTCCACCTGAAGGACGGCATCGCCCGCAACGACGACCTCGCCGGCAAGTCGCCGCTGCTGCGCCTCGCCGGCGACGGCACGGTCGATATCGTCGCGAACACGCTCGACTACCGGCTCAAGGCCACGGTGGTGGGCACGGCCAAGGGGCAGGGCGGCAAGGACGTGGACGCGCTCAAGGGCGTCACCGTGCCGGTGCAGATCAGCGGGCCGCTGGCGCAGCCGATGTACACCGTGGACGTCGGCGCCGTCGCGGGCGATGCGGCGACCCAGGCGCTGCAGAAGGAGCTGGAGAAGCGCCTCGGCGGCGGCCAGAGCGGCGGCACGGAAGGCGCCAAGCCCTCGCCGCTGGACGCGCTGAAGGGAATCTTCAGGAAGTGAGCTTCGCCGAGCGACTGGTGGCGTGGCAGCGGCGCCACGGCCGCCACGATCTGCCGTGGCAGGCGAGCCGCGATCCTTACCGTGTCTGGCTGTCCGAGATCATGCTGCAGCAGACCCAAGTGGCGACGGTGATTCCCTACTTCGAGCGCTTCCTCGAGCGCTTCCCGACGCTCGCCGCGCTCGCTGCCGCCGACGAGGACGACGTGCTGCGGCTGTGGAGCGGACTGGGCTACTACAGCCGCGCACGCAACCTGCACCGCGCCGCGCAGACGGTCGTGGCGTCTCACGGCGGCGAATTCCCGCGTGACCCCGAGACGATCGCGCAGCTGCCGGGCGTCGGCCGCTCCACCGCGGCGGCGATCGCGGTGTTCGCGTTCGGCGCGCGCGCCGCGATCCTGGACGGCAACGTCAAGCGCGTGCTGGCGCGCTGTTTCGGCCTCGACGGCGACCCGGCGGCGGCCGCGACGCAGCGGCGCTGGTGGAACCAGGCCGAGGCGCTGCTGCCGCAGAAGGAGGTGGCCGCCTACACGCAGGCGCTGATGGACCTGGGCGCAACGGTGTGCACGCGCTCGAAGCCCCGCTGCGGCGCGTGCCCGGTCGCGGACCTGTGCGTGGCGCGGGCGACGGACCGCATCGCGGCGCTGCCGGCGGCGCGCCGCCGCCGCGCGCTGCCGGAAAAGGCGGTGCGCTGGCTGGTGGTGACGAGCGGCGCCGAGGTGCTGCTGGAAAAGCGGCCCGCGACCGGCGTGTGGGGCGGGTTGTGGTCGTTTCCCGAGCTGCCGCCCGCAGGCGACGCGGCGAGCGGGCTGCCGGCCTGGCTGGGAGCGGACGCGGCGACGCCGGTCGCACTGGCGCCGGTGCGTCACACCTTCACCCATTTTCGCCTGCACGCCCAGCCGCTGCGCGTCGAGCTTGCGCGGCGGCCGCGGCAGGCCGCCGAGCCGGGGCGCGTGTGGATCGCGCTGGCGGACGCCGCCGGCGCGGCGCTGCCGACGCCGGTGCGCCGGCTGCTCGTCGGCCTCGGCGGCAGTCTTGACCCAGATCAAACCGGGCCCGCGCCCGGGGGCTAGAATCGAACTCAGGGCTGCGGTCCCCGAGTTCTCACGACAGGAGCTGATCGTATGCCGACCCGCCGCAAGACGTCCGCCGAAACGCCCGCCGCGCCGGCGCGCAAGAGCGCCGCTCCGCCACGCAAGCCCGCGGCGCCCAAGCGCCGCAGCGTGACCCCGGAAGAGCGCTACCGGCTGATTCAGGAAGCGGCGTACTACCGCGCCGAGCAGCGCGGCTTCGCCGCCGGCCACGAAGTCGAGGATTGGATCGCCGCGGAAGCCGAAGTGGACGCCAGAGTGAGCGTCCCGGCGCCGCGCAAGCCGCGCAGCAAGTCCGCCGCCGCCTGAGCGGGCCGGGCCCGCAGGCGCGCGCGGTCCTGCCGAAGCGGCAGTACCGCGCCCTGCCATGATGCCTGCGCCCTACAGCGTCTTTGTCGAATTCGCCGTCTGCGGCGCGGTCATCCTGACCGCAGGACGGCAGCTGTCCCGCTATGGCGACGTCATCGCCGAGAAGACGGGCCTCGGCGGCACCTGGATCGGCCTCGTGCTGCTGGCGACGGTCACGTCGCTGCCGGAACTGGTCACCGGCGTCACGGCCGTGACGGTCGCGGACCAGCCCGATCTCGCCGTCGGCAACGTCCTCGGCGCCTGCGTGATCAACCTCGCCATGATCGTGCTGCTCGACGCGCTGTTCCGCGAGGAATCGCTCTACACCCGCGCCAGCCGCGGCCACGTGCTCTCCGCCGGCTTCGGCACCATCCTGCTCGCCTTCGTCGGCGTCAACCTGCTGTGGTCGCAGCGCTGGGTCGAGCCGGCGATCGGCCACGTCGGCCTCTATACGCCGATCATCGCCGTGGTCTACGTCGCCGGCTTGCGCACGCTGTTCCGCTACGAGCTCGAGCATCGCGAGGACTACGTCGCGGAATCGGCCGCGCGTTACCCCGACGTGACGCTGCGGCAGGCGCTGACACGCTACGCGGTGGCGGCCGCGTTCGTCGTCGCGGCCGGCGTCTGGCTGCCGTTCATCGGCGAGCGCATGGCGGACGCGATGGGCTGGCACGAGAGCTTCGTCGGCTCGCTGTTCCTCGCGTTCGCCACCACGCTGCCGGAGATCACGGTGACGGTCGCCGCGCTGCGCATCGGCGCCATCAACCTCGCCATCGGCAACCTGTTCGGCAGCAACCTGTTCAACATCTTCATCCTGGCGATCGACGACGTCGCCTATCTGCGGGGGCCGCTGCTCGCCCACGTTTCGCCCGTGCATGCCGTCACCATACTCTCGGCGGTGGTCATGACCGGCATGGCCATCGTCGCGTTCTTCTACCGGCCCAAGGCCCGGCTGTTCAAGACCATCGGCTGGGCGAGCCTGGTGATCCTGATGATGTACCTGTTCAACGCCTACACCCTGTACCTCTATGGCACGGAAGGCAGCTGAGCCTGCGTCGCCGGCGGCTGCCCGCCGCGACTGGCACCGCCTGGCGCCGCCAGACGTCGCGCAGGCGCTCGGCGTCGACCCGAACCGGGGCCTCGCGCCCGAGGAGGCCGCGCGCCGGCTGGCCGAGCATGGCGAGAACGCCATCCGCGAAGCGCCGCCGCGCTCGGCCGCGCGCATGCTGCTCGACCAGTTCACGGACTTCCTCATCGTCGTGCTGCTCGCCGCGGCGCTGATCTCGGGCGCGCTGGGCGAGATCAAGGACGCCATCGCCATCCTCGTCATCGTGATCCTCAACGCGGTGATCGGCTTCGTGCAGGAGTACCGCGCGCAGCGCGCGATCGCCGCGCTCAGGCAGATGGCCGCGGCGTCGGCGTCGGTCGTGCGCGGCGGCGAGCCGATGACGTTGCCGGCGACCGAGCTGGTGCCGGGCGACGTGGTGCACCTCGAGGCCGGCAACGTGGTGCCGGCGGACATGCGGCTGACCGAGGCGGCGCGGCTCAAGGTCGAGGAGGCGGCGCTCACGGGCGAGTCGGTCCCCGCCGACAAGCACGTGAAGGCGCTCGACGAGGCGGACCTGCCGCTCGGCGACCGGCGCAATCTGGCGTTCAAGGGCACCACGGTCAGCTACGGGCGCGGCCGCGGTCTGGTGGTGGCGACCGGCATGGCCACCGAGCTCGGACGCATCGCCGGCATGCTGGAGCGCGACACCGAGCTGAAGACGCCGCTGCAGCGCCGCCTGGCGCAGTTCGGACGCCGGCTGGCGCTGGTGGTGCTGGCGATCTGCGCCATCATCTTTGCCGCGGGCCTGCTGCGCGGCGAGCCGGTGGTCCTGATGTTCCTGACCGCGGTGAGCCTGGCGGTGGCCGCGATTCCGGAGGCGCTGCCGGCGGTCGTGACCGTTTCACTGGCGCTCGGCGCCGGGAAGATGGTGCGGCAGAACGCGCTGATCCGGCGGCTGCCGGCCGTCGAGACGCTCGGCTCGGTGACCGTGATCTGCGCCGACAAGACCGGCACGCTGACGCAGAACCGCATGCAGGTGGAGGAGTGGGTGGTGAACGGCGCGGCTGCCGAGCCGCCGCCCCGCCCGCGCCGCGACACGCCCTGGTGGTGGCTGCTGCGGGCGGTGGCGCTCAACAACGACGCGGTGCTGGATGCGCAAGGCCACGGCCTCGGCGACCCGATGGAGGTGGCGCTGTTCCTCGCAGCGCGCGCGGCCGGCGTCGAACGCCCGCGCCTGGAGGAGCGCATGCCGCGCGCGGAGGAGATCCCGTTCGACTCTTCGCGCAAGCGCATGACCACCGTCCACCGAGACGAGGACCGGCTGGTGAGCTTCACCAAGGGCGCGCCGGAGGCGGTGCTGCCGCGCTGCGCGCGGGTGCTCACGGACGACGGGGTGCGGCCGCTGGACGCGGACGCCGAGCTCGCGCGCGCCGACGAGATGGCGCGCCGCGGCCTGCGCGTGCTGGCCTTTGCCTACCGTGAGTGGCGCAAGGCGCCGCCGATGGCCGAGCCGGACGCGGTCGAGGACGAGCTCACGCTGCTCGGGCTCGTCGGCCTGATGGATCCGCCGCGCGCGGAAGCGAAGGAGTCGGTGGCGCTGGCCCGCAGCGCCGGCATCCGGCCGGTGATGATCACCGGCGACCATCCGGCCACCGCGCTCGCCATCGCGCGGCGCATCGGCATCGCCGGCGAGGATGCCGAGGTGCTCACCGGCCGCGAGCTCGCGCGCCTTACGCCGGCGAAGCTGGAGCTGCGCGCGGGGGCGTGCGCGGTCTACGCGCGCGTCGATCCCGAGCAAAAGATCGACATCGTCACCGCGCTGCAGCGCCGCGGCGAGATCGCCGCCATGACCGGCGACGGCGTCAACGACGCGCCGGCGCTGAAGCAGGCTGACATCGGCGTGGCCATGGGCAAGGGCGGCACCGACGTCGCGCGCGAGGCTTCCGCCATGGTGTTGCTCGACGACAACTTCGCCACCATCGTCGCCGCCGTGCGGGAGGGCCGGCGCATCTACGACAACATCCGCAAGTTCATCAAGTACACCATGACCAGCAACTCGGGCGAGGTCTGGACCATCTTCCTCGCGCCGTTCCTCGGCCTGCCGCTGCCGCTGCTGCCGATCCACATCCTCTGGATCAATCTCGTCACCGACGGCTTGCCGGGGCTGGCGCTGGCGGTCGAGCCGGAGGAGAAACGCGTCATGCAGCGGCCGCCGCGGCCGCCGCAGGAGACCATCTTTGCCCACGGCATGTGGCAGCACATCCTCTGGGTCGGCCTGCTCATGGGCGGCGTCACCATCCTCACGCAGGCGTGGGCCTACCACACCGGCTCGGCCCACTGGCAGACCATGGTGTTCACCGTGCTCACGCTCTCGCAGCTGGGCCACGCGCTGGCGATCCGCTCGGAGACGGAGTCGATCTTCACGCTGGGCCTGCTGTCGAACAAGCCGTTCCTCGGGGCGGTGCTGTTCACGTTCGTGCTGCAGATGGCGGTGATCTACGTGCCGTTACTGCAGCCGGTGTTCCGTACCGAGGCGCTGACGGCGGCCGAGCTCGGACTCACGCTGGCGCTCTCCACGGTGGTGTTCTTCGCCGTCGAGCTGGAGAAATGGGCGATCCGCCGCGGCTGGCTGTATCGCGAGGAGGCCGGCCGGCAGGCGGCCGCACATCATTAGCAGGCGGTCTTTCCGGCGGCGCGCCCGCCGCCCCTGCGCGAAAGGACAGGACATGGCAGAGACGATGAAGCGAAGCACCGACGTCGCCTGGCACGCCGCTTCCGCCGAGGAGGCGCTGGCCCGGCTCGAATCGCGCGGTGACGGCCTCGGCACCGACGAGACGGTGCAACGCCTGGAGCGCTTCGGACCCAACCGCCTGACGCCGCCCAAGCGCCGCGGCCCGTTTGCCCGCTTCCTGCTGCAGTTTCACAACGTGCTCATCTACGTGCTGATCGCTGCCGCGGTGCTGACCGGCGTCGTGGGCGAGTGGGTCGACATGGGCGTCATCGTCGGCGTGGTGCTGATCAACGCGCTGATCGGCTTCCTGCAGGAGGGCAAGGCGGAACGAGCGCTCGAGGCGATTCGCGGCATGCTCTCGCTGCGCGCCCATGTCCTGCGCGACGGGCGCCGGCAGGAAATCGCCGCCGAGGATCTGGTGCCCGGCGACATCGTGCTGCTGGCCTCCGGCGACAAGGTCCCCGCCGATCTGCGCCTGATCCGGGCGCGCGGGCTGCGCATCGAGGAGGCGGCGCTGACCGGCGAGTCGGAGCCGGTCGACAAAGGGCTGGAGTCGGTGGACGCCGACGCGCCGCTGGGCGATCGCATCGACATGGCCTATTCCGGCACGCTGGTGACCTACGGCCAGGGGGCGGGCGTCGTCACGGCCACCGGCGACGCGACCGAGATCGGCCGCATCGGCCGCATGCTCGCCGGCGTCGAGGAGCTCACCACCCCGCTCCTGCGCCAGATGGCGGTGTTTGGTCGCTGGCTGTCGGCGGCGATCGTCGCCATCGCCGCCGCCACCTTCCTCGCCGGCATCTTCGTACGCGGCTACTCGGCGGTCGAGATGTTCATGGCGGCCGTGGCGCTGGCGGTGGCGGCGATTCCCGAGGGTCTGCCGGCGATCATGACCATTACGCTCGCGATCGGCGTGCAGCGCATGGCGGGCCGCAACGCCATCATCCGCCGCCTGCCGGCGGTGGAGACGCTGGGGTCCGTGACGGTGATCTGCTCCGACAAGACCGGCACCCTGACCCGCAATGAGATGACCGTGCAGCGCGTGGTGACGGCCGAGCATACGCTCGAGGTGAGCGGCGTCGGCTATGCGCCGCTGGGCGGCTTCGCGGCCGCCGGACGCGAGGTGGCCGTCCAGGACACTCCGGCGCTGAGAGACATTGCGCGCGCGTCAGCGCTTTGCAACGACGCGGTTCTGCGCGACGCCGATGGCGAGTGGCGCCTCGAAGGCGATCCCACCGAGGGCGCGCTGCTTGCCCTGGCGGGCAAAGCCGGCGTCGATCCGCGCGTCGAGGAGGAGCGGTTCCCGCGCCTCGACAGTATCCCGTTCGAGTCCGAGCACCGCTTCATGGCGACGCTGCACCATGACCACGCCGGGCACCACTTCATCTATCTCAAGGGGGCGCCCGAGCAGGTGCTGGCGATGTGCGCGAGCCAGCGCGCCGGCGGCGAGGACCATCTGCTCGACCGTGCCGCCTGGGACGCGCGCGCCGATGAGATCGCCGCCGCGGGACTGCGGGTGCTCGCGATCGCGTTCCGCAGTGCCGACCCCGATCAGCGCGAGCTCGCCTTCGGCGACGTCGCGGGCGGTTTCACGCTCCTCGCGCTGCTGGGCATGATCGATCCGCCGCGCGAGGAGGCGATCGCCGCCGTGGCGGCGTGCCGCTCGGCCGGCATCCGCGTGAAGATGATCACCGGCGACCACGCCGCCACGGCCAAGGCGGTGGCGACGCAGCTCGGCCTCGGCGCCGACGAGCCGCGGGTCCTGACCGGCGCCGATCTCGAGCGCCTCGACGACGCCGTGCTCGAGGATCTGACGTCGACGGTGGACGTTTTTGCGCGCGCGAGCCCCGAGCACAAGCTGCGGCTGGTGCGCGCGCTGCAGGCGCGCCGCGAGGTCGTGGCGATGACCGGCGACGGCGTCAACGATGCGCCGGCGCTGAAGCGCGCCGACGTCGGCGTCGCCATGGGCGACAAGGGGACGGAAGCGGCGAAGGAAGCGGGCGAGATGGTCCTCGCCGACGACAACTTCGCTTCCATCGCCAGCGCGGTCGAGGAGGGGCGCACCGTCTACGACAATCTCAAGAAGGCGATCCTGTTCATCCTGCCCACCAACGGCGGGCAGGCCGCGGTGATCGTGGCGGCGGTGCTGCTGGGCACCGCGCTGCCGCTCACGCCGGTGCAGGTGCTGTGGGTCAACATGGTGGTGGCGGTAACGCTCGCGCTGGCGCTGGCGTTCGAGCCGGCCGAGCCCGGCGTGATGAAGCGGCCGCCCCGACCCCCCGGGGAGCCACTGCTCACCGGCTTCCTGATCT
>DATIUV010000197.1:0-6945 GCA_035466595.1 Pelomicrobium sp.
GGCGGGACAGACCCTTCCGCCACAGCCCCGGGCGGATCAGCGGCCGGGGCGGCGGAATCAGCCGCCGGTGCTGCAGGGGGCGGCGGCACGGGCGCCGCAAGCGGCGGAACCGCCAGCGGCGCCGGCGCCGACAACGGCGCCTCCGTCGCGCTGCGATCGCGGTACGCCTCGAACAGGACCAGCGGGATCACCACCAGCAGCAGCACCAGCAGGAGCAGGTAGCGCCGCCAGGTGTCGGGCTTGCCGGTGGAGAAAGGAATGTTCTCGGCCCGCGGCAGGATCTCGCTCGCGCGCGACTCGGGCAGCGCGTGCTCGAGCGCCGCCAGCAACGGCGCCGGGTCCATCTGCAGCAGGCGCGCGTAGTTGCGCACGAAGCCGCGGATGAACGTCTTGCCGGGCAGGCGCTCGTAGTCCTCGGCTTCCAACGCCTCGATCTGCCGGGGGGACAGCCGCAGCCGGGACGCGACGTCGCCCAGCGAGAGGCCGTAGGCCTCCCGGGTCTCGGCCAGCAGCCGTCCGACCTCGTCGGGCGCCGGATGCTGCTGCGTGCTGTCGGCTCGGTCCATCGTCAGAACTGCCCGGATTCCACGAGCTTGGCTTCTTTCGACTGCGGGAACCGGTTGCGCAGCTGCGAGCGATAGCTCGCCTCCGCCTCCCGATCACCCCGCTGGCGTTCGATGCGCACCCCGAGCAGCAGCGTATCGGCGTCGGCCTGCCCCAGCTGCATGAACCGCGTCAGGTAATTGTGCGCATCTTCGACGCGGCCCTGCTCCTGGCTGAGCCGCGCCATGCCCACCAGCGCCTGCGTATTGTTGGGCTGGATGCGCAGCGCCCGCGTGAAGAATTCCTCCGCGCGCTTGTTGTCGCCTTTCTGGCGGGCGCAGATGCCGGCGTTCACGTACGACAGGTCCGGCGTCTGGTAGAGCGGATTCTTCAGGGCCTGCAGGAAGTGCTGGATCGCCTCCTCCTCCCGCTGGTTGCGGCAGAGAAAAAGCCCGTAATTGTTGTGCGCGTCGGAATCCTGCGGGTTGATCTCCAGCGCGCGCTTGAAGCTCTCCTCCGCCAGGCCCTTTTCGCCGAGCTCGGCGTATACCAGCCCGCGCACGTTATAGGCCGGACCGTAGCGCGGCTCGGCCTTGAGCGCAATGTTGAGCTCCTGCAGCGCGACGCCCAGCTGGCCGCGGGTGTAGTAGCCGGCGGCGAGTTCGGTGTGAATGCGCGCGCTCAGGGCGGCGTTGCCCTGGGCGGGCTCCGGTACGTTGGGACCTTCGGATGTCGGCGTGGATGCGCATCCGGCCAGCAGTGCGCTCAGCGCCAGGATCGTGACGAAGTTCCGCATGATCAGTGGGCAGCCTCGATGCGCGGCCGCAGCGTGCGACGGGTGCGATCGGCCACCTGCCCGGCCAGCTGGCCGCACGCCGCGTCGATCTGGTCGCCGCGCGTCTTGCGCACGGTCACCACCTGCCCTGCGGCCATCAGGATGTCACGGAAGGCGGCGATGCTCGCCGCCGGCGAAGTGCGGTAGCCAGACCCGGCAAACGGGTTGAACGGAATCAGGTTGAACTTGCACGGCACGTCGCGGGTGAGCTCCAGCAGCTGCTCGGCATGCTCCGGCTGGTCGTTCACGCCGTCGAGCATGACGTACTCGAAGGTGATGAAATCCCGCGGCGCCGCGTCGCGCTGCCATTTGCGCGCGCCGGGCGCCGCCTCGCGCGGCGCCTCGTCGTCGGCCGGCGCGCCCTCGACGTAGCGCCGACAAGCGGCCAGCAGCTCGACAAGCGGATACTTGCGGTTGATCGGCACCAGTGGGTCGCGCAGGGCATCGCTCGGCGCGTGCAGCGACACCGCCAGCGCGACCGGGCAACGCTCGCGCAGGCGATCGATCGCCGGCACGATGCCGGATGTGCTCACCGTCACGCGCCGCCGCGACAGGCCGTAGCCAAAGTCGTCAAGCATGATCTCGAGCGCGCGCACGACGTTGTCGAAGTTCGCCAGGGGCTCTCCCATGCCCATCATCACGACGTTGGTCACCGGGCGATCCTCCGGCCGCCGACGTCCGAGCGCCCGGTTGGCCCACCACAGCTGGCCGACAATCTCCGCCGTCGACAGGTTCCGGTTGAAACCCTGTCGGCCGGTGGCGCAGAAGCTGCACTCAAGGGCGCAGCCCACCTGGGAAGACACGCACAGCGTGCCGCGCTGGGTTTCCGGGATGAACACGGTCTCGATCGCGTTGGCGTGGTCGGCCTTGAGCAGCCACTTGACCGTCCCATCGGCCGAAATCTGCTCGCGCAGCAGTTCCGGCGCCGCCACCACGGCGTGCGACGCCAGCTGCTCGCGCAGGCGTTTGGCCAGATCCGTCATCCGGGCAAAGTCGTCCTGCCCGTACTGGTGGATCCAGCGGGACAGTTGCCGCGCGCGAAACGGCTTCTCGCCGAGATCGGCGACGTAGGCCGACAGCTGCGGCAGGCTGTAATCGAGCAGGTTGACCGTCATCGTCCAGGCTCAGCGGGCGAAGATCTCCGTCGACGGGAAGAAATAGGCGATTTCCACCGCAGCGGTCTCGGGGCTGTCGGAGCCGTGCACCGCGTTGGCGTCGATGCTGTCCGCGAAGTCCGCGCGGATCGTCCCCGCGGCCGCCTTCTTCGGGTCGGTGGCGCCCATCAGCTCGCGGTTCTTGGCGATGGCGTTCTCGCCCTCCAGAACCTGGATCATGACCGGGCCCGAAATCATGAACCTGACGAGGTCGCGAAAGAACGGGCGCTCGCGATGAACGGCGTAGAAACCTTCGGCTTCCCGCTCGGACAGGTACGCCATTCTCGCTGCCACCACCTTGAGGCCGTTGGTCTCGAACCGCGAATAGATCTTGCCGATGATGTTCTTGGCCACCGCGTCGGGCTTGATGATCGACAGCGTTCTTTCTACCGCCATTGATTTCTCCAGTGTTTTTAGGCTCTTGAGCGTCAAATCTAAAATACGCTAGTTTACCACGTGAGCGGCCTGCCGTCGGTGCCGAACCCGGGTTCCGGCACCCATTCGGCCATCCAGCCGGCCTCGCCGGCCCCCGGGGCCTTGCCCGCGTCCGGCCCGAGCCCCGGCACCCACGCAAGCTGCCCGCCGACAAAGACCAGGGGCAGGCGGTCGCGCATCCACGGCGGGACGCCCACTTCCTGCAGCAGCACCTTGAGCCGGTGATGGGGACCGCCCGGGCGGCGCTGCAGCCGCTCGCCGCCGACCCGCCAGCCCACCACGATGCCGCCAGCTCGCGCCTGCTCCGCGCAGAGTCCGGCGCCGACGACGGGCCGCAGGGTAAGTCGTCCGCGGCCGCCGCCCAGTTCCAGCTCGGCCTCCCCCCGCCAGACGATCGGCGTCGCCGGTGCCGCACCCCGCACCAGCCAGACCCCTTCCCGCCAAACGAAGAGCTGCCAGCCGGGAAGGTCCAGCCGGACGCGGCCGTCGGCGGCCGCCGTTCGCGCCTGGCGCAGGAACTCGTCAAGGCGCCGCTCGGGCGGCGCGGGCAGGCCGTGGCGACCGAGAAAATGCCGCAGCAGATTGCGGCCACGCGGCGGCGCGAGCGCGAGGAGCCGCGCCAGCGCGAGACGGCCGGGCACCATCGCGCCGGCACCATCCATGGCCGCGAGGTCCTCGAGCAGGACGGCGGCCTCGCCTTGCAGGCGGGCGGCCCGCGCCAAGGCGGCGTCGGCACCCGGGAAACGCTGCATGGCCATGGGCAGCCAGTCGTGCCGCACGAACGTCCGTGCCCGCGCCGGATCGACGTTGCTTTCGTCGTCGACCCAGACGAGCGCGTAGGCCGCCGCGTAGGCCCTCAGTGCCGCGCGCGAAACATCGAGCAGGGGCCGCAGCAGCGTAACGCCGGACCCGCGCAGCGCGCGCTCGCTGGCCATGCCCGCCGCGCCCCTCGGCCCGGCGCCGCGCAGCAGCTGCAGCAGCAGCGTTTCGGCCTGGTCGTCACGGTGGTGCGCGAGCGCGAGGTAGTCCGTTTCCAGTTCCCCGAAAGCCCGGTAGCGCGCCTCGCGCGCCGCGGCCTCGAGCCCGAGCCCGCCGCAGCGATCGACCGACACCCGGCGCCCGTCGAACGGCACGCCGAGCTCGTGGCAAAGGCGGCGGCAGAACGCTTCCCAGGCGTCTGCCCGAGGACTGAGGCCGTGATTGACGTGGAATGCGGAGAGTTCGAAGCCGAGCGGCCCGGCGAGCCCCGTCAGCAGGTGCAGCAGCGTGACGGAATCGGCGCCGCCGCTGAGGGCGACGGTCAGGCGCCGGCCAGGCCTGATCCTGGCGCGCAAGCTGCGGGCGACGTGCTCGGCGAGCTCCTCAGGCGCGGGCTTCCGTGAACTTGCCATACCCCATGAGCCGGTCGAACCGCTTTTCCAGCAGGTCCGCGATGCTCTGGTTCTGCAGTTGCCGGAGCGTCTCCTGGAGGCTGCGCTTGAGTCCCTGCACCGCCGCGGGCGGGTCACGGTGGGCACCGCCGAGCGGCTCGTTCACCACCTTGTCCACCAGACCGAGCGCTTTCAGGCGGCTGGCGGTGATGCCGAGCGTTTCCGCGGCGTCGGACGCCTTCTCCGCGCTCTTCCACAGGATCGAGGCGCAGCCCTCGGGCGAGATCACCGAGTAGGTCGCGTACTGCAGCATCAGCAGCGCGTCGCCGACCGCGATGGCCAGCGCGCCGCCCGAGCCGCCCTCGCCGATCACCGTGCAGATGATCGGCGTGCGCAGGCGCGCCATCACGTAGAGGTTGCGGCCGATCGCCTCCGACTGCCCGCGCTCCTCGGCGCCGATGCCGGGATAGGCGCCGGGCGTGTCGATGAAGGTGAAGATCGGCAGCGAGAATTTCTCCGCCAGCTGCATCAGCCGCAACGCCTTGCGGTAGCCTTCCGGGCGCGGCATGCCGAAATTGCGGTGGATCTTTTCCTTCGTGTCGCGGCCCTTCTGGTGGCCGATCACCATCACCGACTGGCCGTTGAAGCGCGCCAGCCCGCCGACGATGGCCGGATCGTCGGCAAAGCTGCGGTCGCCGTGCAGCTCGACGAAGTCGGTGAACAGGCCCTGCGCGTAATCGAGCGTGTAGGGACGCTGCGGGTGGCGGGCCACCTGGCTGATCTGCCACGCCGTGAGCTTGCCGTAGATATCCTTCGTCAGGCGCTGGCTCTTGTCGCGCAGACGTCGGATTTCCTCCGAGATGTCCACCGCGGAGTCGTCCTGCACGAAACGCAGCTCTTCGATGCGCGCCTCGAGCTCCGCGACCGGCTGTTCGAAATCGAGGAAGTGCTGTTTCATCGTTGTTGTGGATCCATCGGCCGGGTCGCGGCCGGTCGGAAAAGCGCCATGATACTTGAATCGGGATTTCCGCTTCAGTACCAGGCGACGCCGCCTTCTCCGCGCGGATCGCTGGCGGCGGTGGCGGCCCCCGTTGCGCCGTCGACGTGAACCGCCTGCATGTTGCCCCAGCGCCGCGCCGCCACCGTGACCACGTGACCCTTCGCGGCCAGCGCAGCCCGCCAGCGCTCGCTGAAACCTTCCGGCTCCACCTCGATGCGGTCGGGCAGATACTGGTGGTGGTAGCGCGGGGCAGCGACGATGGCGGCGAGGTCGGGTTTTTCCTGGCCGAGGTAGTCCAGCACCGCCAGCAGCACCATGCTGATGATGCGCGAGCCACCGGGCGTGCCCAGCACCAGCACGCCGCGCCGGTCCTCGACGAAGGTCGGCGACATGCTCGAAAGCGGCCGCTTGCCCGGCGCGATCGCGTTGGCGCGGCTGCCCACCAGACCGTAGGCGTTGGGGAAACCGGGCGCCACGGCGAAGTCGTCCATCTCGTTGTTGAGCAGGACGCCAGTGGCGCCCGCGACGAAGCCGGAGCCGAACAGCGTGTTGATCGTCAGGGTCGCCGCGACGCGGTTGCCCTCGCGATCGACGATGGAAAAATGGGTGGTGTTCTCGCCCTCCGGGCCGCTCGCGAGGCCCGCGCTGGGTGTGGCGCGATCGAGCCGGATGGTGGCCGCCTGCGCGGCGGCATAGGCGGGATCCGCCAGCTTCGCCCAAGGCCCGTCGACGAAATCGGGATCGCCCAGATACCGCGCCCGGTCGCGATAGGCGCGGCGCAACACTTCGACGATGACGTGGGTCCGCTCGGCTTCGCTCAGCCGCGGCAGATCGAACTGCGCCAGCGCGTTGAAGGCCTGCGCCAGCGTGAGTCCGCCCGCCGAAGGCAGGCCCGCCGTGACGATAGTGGCGCCACCGTAGCGGATGCGCACGGGCTCGCGCTCGAGGACGCGGTAGCCGGCGAGGTCCTCGGCGGTCCAGATGCCGCCGCTGGCGCGGACGCTGCGCACAAGCTCTTCGGCGATCGGGCCCTGATAGAAACCGGAGCGACCGGACCGCGCCAGCGCCGCCAGCGTGTCCGCCAGCTGCGGCTGCCGCAGACGAGTGCCCGCCGCCATCGGCGCGCCGTCGGCGAGAAACACCCGCCGCGCCTGCGGATCCGCCGCCAGCTTCTGCGCGGCGATCCCGCTCACGCGGGCGAATCGCTCGTCGACCGGAAAGCCCTCGCGTGCGAGGCGGATCGCCGGTGCCAGAGACTGCTCCAGCGGCAGGCGCCCGTAGTTCTCCGCCAGCCAGGCGAGCCCCGCCGGCGTGCCGGGAATCGCCGCCGCGCGGGGGCCGTCGAGGGAGGCGCGGGGAACGGGCTCGCCGTTGGTGCCGAGGAACATGTCCGCCGCGGCGGCGCCCGGCGCTGTTTCCCGCGCGTCCACCAACTGGTCGCGGCGGTCGGCCGAGCGATGCAGCAGAAAGAACCCGCCGCCACCCAGTCCCGACGAGAAGGGCTCGACGACGCCCAGCGCAGCCGCGACCGCCACCGCGGCATCGAAGGCGTTCCCACCCGCGGCCAGAATCTCCGCGCCGGCCACCGACGCCAACGGGTGCGCGCTG
>DATIUV010000198.1:0-9111 GCA_035466595.1 Pelomicrobium sp.
CGTACTGGTCGCTGGAGCCGGTCAGCCGCCGCTCGAAGTCGCCGATCAGGCCGGCGTCGCCCTGCCAGTAGGCGCGCCGGGTGTCGCGGTACTTGTCGTTCCACTCGGCCCAGCCCGTTGGAAAGTTGCCGACCTGGTAGCCGCCGGGGCCGACGTCCCAGGGCTCGGCGATCAGCTTGACCTGCGCCAGCACCGGGTCCTGGCGGATGATGTCGAAGAACGCGCCGAGGCGGTCGACGTCATAGAGCTCGCGCGCCAGAGCGGAGGCGAGGTCGAAGCGGAAGCCGTCGACGTGCATCTCGGTGACCCAGTAGCGCAGCGAGTCCATCAGCATCTGCAGCACGCGCGGGTGCTGCATGTTGAGCGTGTTGCCGCAGCCGGTGAAGTCCATGTAGTAGCGCGGGTCGTCGGGCACCAGCCGGTAGTAGGCGGCGTTGTCGATTCCGCGGAAGGCCAGCGTCGGCCCCAGCTGGTTGCCCTCGGCGGTGTGGTTGTAGACCACGTCGAGGATCACCTCGATGCCGGCCGAGTGCAGCGCCTTGACCATGGTCTTGAACTCGTTGACCTTGCCGGAGGCGGAGTAGCGCGCATCGGGCGCGAAGTAGCCGATCGAGTTATAGCCCCAGTAGTTGCGCAGCCCCTTCTGCACCAGGTGGCGGTCGTCGAGGAAGGTGTGCACCGGCATCAGCTCCACCGTGGTGACGCCGAGGCGGCGCAGGTGATCGATGACCGGCGTAGTCGCCAGCCCCGCGTAGGTGCCGCGCAGGTGCGGCGGCACCCCCGGGTGCTGGATCGTGAAGCCGCGCACGTGCAGCTCGTAGATCACCATCTCGTGCCAGCCGATGTCGGGTCGCCGATCGTCGCCCCAGGTGAAGGCGGGATCGATGATCTTGCATTTGAGCATGCCGGCGGCGTTGTCGCGGCGATCGAAGGAGAGGTCCTCCTTCTTCGAGCCGACGGTGTAGCCGAAGTGGGCGTCGCTCCACCTGAGCGTGCCGACGACGTTGCGCGCGTAGGGGTCGAGCAAAAGCTTGTGCGGGTTGAAGCGGTGGCCCTGCTCCGGCGCGTAGGGGCCGTGCACGCGGTAGCCGTAGAGCATGCCGGGGCGCGCCTCGGGCAGGTAGCAGTGCCAGACCTGGTCGGTCTGCTCACGCAGCTCGACGCGTTGGATCTCGCGCCGGCCCTCGGCGTCGAAGATGCACAGCTCCACCTTCAGCGCGTTCTCGGAGAACAGCGCGAAGTTCACGCCCTCGCCGTCCCAGGTGGCGCCGCGCGGATACGGCCGCCCGGGCCAAACGGCGGAGATGGGGTGGCTCATCGTGGACGCTTTCGGTTCGGGTGCGAGGCTGAAAAGCGGCCGGCGCCGCGACGTCATGCTGGCGGCATCGCCGCCAGCGGTCTTCAGGCGCGAATGCCGCGACGCTGCCGGCGGCGGCGCTTCCGTGGCGTCGGACGCGCGGTTGCGCCGCTTGGAATTATAGCACCGCCGGCCGGGGTCACTGAGGGAGCGCGCCAAGCCGTGGCCTCAGCGGCGCTCGAGCAGCGCGAGCGTGGCGTCATAGGGCTCGATGAACTTGCGCACGCCTTCCTTTTCCAGCTCGCGCGCCAGCGCCTCGAGGTCGATGTGCAGCTCGGCGAGCTTGCCCGGCAGCGCCTGCGCCTGCTGCAGGTCCTGCGTCAGGCGCGGCGCCGGGTCGCCGTGATCGCGGTAGGCGTCCAGCGTCTCCGGCTTGAGCGTGGCGATGGTGTCGGGGCCGATCAGCGCCTCCACGTACTTGACGTCGCTGTAGGCCGGATCCTTGGTGCCGGTGCTGGCCCACAGCAGCCGCTGCGGCCGCGCGCCGCGGCCGGCGAGCTTGCGCCAGCGCGCCGAGTCGACCAGCTCGCGGTACGCCTGGTAAGCGAGCCGCGCCAGCGCGACCGCGGCATGCCCGCGCAGCGCGCGCGCCTGGTCGGCGCGGCCGAGATCCGTCTGCTCGACGTGCTCCAGCATGCGGTCGGCCAGCGCGTCGACGCGGCTCAGAAAGAAGCTCGCCACCGAGGTGATTCCCTCCACGCCCTGGCTGCTGCGCAGCCGGTCCTCGAGGCCGGCCATGTACGCGTCGGCGATCTCGCGATAGCGGCTCACGCTGAAAAGCAGCGTTGCGTTGACGTTGATGCCCTCGGCGGTCAGGCGCCGCATCGCCTCGATGCCTTCGCGGGTCGCCGGGACCTTGATCAGCACGTTGGGCCGCGACAGCTCGATCCAGAGCCGGCGCGCCTCGACCACGCTGCGCTCGGTGTCATAGGCCAGGTGCGGCGAGACCTCGATGCTGACGTAGCCGTCGGCGCCGCCCGACTCGTCGAACCGCGGCCGCAGCAGGTCGGCGGCGTCGCCGACGTCGGCGACGGTGAGGGCCTCGAGGATCGCGGCCGGCGAGCGCCCCTCGGCCGCGAGACGCGCGATGCGCTCGTCGTACTCGTCGTGGCCCTCGATGGCGGCGTGGAAGGTGGTCGGGTTCGAGGTGATGCCGGAGACGCCGTCGCGCGCGGTCAGCCGCTTCAGCGTGCCGTCCTCGAGCCATTGGCGGCGCAGGTCGTCCTGCCACACGCATTGTCCGTGCGCGCGCAGGCTGAGCAGGGGGTTGGCTTGAGTGTCCATCGGTCGGGTCCTCCGGTCAGGCGCGCCGGTCACGATCGGCCGCTCCATTGCCAGTCGCGGACCTCGGGCAGGTCCTCGCCCAGGCGCTCGATCCAGGCGCGATGCTCGACCAGCTTGTCGCGCACGAACTGCTTCAAGTGCGCGCCGCGCGGCGCCAGCTTCGGCACGCGGTCGACGACGTCGGCCAGCAGGTGGAAGCGGTCGAGGTCGTTGCGCACGACCATGTCGAACGGCGTGGTCGTGGTGCCTTCCTCCTTGTAGCCGCGCACGTGCAGGTTGTCGTGGTTGGTGCGCCGGTAGGCGAGGCGGTGGATCAGCCACGGGTAGCCGTGGTAGGCGAAGATGATCGGCTTGTCGGTGGTGAAGATGGCGTCGAAGTCGCGGTCGGTGAGGCCGTGCGGATGCTCGCTGCGCGGCTGTAGCGTCATCAGGTCGACGACGTTGACGACGCGCACGCGGATATCGGGGGCTAATTTCCGCAGCAGGTCGGTGGCCGCCAGCACCTCCATGGTGGGCACGTCGCCGGCGCACGCAAGCACCACGTCGGGCTCGCCGTCGCCGTCGTTGCCGGCCCACTCCCAGATGCCGACGCCGGTCGAGCAATGCTTGATTGCGGCGTCCATGTCGAGCCACTGCGGCTCGGGCTGCTTGCCGGCGACGATCACGTTCACCAGGTCGCGCGAGCGCAGGCAGCCGTCGGCCACGCACAGCAGCGTGTTGATGTCGGGCGGCAGATAGACGCGGATGACGTCGGCCTTCTTGTTGACGACGTGGTCGATGAAGCCGGGGTCCTGGTGCGAGAAGCCGTTGTGGTCCTGGCGCCAGACGTGGGAGGTGAGCAGGATATTGAGCGAGGCGATCGGCCGGCGCCACGGGATCTCCTTGCTGACCTTGAGCCACTTGGCGTGCTGGTTGAACATCGAATCGACGATGTGGATGAACGCCTCGTAGCTCGTGAACAGGCCGTGGCGGCCGGTGAGCAGGTAGCCCTCGAGCCAGCCCTGGCAGGTGTGCTCGGAGAGGATCTCCATGACGCGGCCGTCGGGCGAGAGGCCCTCGTCGTAGGGCAGCGTCTCCGCCATCCAGGCGCGGCCGAACGCCTCGACCGCGGCGCCGAGGCGGTTGGAATTGACCTCGTCGGGGCCGAACAGCCGGAAGTTGGCGCTGTCGCGATTCAGCGTCATGACGTCGCGCAGGAAGCGTCCCAGCACCCGCGTCGCCTCGCCCTTCGCTTCGCCCGGCGCGGGCACGTCGGCGGCGTAGTCGGGGTAATCCGGCAGGCGCAGGTCGCGCAGCAGCCCGCCGTTGGCGTGGACGCTGGCGCCGATGCGCCTGCGCGAGTCCGGCACCAGCGCCAGCAATTCGGGCCGCGGCCGGCCATCGTCGTCGAAAAGCTCGTGCGGGCGATAGCTCTTCAACCAGCGCTCGACCAGCGCGCGGTGCTCCGGGTTGTCGCGCGCGTCGGAGAACGGCACTTGGTGCGAACGCCAGAAGCCCTCCACCTTTTTCCCGTCCACCTCCGCCGGGCCGGTCCAGCCCTTCGGCGTCTCCAGCACGATCAGCGGCCAGCGCGGCCGCGCCGGCGCCTTGCCCGAGCGCGCCTCGTGCTGGATCGCGCGGATCTCCTCGACGGTCGCGTCGAGGGCGGCGGCGAGCTGCTGGTGCACCCGCTCCGGCTCGTCGCCGGAGACGAAGCGCGGCGCGTAGCCGTAGCCGCGCAGCAGGCTTTCCAGCTCGGCGCGGCCGATGCGCGCGAGCAGCGCGGGGTTGGCGATCTTGTAGCCGTTCAGGTGCAGGATCGGCAGCACCGCGCCGTCCCGCGCCGGGTTCAGGAACTTGTTGCCGTGCCAGGCCGTGGCGAGCGGGCCGGTCTCCGCCTCGCCGTCGCCGACCACGCACGCCACCAGCAGGTCGGGATTGTCGAACGCGGCGCCGAAGGCGTGCGCGAGCGAGTAGCCCAGCTCGCCGCCCTCGTGGATCGAGCCGGGGATCTGCGGCGTCACGTGGCTGCCGATGCCGCCCGGAAACGAGAACTGCTTGAACAGCCGCTGCATGCCGCCGGCGTCGCGGCTGACATCGGGGTGGAAGTCGCTGTAGGTGCCCTCGAGCCAGGTGTTGGCGGAGAGCGCCGGGCCGCCGTGGCCGGGGCCGGTGACGAACAGCAGGTCGAGCCCGTAGCGCTTCACGATCCGGTTGCAGTGCGCGTAGACGAGATTGAGGCCGGGCGTCGTGCCGAAGTGCCCGAGCAGGCGCGGCTTCACGTGCTCGGCCTCGAGCGGCTCGCGCAGCAGCGGGTTGTCGAGCAGGAAAATCTGGCCGACGGACAGGTAGTTGGCCGCCCGCCAGTAGGCGTCCAGCGCGTTCAGCTCCTCGGGCGCCAGGGGACCGGCGGCAGCGGCGTGCACGGATTCATCCATGGGCGTCCTCGCGGGCGTGCGTATCGGGTCAGTAGATACGAACGCCGCGAGGGCACGGATGTTCCGTGGCCGCGGATGCGACGGTCAGTCTTTCGTCTGCAGCAGGTCCAGCAGGCCGCGGATCGGGATCACCAGCCACTGCGGCCGGTTGTCCAGCTCGTAGCGCAGCTCGTAGAGCGCCTTCTCCAGCAGGAACAGGTTCAGCAGGCGGTTGCGGTCGGCCGCGTCGCGCGGCAGCGACGCGCAGTCGCCGGCGGCCTTGCCGTAGCCGTCGAGGAAGGCGGCGGTGGCCGAGCGCTTCCACTCGCCGATGGCCTCCGCCAGCTGCGCCGCCTTTTCCGGCGGCTGGTGCGCGCGCGCCTTCAGTGCCGTGGCGGCGGCGTAGTCGAACGAGCGCAGCATGCCGGCGACGTCGCGCAGCGCCGAGTGCTTCGCGCGGCGCTCTTCGAGGGGCCGCGCCGGCTCGCCCTCGAAATCGATGATGATGAAGTCGTTGGCCTTGAGCAGCACCTGGCCCAGGTGCAGGTCGCCGTGGTAGCGGGTCTTGGCGGCCTCGATGCCCTTGAGGTCGATGCGGTCGATCCAGTCAATCAGCTCGATGCGCGCGGCCAGCAGCGCGTGGGCGGGCTCCGAGGCCGACTCGTCGAGCGCCGCGTGGCGCTGCTCGAGCGCGTCCAGCGTCGCCACCACGTCCGCCTTGACGCGCGCCGTCCAGGCGTCGACGTCGGCGTCGGTCACCGGCTCGGGATCGAACGCCGGGTCGCCGGTCACTCTGGCGAAGGCGCGGTGCATCTCGCCCACCCGCCGGCCGAGCGTCGTGGCCAGCTCCTCGTAGTAGCCGTGCGGGTTCTCCGTCGCCTGCTCGGGCGACGCCGGCGTCTCGGCGCCGGCGAAGATGCCGTGCGTGAGGCGCTCCAGGTAGTCCTGGGTGTGGGACCAGAAGCTGCCCTGGTTCTCGATGAACTGCTGCAGCAGCGCCAGCGTGATCACGCGACCGTCGGCGGAAAGGTACTCCACGGCGCCCAGCACCGGCGCGATGTTGGGGAACGGGCTGGCGTCGGTCAGGAAGCGGCCCACCTCGAGCTCGGGATTGACGCCCACCTGCAGGCGCCGGTAGCCCTTGAGGTAGAGCTTGGTGCCGAAGAAAACCCCGGTGTTGCTCTGGTCCATCGACGGATGGTGCACGGTCTCGGCAATCGACGCCGAGTGCTCGGCGAACGCGCGCGTGCTGGTGAACTTGAGGCGGCCGTGGTTGAAGTGGACCTCGCGCCCCTCGCCCATGGCCTTCGCCAGCGCGCGACAGAACGCCGGGTCGCCGAAGGCGCCGTAGAGGATGCCCATCTTCTCCTTCTGCCGCACCTTCGCCAGCGTCCAGGCGCCGAAGTCATGTATCGGGTCGTAGCCCTTCGCCTCCCAGGCCACCGCCAGCGGCAGGAAGTACTGCTGCAGCGGGATGTCCTCGCACTCGACGTCGAGGAACGCCAGCAGCCAGCTGCCGTCGTCGGTGGTCCACTCGCCTTCCTCGGCCAGCTCGATGCGCCGGACGTCGTGGCCCTTGGCGGCGAACCAGCGCTTGGTCGACATGTAGGGCAGCAGCACCTCGCGCTGCAGCTGCTCGCGCGTGCGCGAGGCCATCAGCCGGTGCACCTCGCGCGCGCCGCCGGCCTGCTGGAAGAACGTGCGGAACCCCTCCAGCAGCACCAGTACCGGCAGCTCCTTGTGCGGCAGCTTCTCCTCGTGCCACTGCGGCACCGGCGCGTCGGCGGAGAGCGCAAAGCTGAGGAAGCCGTAGGCGGGCAGCGTCAGCAGGTAGGGCAGTCGCCCGACCGGCGGGAAGGAGATGTTGCCGGTCTGCTCCACCGGTACGCGGCCCTCGAAGCGCGACAGGTCGAGCTCGACCGCCTGCGGGTTGCGCGACAGGTTGGCCACGCACAGCACCGCTTCCGCTTCGTACTCGCGCACGTAGGCGAGGATCTTGCGGTTGCCGGGGTCGAGGAACTTGAGGCTGCCGCGGCCGAACGCCTGCGTGGACTTGCGGACCTGGATCAGGCGCCGCGTCCAGTTGAGCAGCGACGAGGGGTTGCGCGCCTGCGCTTCGACGTTGACCGCCTGGTAGCCGTAGACCGGGTCCATGATCGGCGGCAGGTAGAGGCGCTGCGGGTCGGCGCGCGAGAAGCCGCCGTTGCGGTCGGGGCTCCACTGCATCGGCGTGCGCACGCCGTTGCGATCGCCGAGGAAGATGTTGTCGCCCATGCCGATCTCGTCGCCGTAGTAGAGGATCGGCGAGCCCGGCATCGTCATCAGCAGGCAGGTGATGAGCTCGATCTTGCGCCGGTCGTTGTCCATCAGCGGCGCGAGGCGGCGGCGGATGCCGACGTTGACGCGCATGCGCGGATCGGCGGCGTACATGCGGTACATGTAGTCGCGCTCCTTGTCCGTCACCATTTCCAGCGTGAGCTCGTCGTGGTTGCGCAGGAAGATCGCCCATTGGCAGTTGGCCGGGATCTCGGGCGTCTGCGCCATGATCTCCACGACCGGCAGCCGGTCCTCCTGGGCGATGGCCATGAACAGACGCGGCATCAGCGGGAAGTGGTAGGCCATGTGGCACTCGTCGCCCTGGCCGAAGTACTCGCGCACGTCCTCCGGCCACTGGTTGGCCTCGGCCAGCAGCATGCGGTTGCGGTAATGGGCGTCCACCGCGGCGCGGATGCGCTTGAGCACCGCGTGGGTCTCGGGCAGGTTCTCGTTGTTGGTGCCCTCGCGCTCCTTCAGATACGGGATGGCGTCCAGGCGCATGCCGTCGACGCCCATGTCCATCCAGTAGCGCATCACGCGCACCACCGCCTTCAGCACCTTGGGGTTGTCGAAGTTGAGGTCGGGCTGGTGGCTGAAGAAGCGGTGCCAGTAATAGGAGCGGGCGACGTCGTCCCAGGCCCAGTTGGAAATCTCGGTGTCGGTGAAGATGATGCGCGTGCCCTCGTACTTCTTGACCGTGTCGCTCCAGACGTAGAAGTCGCGCTTGGACGAGCCGCGCTCCGCGCGGCGCGCGGCCTGGAACCAGGGGTGCTGGTCGGAGGTGTGGTTGACTACCAGCTCGGTGATCACCTTGAGGCCGCGGCGGTGGGCCTCGCGCACGAACTGGCGGAAGTCGGCCAGCTTGCCGTAGTCGGGGTGCACGCCGTGGTAGTCGGCGATGTCGTAGCCGTCGTCGCGCAGCGGGCTCGGGTAGAACGGCAGCAGCCAGATCGTGTTCACGCCGAGGTCCTGCACGTAATCGAGCTTCGCGGCCAAGCCCGCGAAGTCGCCGATGCCGTCGTTGTTGGAATCCAGGAACGCCTTCACGTGCAGCTCGTAGATGATGGCGTCCTGGTACCAGAGCGGGTCGGCGGCCCAGGTCAGGGCCTGGGGCGATGCCGCCGGAGTCGTCGGTTGATCCATGGCCGTTGTCGTTGTCCGGTTCTTCGGGGGCTACATGAAATAGTCGAAGTCGCGCTCGGTGCGCACGCGCCGCCGCACGCGGAAGACGTGGGCCACGCCGGGCGCCAGCTGCACGAAGTTGCGCGGCCCGTGCCACAGGTAGCGCGCGCCCGAGAGCAGCTCGTGCATCTGGTAGGGCCGCCCCGGCTCGAGCCCGAAGGCTTCCAGGTCGAGCTCGAGCCAGCCGCTCTGGGCGTGGTAGGCGTCGAGGTTCACGACGGTCACCAGCGCGTTGGGCGGGTCGTCGACCTGCTTGCTGTAGGCGATGAGGTTCTCGTTGTCGATCGGGTGGAACGCGAGGCTCCAGTCCGACTGCAGCGCCGGGTTCTCATGGCGGATCCGGTTCATGTGCGCGATGAGAACGCGCAGGCTGTCCTCGCGCTCGAGGTCCCACTCGCGGATCTGGTACTTCTCCGAGTCGAGGTACTCCTCGCTGCCGGGTTCGCGCGGGGCGTTCTCGGAGAGCTCGAAGGCGGGGCCGTAGATGCCGTAGCTGGCGGCGAGCGTCGCCGCCAGCGCGAGCCGCGCCGTGAACGCGGGGCGGCCGCCGAACTGCAGGTACTCGGTCAGGATGTC
>DATIUV010000199.1:0-11928 GCA_035466595.1 Pelomicrobium sp.
GCAGCTCGGTGACCGGGAATCGATGGTTGCCGGCCGCGCGCTGTCCGGGTTCGATGAATTCGAGCTGGTCGCGAGAGTGTCGCTGTCCGGGCAGCCCGTCAGCCAGCCGGGCGACTGGTTCGGCAGCGTCATCGTGAAGCCGGCGGAGAACGGTTCGATAGCACTGTCGATCGACACGCCCGTGCAATAACCCGCAGGCCGTGGCGCTACCCGACATCCTCGCCCGCAACCTGCGCATCCCGCTCATCGGCGCACCGATGTTCATCGTCTCGGTGCCCGACCTGGTCGTGGCGCAGTGCACGGCGGGCATCGTCGGCTCGTTCCCGGCGCTGAATGCCCGCCCGCAGGAACACCTCGAAGACTGGATCGTTGACATCAAGGCGCGGATCGCGGCGTTCGCACAGGCCAATCCCGGTGCCCCGGTCGCACCGTTCGCCGTGAACCAGATCGTGCACGGCAGCAACACCCGCCTCATGGCCGACATGGAAACCTGCGTGCGCCACGAGGTGCCGATCGTCATCACCAGCCTGCGGCCGCCCGGCGACGTCGTCGCGGCGGTGCACGGTTACGGCGGCCTCGTGTTTCACGACGTCATCAGCCTGCGCCACGCCCACAAGGCGATGGAGCAGGGCGTGGACGGCATCATCGCCGTGTGCGCCGGCGCCGGCGGACACGCGGGGCCGCTGAGCCCGTTCGCGCTGGTAAAGGAGATCCGCCGCGATTTCGACGGCGTCGTGATCCTCTCCGGCGCGATGTCGAGCGGCGGCGATATACTCGCGGCGCAGGCGATGGGCGCCGATCTCGCTTACATCGGCACGCGTTTCATCGCCACCCACGAGGCGAACGCCTCCGCCGCCTACAAGCAGATGATCGTGTCGAGCAAGTCGGCCGACATCGTCTACACGCCGGTCTTCACCGGCGTGCACGGCAGCTACCTGAGAGGCAGCATCGAGAACGCGGGCCTCGACCCGGACAACCTGCCCGACGTGGACAGGTCCGCGATGGATTTCGCCAGTTCGGCCAAATCGGACGCCAAAGCCTGGCGCGACATCTGGGGGGCGGGCCAGGGCGTGGGCAGCATCGACGACATCCTGCCGACCCGGGAACTCGTACTGCGCATCGAGGCCGAGTACGAGGCGGCACGCGCGCGCGTTACCGGCAACTGGCGGGAATCGCCTTGAAGACGGTGCTGCTGTCCTACGTGTTCGTCGCGACCGGCGGCGCACTCGGCGCGATGGCGCGCTTCGCACTGAATGTCTTCATGCAACGGGATACGCCGTTCCCCTGGGGTACGCTCGCTGCGAATCTCCTCGGCTGCCTCGTGATGGGGGTTATCGC
The DNA here is from genome assembly GCA_035466595.1 of Pelomicrobium sp. GTDB lineage: Bacteria > Pseudomonadota > Gammaproteobacteria > Burkholderiales > UBA6910 > DATIUV01. Next base: position 1,339 of record DATIUV010000199.1, read on the forward strand.
GTACCTCGTCGCGGCGTCTTCCTGGTTCAACGAAGCCGGCGTGATCCCGGACCAGTACCGCCTGCTGTTCGCGGTGGGCTTCTGCGGCAGTTTCACGACGCTGTCCGCGCTCGTCATGGAGCTGCATACCATGCTGCAGCGGGGCGAGCTGTTCGCTTCGTTCTCCTACATGGCCTTGACGATGCTGGGTGGCTTCGCCTGCTTCTACCTGGGTTTCATCGTCACCCGCGCGCTGGCGCCGCTGCAAGGCGCCTGACGCCGCTCTCGAGGATCGCCATGATCCGCTCGAGCCATTCGCCGTGCTCGGGCTTCATCAGCACCGACCGCAGGCAGGTGACCGTGTCCGTGGTGGTACGGATCTGCGGTGCACGGGCCTGCAGCATCGCGGCGGGCAGTTCGATCAGCGCGAGATGCAGGTTGTCTTCGGCCGCCAGCCGGAAGAGCTGCTTCGCGCGCGCGGACGCCGTCCCGGTATCGGGCGCGTCGACCGCGTACACGACGATATCGAGTTGCGGCTGCATCAGCGGCCGGAACGACGGGCTCGCCTCGAGCCGCGACCAGAAGTCGCGCGCGGCCGCCAGGCAGCGATCGAGATCGCGGGCAAAGGCGCCGTCCCTGGCGGGCGGCAGCAGCCGGTGCGTCGCCCAAAGCGCGACGGCCGCGGCGCCCGGGCGCGAGCACTCGAGGCTGATCTCGCCGAGATGCAGCTCCCCGGAGCTGAAGTAGGTGTACGGCGAGTCGTGCTTGTAGAAGCGGCCGTCGGCCGGGTCGCGCAACAGCACGCAGCCGCAGCCGTAGGGCTGCAGGCCGTGCTTGTGCGGATCGACTACGATCGAATCGGCGCCGCCGAGGGCGTCGAACGCGGCGCGCGCCTGTGCGCCGAGTGTGCTGGCCAGCGTGAAGTAGCCGCCGTAGGCTGCGTCGGCGTGGACCCGGGCGCCCGCGCGCCCGGCGCGCTCGAGGATTTCGGGCAGGGGATCGACGTCACCGCAACCGGTGGTGCCCATCGTCGCCACGACGGCGCCGACGTCGCCCTGGGCGAGGAGTTCGTCCAGGTGAGCGAGATCCATGGACCCCGCCGGCGTGCATTGCACGGCCGAGAACGGGATGCCGAGGACTTCGCAGATGCGGCCGTGCGTGTAGTGCGCCTGCGCGGAGGCGACGATGCGTTTCCCCGGGTGCAAGCGGCCAGCGATCCACAGGGCCTCGAGATTGGCCATCGTGCCGCCGCCCGCGAGGTGGCCGAGCGGCGTTTCCCAGCCGAACATGCGGCCCAGCTCGGCGATGCACTCTTTCTCCATCGCCGAGCTGGCGCGGCCGCCGTCGAGCGCGTGGTTGTTCGGGTTGACCCACAACGACAGCGCGTACGCGATGCGCGCGACGGGGTGCGGCGGCTTCAGCATCTGCCCGGCGTACAGCGGGTGGTAGTAGGGATAGTTGTCCTGCATGCGCCCGGCAACCTGGCCGATAACGTCCGCGACCGCATCGGCGTCGAATGCCGGCGTGAAACGCGGCAGGTCCGCGAAACCCGCTTCGAGTTTTTGCAGCGCGGCGCGCAGCACGTCGAGTTCGGCGGGGTTGATCATGCGTCGGGTCCCGTTGCTTCGAGGCGGCGAGCTTACCGTAAAATCAGCCGTGCCAGCACATCGGGAGCGGTTACAATCCGCGCATGGACCTGATCGCAATGGCCGTGCCGTTCTTCCTGCTGGCGCTGCTCGGGGAGTTGGCGATAGACCGCCGCCGCGGCACGGGGCTGTACCGTGCCAACGATGCCATCAACAGCCTGAGCGCCGGCACGCTCAGCACCACGTTCGGCTATTTCACGAAGCTCGTGCCGCTCATTGCGTGGGGCTTCGTGCTCGAGCATTTCGCGATCGTCGACATGCCGCTGGCCTGGTTCGACGCCTCGCCGCGGGGCATCGCGCTCTGGATCACGGCGGCCCTCGCCTGGGACTTCTGCTACTACTGGTTCCACCGCTTCAGTCACGAGATCTCGGTGCTCTGGGCCGCGCATGCCGTGCACCACCAGAGCGAGGACTACAACCTGTCGACGGCGCTGCGGCAGACGAGCACCGGTTTCATCTTCGGCTGGATCTTCTACCTGCCGCTGTTCGTGATCGGTTTTCCGCTCGAGGTCCTCGTCGCCGTCAACGCGGTCAACCTCATCTACCAGTTCTGGGTGCATACGCAGCTGATCCGCCGCATGGGCGTGCTGGACCGCATCCTCGTGACGCCGTCGAACCACCGCGTGCACCACGCGCAGAACGAGCGTTACATCGACAAGAACTACGGCGGCATGCTGATCCTCTGGGACCGGCTGTTCGGCACTTTCGAGGACGAACGCGACGACGACCCCGTGGTCTTCGGCGTGCGCAAGCCGCTGGCCAGCTGGAACCCGTTCTGGGCCAACCTGCAGGTCTACGATTACCTGCTGTTCGACGCGCGCCATACGCGCCGCTGGCGCGACAAGCTGGGCGTCTGGTTGCGCCGCACGGGCTGGCGGCCGGCCGACGTGGCGCAGCGCTTCCCCCGGCGCAATGCCGAGCTCGCGGTGTTCGAGAAGTTCGATCCGGCGCTGCCGCGTGCCGTGACGCGCTACGTGCTGGCGCAGTTCGGCGTCGCGGTCGCGGCGACCCTCGGCATCGCCGTGCTGTTCGCGCAATCGGGCGCGATGGCCGTGCTGCTGCCCTGCATCCTGCTGTGGGCGCTGCTGTACACGCTGGGGCTCCTCAACGAGGGCCGGCCGCAGGCCGCGCGCCTGGAGCGCGCCAGGCTGCTGGCTGTGGTGCCCGCCGGGGTACTCGGCATCGTGCTCTCGGGGCCGCTGGCCGTGCCGGCGGCGTGGCTCTGGGCCGGCACGGCGCTTTACGTCGCGGCGTCGCTGGCGGCCCTTCACCGGGTCGGCTGTGAACGTGATAAAAGCATTTTAAATCAAGAAGTAATATTGGATAAATAAAGTAATTTCTGGAATTGTGACATGACCGAATTCAAGCGCAGCAACCTGCACTCGGGCGCACCGTGGGAAGCGACGGTGGGCTATTCGCGGGCCGTCCGGGTGGGGCGGTTCATCGCCGTGTCGGGCTCGGCGGCCATCGACGCGGACGGGCAACTGGTCGGCGAGGGCGACATGTACGCGCAGGCGCGGCAGTGCATCGAGGTCATAGCGGCCACGCTGGAACGGGCCGGGGGCCGCCTGTCCGACGTCGTACGGACCCGCCTGTTCGTGACGGACATCGGCCGCTGGGCCGATGCCGGCCGCGCCCACCAGGAGGCCTTCGGCGACGTGATGCCGGCGACGTCCATGGTGGAGGTGTCGCGCCTGATCGACCCGCGGATGCTGGTGGAAATCGAGGCGGACGCCATCATCGGCGACGACTAACTAGCCGCCTACGTCGGGCACGCGCGTCCAGGTCTCGGTGCGCCCCAGCATCGGCACGCCCACGTAGCCGCGCACGTTGAGCGTGTTGTCGTCCACCCAGGTGATGATGCAGCGGTAGGTCCTGCCGCTGTTGGGGTCGTAGATCGTGCCGCCCGTCCAGCGGCCGTCGCCGTCCCAGGAGAAGCCCTCGAACAGTTCCAGGCCGGTGAGCGGCCGGCTGCGCAGCGCCGGGTCGGGGTTCTTCGCGTCCGTGTCGGGGCGGTCGTCGGCGCTGTTCGGAGAGCCCCTGACGACCCCGCTGAGGCCGTCGCCTACCCGCGTGATCTCGATCCAGCCGTCGCCGTCGCCGCTCAGCCAGGTGCCATCGACGGCCGGCAGTTCCGCGCCCCGGCTCACTGCGGCGAGGCACAGGAGCACGAGGAGCAGGGTGCACTTGCCGATTGCTGGATTCATTCCGGGTCCCCGGTATGATGCCGTGTCTTGCGATTCTAACCGAGCAGCCGGGAGGTCACGTGCTGAGGCGAAATTTCCTGCGTTCGATTGTCGCCGCCCTCGTCGCGTCGCTGGCCGGCCTGCGTGCCGCTCCGGCCCGGGCGGCCGGGACGCTGCGATTCGACCACGGGGTTGCCAGCGGCGACCCCCTCGGCGACGGCATCGTCCTGTGGACGCGCGTGAGCGGCGCGGGCGGCGGCTCGCTGCCGGTGCGCTGGCTCTTGGCGCGCGACGCGGAGATGAAGCAGGTCGTGCGCCACGGTATCGCCCGGACGGACGCGGGGTCGGACTACACGGTCAAGGCGGACGTGCGCGGCCTGGCGCCCGGGACCTCGTACCACTACCGCTTCGAGATCGATGGCGTGCACTCGCCCGTCGGCCGCACGCGCACGTTGCCCGAGGGCGCCGTGGCGAGCGCGCGTTTCGCGGTGGTGAGCTGCTCGAACCATCCCGCGGGCTATTTCAACGTGTACCGCGACATCGCGCTCGAGGACGACCTGGACGCCGTCATTCACCTCGGTGATTACCTCTACGAGTACGGCATGGGCGAATACGCCACCGAGCATGCGGAACGGCTCGGCCGGATCCCCGAGCCGGCGCACGAGGTGACGACCCTCGACGGCTACCGGCGGCGCCACGCGCAGTACAAGGCCGATGCGGACTCGATCGCAATGCACGTGCGGCATCCGCTGATCGCGGTGTGGGACGACCACGAGATCGCGAACGACGCCTGGCGCGGCGGGGCGCAGAACCACCAGGACGACGAAGGACGCTGGGCCGGGCGCCGCGACGCCGCGCTGCGCGCGTACTTCGAGTGGATGCCGCTGCGCGGCGCGCCGGACGGTGCCGATACCCGCATCTTCCGCCGTTTTCGCTACGGCGACCTCATGTCGCTGATCATGCTCGATACGCGCCTTTACGGCCGCGACCGCCAGCCCGACGTCGGGGAGGCCGTCACCCGGGAATCCGTGGCGGCGGCGCTCGCCGACCCGGAACGGCGGCTGCTGGGCCGCCGCCAGGAACGCTGGCTCAGGCGCACACTCGCGGCCGACACGGACACGACCTGGCAGGTCATCGCGCAGCAGGTCATGCTGGCGCCGGTGCTCGCGCCGGAGCTCGGCCCGCTGCTCGATCTCGAGCGGCCGTCGCTGCTGCCGCGCGAGCAACTGGATCATTACGTCGCCCTGAGCCAGGGCAATCCGCCGATGGTGCTGGACACCTGGAACGGCTACCCGCACGCGCGCGAGGCGTTGCTGGCCGACCTGCAGGACTTCGCCCGCAACCCGGTGGTTCTGAGCGGCGACCTGCATACGTCGATGGCCAGCAACGTGCACCGGCACGGCGCCGGGGAGCCCGTGACGGTGGAGATCATGCCGCCGGCGGTGTCGTCGCCGGGATTCGACGAATACCTGCCCCTGCGCGAGCCCGGGGCGCTCCGCGAGGCGACGATGTCGGTCAACCCGGCCGTGCGCTACATGGATACCCACCACCGCGGCTGGGTGCGCCTCGAGGTCACGAGCGACGCGTGCGCGGCCGAGTGGCGGCTGCTCGACACGGTGCATTCGCGCGACTACCGGGTCGCGGTGGGCGCGCGTTTCGCCGTGACGGCCGGTGAGATCGCCGCGGGGCTGCGCGCCGTCGGCGGAGAATGAAGCGGCGAGTCCGGCTTGCCGCGGGCGAGGCGCGCCGCATCGCGCTCGCCGCGCAGGACCTGCACCGCGACCGCCCGGCGGCCGCGCCCGATGCGCGCCACTTCCGCCGCGCGCTGCAGGCGCTCAGGGTGCTGCAACTCGATTTCGTCAACGTCCTGGTGCCCGCGCACTACCTCATCCTGTGGTCGCGGCTGGGCGCCTTCGACCGCGAACGTTTCGACCGCTTCGTCTACGGCAGCGGCGACTTCACCGAGCAATGGGCGCACGAGGCGTCCATCGTACCGGGCGACGCCTGGCCGCTGCTGGCGCACCGCCGCGCGGCCTGGGAACCGTCCAAAAACAACCCGTTGCGCAGGATCCGCAATCGCGCGCGCTACCTCGATCGGGTGCTGGAACAGGTGCAGCGCGACGGTGCGCTGACCTCGGCCGACCTGCCGCCGGTGCCGGGACCGAAGCGCCGGCCCGGCGACTGGCATCGCTCGGTGCCGCGCTGGGCGCTGGAGTACCATTTCGCGCGCGGCGACCTGGCCGTGGCCCGCCGGCTGGGCAATTTCCAGCGCGTTTACGACCTGCCCGAGCGCCTCATCCCGCGCCGGCACCTCGACGCGGCGGTGGACCGGCAGAGCGCCGATCGCGAGATGCTGCGGCGGGCGTCGCAGGCGCTCGGCGTTGCAACGCTGCAGGACCTGGCCGATTACTTCCGGATGTCGCCCCGGGAAGCCGCGCCGCGCATCGACGAACTGGTCGAGGCGGGCGCGCTGTCGCGCGTCGCCGTCGAGAACTGGCCCGAGCCGGCCTACCTGTCGGCCGCCGCGCAGCTGCCCCGTGCCATCGAGGGCGCGTCGCTGCTGTCGCCGTTCGATCCGGTCGTCTGGTACCGGCCGCGCGCGGAGCGACTGTTCGGCTTTCACTACCGCATCGAGATCTACGTGCCCGCGGCCAGGCGCAAGTGGGGCTACTACGTGCTGCCGTTCCGGCTCGGCGAGCGCATCGTCGCGCGGGTCGACCTGAAAGCCGACCGCAGGCAGGGCCGATTGCTGGTCCTCGCGGTGCACGAGGAACCCGGCGTTGCGGCCGGGGAATGCGCGGATGCCCTCGCCGGCGAATTGCAGGCCTTGCGCGAGTGGCTCGCGCTCGACACCATTCGCGTGACGCGGAGCGGCAATTTCGCGCGCGCGCTGGCCGCAGCGGTCGGCAACTGACCTGGGAAGCCCAATGCCAGGAGAAAACGTGATCGACCTGCTCATCGAACCGAAGACCCGTGACCTCGGCGAATTCACCGTGCGCCGGACGCTGCCCGACCGGCGCCGCCAGCGGGTCGGGCCGTTCATCTTTTTCGATCACATTGGACCGGCGACGTTTCCGCCCGGTACCGGCGTCAACGTGCGCGCGCATCCGCACATCGGGCTGGCGACGATTACTTACCTGTTCGAGGGCGAGATCCTGCATCGCGACAGCCTGGGCTACGTGCAGCCGATCCGTCCCGGCGCCGTCAACTGGATGACGGCGGGCCGCGGTATCGTGCACTCGGAGAAGGTCACGGCAGACGTGCGCGCGAGCGGCCAGCGCCTGCACGGCCTGCAGACCTGGGTCGCGCTGCCGGCCGCTGCGGAAGAGATCGAGCCGTGCTTCGAGCACTATGCCGCCGGGGACATCCCCGCGGTCAATATCGGCGGAGCGACGCTTCGCGTCGTGCTCGGCTCGGCGTACGGCCTCTCGTCACCGGTCAGGACGCACAGCGAGACGCTGTACGTCGAGGCGGTTCTCGAGCCCGGGCAGTCGGTAGCCATTCCGCCGGCCGAGGAGCTGGCGGTCTACGTCGTGGAAGGCAGCGTTGCCATCGGCGGGCAACGCGTCGGCGCGGGCGTGCTGGCCGTGCTGGCGGCGGGCGCAAGCGGCACCGTGACCGCGGAATCCGCGGCCAGGATCATGTTCGCGGGCGGCGACGCGCTCGACGGCAAGCGCTACATCTGGTGGAACTTCGTCAGCAGTTCGCGCGAGCGCATCGAGAGGGCGAAAACGGACTGGCGCGAGCAGCGCTTCGCTGCCGTGCCCGGCGAGGACGACGCCATGCCGCTGCCCGAGCGCTAGTCCGTCGCTGGCATCATTCCTTGCCCCGGCCGCCGTGGTGACGGCCGCCGCGTTGCTCACGCAGGGCCGCGCGTTCTTCCGGGCTCATCGAGTCCCACATCGCCTGCCGCTCCTCGCGGTGCGCGCGCATCGCTTCGCGCCGGGCCTGCTTTTCTTCATCGGAGAGTTCGTTCCTGCGGGCGCGCATTTCCTCACGGCGAGCGATGCGCTCGGCGTGCATCGCGGCCCGTTCTTCGTCGCTCATCGCGTCGCGCTCGGCGCGCCATTGCTCTCGCTTCGCCTGGCGCTCCTGCTCCGAAAGGCTGTCCAGGTAGGCGCGCTTTTGTTCCGGGCTCATGTCGTGGAACTCGGAAAAAGACTGCGCCGGGAGCGCCAGTGGCAGCGTCAGCAGGGCGGTCGAAAGAGCGACGGCGAGGAAGCGGGTGGGGGGTTCGTGCCTCATGGGGATACTCCTTGCATTGCAACGGTTCATGATTGCTGGCCGGGGTTTGCGGCGTCTTCTGTTTCAACGCATGGCGCGGCGAACGGTTGACCGCGACCTGCCGGGCGCCGGGCCGTGACAGCCAGCCCTGTCTAAGTCACGGAATTTTGTGTATTTTGCCTCCGGTCACTAGCGAGGTAGCGGTGCCCGATGGCGAGAGTCGCCGGCATAGTCACGTTCCTGCTGTTGCTGCTCCCGGCCTGCGCCGGGTCGGGGCCGCCGCAGCTGGCGCCCGTCGGCGACGTGATCCCGGCCGGGGTGAGTCTCGAGGGGCGCTGGAAACTGCAGGACGGCGCGGCCGCGGCGGACAAACGAATTCGCAGCGCGCAGTACCGCTCGAACGGCGGGCCGCGCGGCGCCGACGGGCCCTCCGTCTTCGTGTTCCTGCGAACCGGCGAGCGGCTCAAGATCAGCCAGACGCCTTACGCGCTGTTCGTGAGCTTCGACCGCTCGGTCGTCGAGGAGTATCGCTTCCGGGAACACCGTCTCGTCAGCGTGGGCCCGATCGAGGCGGATCGCGCGTCCGGCTGGGTCGACGGCAGGTACGTCATCCAGACGCTGGACACCGAGGGCGCATTGCTGGAAGAGACCTATGCGCTCGAAGCCGGCGGCGACGTGCTCGTCCGCACGGTCACGGTCACCTTTCGCAAGGAGACCGTGCTGGCGCTGCAACAGGCTTACGATCGCCTGGATTAAGGTGGGCGGCGCCGACGCCGCTCGCCAGCCTGAAGTCAGCCCGTCAGTTCGGAGTAACGCCTGAGCTCGGCGCGCATCCGCAGCTTGCCGTTGCGGTGCTGCTCGATGACGACGGGCAGGTAGCCGAGATCTTTCACGCACCACAACGTCGTGACGCGCGATGAATTCTCCGCCTGGTGCTGGATGCCGACCGCGGTGAAGTCGCCCGCCGGCGTGCTGACCCGGCGCTCGCCGACGTTGCTGACGACGAGGGTCTTGAACTCGTCGATATCGAACAGGACGTAGCGCTCGTCCGGACCGCCATTCAGCAGGTCGTGCATGAGCTGGTACTGGATGGCGACGCGGTCGTGGATGACGCCGTCGAACGGGATGCGAACGGCGGCGTCGTTGACGCTACCGGACACCTCGCTCGCGAACCAGTCGAACGTCACCTCGGCGCGTGTCGGGTCGCTCGACAGCGAGTCTTCGGATCGGTACCAGCTGGCCCGGACGCCATCGGCCTGCGCCGCGAAGCGCGACTGTTCGCTGATCCGCCCGCTCCTGAGCATGCCCGCGAGCCCCCGCGGCTCGATGACGTGGGTGGCCTCGTAACCGTCGGCGCGGGGCCGCAGTTCTGCCGTGAGCTGGCCGCTGAGCACGCTGATACTGACCCTGTACTCGGCGGAATACGGCGTCAGGGCCTGCTCGGCCGGTACCTGCGGGGCGGCCAGTGCCGCGAGGCAGGCGAGGGCGATTTGCAGCAGTCGTCGTCTGGTTGGCGTGGTGTTCAAGCAGCGTTACCCCGGTCGTTGTGCAATGCCTGTTCGCATTGTTCCATCAGGGACATGACTCTACGCTGAACGTTCAGCCGATGCGGCTCCATTTCGTCGAGTTTGACCTCCCGCGAGACGAGGTACGGCTCGCCGACGGCGACGACGACGCGCGCGAACGGCTTCGGGATCATGAAGTCGTCCCAGCGATTGAGGTACCAGGCGCGGTCGGCCGCGCAGGCGATCGGCACGATCGGCACGCCGGCGATCCTGGCCATCAGCATCGTGCCCGACTTGAATTCGTACTTCGGCCCGCGCGGACCGTCGGCGGTGGTGACGATCGAGAAACCCGACTTCAGCATGCGCTGCTGGTCGCGCAGCGCGAGCGCGCCGCTCTGGTTCGCAGAACCGCGGATGACTTGCGCACCCCAGGAACGCGCAATGCGCTCCGGCACGTCGCCATCGACCGAGCCGGATATGAGGAAGCACAGCTTGTAGCCGCGCCGCAGCCAGCTGCGCATGTAGGCCGAACAGACGACGTGGTGCTGGTGCCAGTAACACGGCGCGGACACCGTGTGCGACTGCAGCAGTGCCTCGGCATGTTCGGCACCGATGAGGGGCTGGAAACGGTAGCTCTTCAGCAACGACCAGTTGATGAGCCGTAACAGCGGCAGTCCGAGGAAGTAGTACAGCCGCCGTGCAGGCGTCATACGGCGCATCGACGCGCTGCTGCGGCGCGATTCGACGGAATCGAAATCGACGGGTTTCTGCTCGTTCAAAGGGCTTTCCGGAAACCGGGCGCCGCCAGTTTGCAGTATCGGTCGCGCGCCGGTCAATGTAGAATGCGCCTGCTTTCCGACTGGCCGGAGGCCGTCTCCCGTTCGATGATTGATAGCCGCTCAGCAGTTCGCAGGCCGCCGGGGCCGTCGGATCAGGTCCACCTGGGTATCGATCCGGAAACGCTCGTCACGTTGACGCAGGTCCGCGACGCGTACGGCGACATCGTCAGCATGCGCCGGCAGAACGGCCGCCTCGCGTATTTCATCAACG
>DATIUV010000200.1:0-4102 GCA_035466595.1 Pelomicrobium sp.
CGTGGACACGCAGACCGACGACGATCGGATCGGCGATCCGGTCGTGCGCCTTCACCACCCGTGGCCCGCGATCGATACGCGCATCCCGGTCGTCTACGCCTACCTCTCGCACGCGCGCTTCGGCGGCGACACGCTGCTGCAGCTCAATTACGTCAACTGGTTTCCGGCGCGGCCGCGCCAGGGACAGACCGACCTGCTGGGCGGGCCCATCGACGGCATCACCTGGCGCCTGACGCTCGCCAACGACGGCACCGTGCTGATCGCAGACGCGATGCATAACTGCGGCTGCTACCACCTGTTCTACCCGTCGGCGCGGCTCGCGCCGCGCGAGCGAGCCGGCGAGTGGGTCGAAGAGGCCTTCGTGCCGCAGCGGCTGCCGCCGCTCGGCGCGGGCGAGCGCTACGCATTGCGCGTCGAAAGCGTCACCCATTACGTGCAACGCGTCGTCGCCATCGACGCCGCCGGGAGCGCCATCGCCTACCGGCTCGATGATTACGACCGGCTGCGCGCGATCCCGCTCGCGGAGGGCGGCCATCGCGGGCTGTTTCGGCCCGGCGATGGCATCGTCCCCGGCAGCGAGCGCCCCGAGCGCGCCTTCTTCTGGCCCATGGGCGTGCCAGAGCCCGGCGCCATGCGCGCGCGCGGCCGGCATGCCACGGCGTTCGTCGGCCGGCGGCACTTCGACGATCCGTACCTGTTCGAGCGCTCGTTCGCGCCGGCGCCCTGACGGAACCTTGGGCGGCGCCGCCGGTCTGTCGCGAGGATCAACCGTCAGGAGGCAAACCCGATGAGCGGATTCATCCCCGGCTTTCCGTCCGACGGCGTGGTCACCGTCAACCGCGTGATCTTGAAGCCCGAGTACACCGTGGACGACCCGGAGGAACGCGTCGCCAGGCTGTGCGAGACCGTCAAGACCTATCACTCCGACACCGGCTTCGTCGGCGGCTTCGTCATGCTGAACGTCGGCATGGCTTCCAACGAGGGCTCCACCACGGGCCAGGCGCTCGCAAGCCCGCTCACGGACCGGGAGGCCCTGATCGTCACCTTCTGGCGCAGCTTCGAGGAGCACGAGGCGTCGCACCGCAGCGACTCCGTCGCGCACCAAGGACCGCCACCGGTCGCCGATGAGTATCCGTGACCCGAAGCAGAGCGGCCCGCCAGGGCCGGCGATGCAGCCGGACGAGGCCGCCGCGCGGCTCATCGCATTGATAGAGAGCTTCCTGCGCGAGTCACGCGCCGGGCGCAGCGTCAACGTGACGCTCGACGGCCGCCTCGACCGCGACCTCGGCATCGACAGCCTGGGCAAGGTCGAACTGCTGCTGCGCGCCGAGCGCGAATTCGGCGTGAGCCTGCCCGAGAATGCGCTGGTCGACGCCGAGACGCCGCGCGAGCTGCTGCGCGCCGCACTCGCGGCGCGCGGCCCCGCCGCGCCGGCCGACCACGAGGTACGCGCACTCAGCGCCGGCGGGGCGGCCGAGTACCCGGATTACGCCGCAACGCTGCCCGAGGTGGTCGACTGGCACCTCAAGCGGCACGCGCAGCGCCTGCACATCCACCTCTACGGCCAGGACGACGCCGCCGAGGACCTGACCTACGCCGCGCTTGCCGAAGGCGCGCGGGCGGTGGCGGCGACGCTCGCCGAGCGCGGGCTCGAGCCGGGGCAGACGGTGGCGATCATGCTCCCCACCGGCAAGGACTACTTCTTCAGCTTCCTCGGCATCTTGCTCGCAGGCGGCGTGCCGGTGCCGATCTACCCGCCCCTGCGGCTGTCGCACCTCGAGGACCACATGCAGCGCCATGTCGGGATCCTCACCAACGCCCAGGTCGCGATGCTCATCACGGTACCCGAAGCGAAGACCGTAGCACTACTGCTGACCTCGCGCGTCGTCACGCTCGCGGCGGTGCTGACACCGGCCGACTTCAAGCCGGGGCGCGACTTCTACCTGCGCCCACGCGTCGCGACCGACGACATCGCGTTCCTGCAGTACACCTCGGGCTCGACCGGCGCGCCCAAGGGCGTGATCCTCACCCACGCCAACCTGCTCGCGAACATCCGCGCGATGGGGCGCGCGGTGCGGGCGACGCCCGACGACGTGTTCGTGAGCTGGCTGCCGCTCTACCACGACATGGGGCTGATCGGCGCGTGGATGGGAGCGCTCTACTTCGGCTTTCCGACGGCGATCATGTCGCCGCTCGCGTTCCTTTCGCGCCCGCACCGCTGGCTTTGGGCGATCCACCGCCACCGCGGCACGCTGTCCGCGGCGCCGAACTTCGCCTACGAACTTGCGGTGCGCAAGATCGACGAGCGCGACATCGAGGGCGTCGACCTCTCGTCGTGGCGCTACGCCTTCAACGGCGCCGAGCCGGTGAGCCCCGACACGCTCGCGGCCTTTCGCGACCGCTTCCGGCGCTATGGGCTGAAGCCCGCGGCGATCGCCCCGGTGTTCGGGCTGGCCGAATGCTCGGTTGGGCTCGCGTTTCCGCCGCCGGGCCGCGAACCTGCGATCGACCGCGTGAAGCGCGAGCCGTTCATGAAGAGCGGGCGCGCCGAGCCGGCGGGCGAGAACGAGCGCGAGGCGCTGCGCTTCGTCGGCTGCGGGCTGCCGATCGAAGGCCACGAGATCCGGGTGGTCGACGCGGCCGGCCGCGAGCTCGGGGACCGTGAGCAGGGGCGCCTGCACTTCAAGGGGCCGTCGGCGACGCGCGGCTACTACCGCAATCCCGAAGCGACGAAGAAGCTCCTTGCCGGCGACTGGCTCGACACCGGCGACTATGCCTACCTGGTGGGCGGCGAGATCTACCTCACCGGCCGCGCCAAGGACGTGATCATCCGCGGCGGCCGCAACATCTATCCGTACGATCTCGAGCAGGCCGTCGGCGACATCGAGGGCGTGCGCAAAGGCTGCGTCGCGGTGTTCGGAGCCAAGGAGGAAGGCTCGGGCAACGAGCGCATCATCGTCCTCGCGGAAACGCGCGAGACCGACGCCGAAAGGCGCTCGGCGCTCGAGCGGCGCATCGCCGAGGCGGCGACGGCGGTGATCGGCATGCCGGTCGACGAGATCGTGCTCGCTCCCCCGCATACCGTGCTCAAGACCTCGAGCGGCAAGATCCGCCGCGCCGCGAGCCGCGAGTTCTACGAGCGTCGCGGCACCGCGCGCCGCCCGGCGCCGGTGTGGTGGCAAGTCACCCGGCTTGCGTGGCGCGCGAGCTGGCCCGAGCTGCGGCGGCGCGCATCCGCCGCGTGGGCGACAGCCCGCGGCGGCTGGATGCTCGCGTGCTTCGCGCTGCTCGCGCCGCCGACGTGGGCCGTCGTCTCGGCAATGCAGCGCCCCGCGCTGGCGCGCCCGTTCACGCGCGTCATGGCGCGGTTCTTCTTCGCGCTCGCGGGGATTTCGCTGCGCGCGCGGGGCATCGACAAGCTGCCGCGGGGCGCGTGCGTCCTCGCGGCGAACCACACGAGCTACCTGGACGGCATCGCGTTGGCCGCGGTGCTGCCCGGCTCGCACGCGCACATGTTCGCCGCCAAGCGCGAGTTCGTCTCGCACTGGCTGCCGCGCTGGTTCCTCACCGGCTTCGGCGCGGCCTTCGTCGACCGCGTCGACCCGCGCCGCGGCACGGACGACGTCGCGCAGTTCAGCGCGGCGCTCGCAGCCGGGCACACGGTCATCTTCTTCCCCGAGGGCACCTTCGACCGGCAGTCGGGTCTGAAGCCGTTCCGAGCCGGCGGTTTCGCCGTCGCGGCGAGAGTCGGCGTGCCGGTAGTGCCGGTGACGATCCGCGGCGCGCGCGCGATATTGCGTGGTAATGACATACTGCCGCGCCCGGGCGCGATCAGCATCGTCGTCGGCGACACCGTGCGGCCCACCGGCTCGAGCTGGGCGGCAACGATAAGATTGCGCGATGCCGTTCGAGCGGAGATCCTGCGGGAATGCGGGGAAGCCGACCTCGCCCACTGAACCGGCGCCCGCGCGCTGCTGGCGGCGTTCGCGCCCGTCTGGATCGTGGACACGCAGACCGACGACGATCGGATCGGCGATCCGGTCGTGCGCCTTCACCACCCGTGGCCCGCGATCGATACGCGCATCCCGGTCGTCTACGCCTA
>DATIUV010000201.1:0-18707 GCA_035466595.1 Pelomicrobium sp.
GGCTACTACACCGCCTACAAGGGCAAGTGGCACCTGAACGCCGCGTTCGACAGCCCCGATCCCGATCGCCTGTTCACCTCCGAGATGGAGTCCTACGGCTTCGCCGACTTCGCGTGGCCGGGCGACGTGCTGGCGCACGCCCTGGGCGGCTACCGTTTCGACCATCTCATCGCGGGCAGCGCGGTGTCCTGGCTCCGGAACAAGGGCCGGCCGCTCTCGGACGAGGGCAAGCCTTGGGCGCTTTTCGTGAGCCTGGTGAACCCGCACGACATCATGTACTTCAACACCGACGTTCCCGGCAGGCCGGTGCAGGACACGGGGCGGTTGATGATGCAGCCGACCTTCGCGCCGCCGCACCCGGACTACGCCCGCAAATGGCATGCCGCGCTGCCGGCGAGCCTGCGCCAGCCGCTCGACGAGCCGGGCCGCCCCGCGGCGCACGCCGAGTTCGATCGCGCCTGGGGTTACACGCTCGGGCACGTTCCCCAGGAGGAGGCGCGTTGGCAGCGCTTCAGCGACTACTACCTCAACTGCCTGCGGGCCGTCGACGCGCAGCTCCTCGCGGTGCTGAACGAGCTCGACGCCCTCGCCCTCGCCGAGCGGACCATCGTCGTCTACACCTCGGACCACGGCGAGATGGGCGGCGCTCACGGCTTGCGCGGCAAGGGCGCGTTCGCCTACGAGGAGTGCACGCACCTGCCGCTCCTGCTGGTGCATCCCGACGTGCGCGGCGGCCAGGAGTGCCGGGCGCTGACCGGCCACATCGACGTCGCGCCGTCGCTGCTCTCGCTGGCGGGGATGGACCGCGCGCGCATGGGTGACGCCGCGGGGCGCGATCTTCCGGGGCGGGACATTGGGCCCGCGCTCGCCAACCCCGGCGGCGCGGGCATCCATGCCGTCCGCGAGTCGATCCTGTTCACGTTCAGCGGGCTCGCCCAGACCGACGCCGAGCTGATGCGGGTGATCGCCGGTGGCGCGGTTGCCGGCAAGGACACGAAGTCCGCCATCAAGGAGAGCGGCTTCAAGCCCGATCTGAGGAAGCGCGGCAGCCTGCGGACCGTGTTCGACGGCCGCTACAAATATACGCGCTACTTCTCGCCAATCGAACGCAACCGGCCGAAGACGCTCGATGAGATACGCCGCTGGAACGACGTCGAGCTGTTCGACCTCGCCAAGGATCCGGAGGAGATGCGCAACCTCGCCGCCGGAGCGGGCGCTGACGAGAAGCTGCTCCTGACGCTGAACGCGAAGCTCGACGCGGCCATCCAGGCGGAGATCGGCAAGGACGACGGGCGCGAAATGCCCGACATCGCCGGCATCGACTGGGCGGTCGACCGCGTGGAGCTCTGAGGCGCTCGGCCGGGCGCCAGCCTCGCTACTGGAGCTCCCTCTGCTGGCGGCATGGATTACTGATCCGTCTGCGCTCGCTTACGGAAGGCCCCGCTGCGGCGGGGCTTTTTGTTTGCGCGCGAAGCGAAAGCGGTGCGGAACCTGTGCCCCAGCGTCGAGCGCTTTGTGCGCCGCTTGGGTCGATCAAGCGTCGCGCGGGCTCATCGCAGTCCTGCTCGACGCGTGACCCGGATTCCCGGCGCGCGGCGGTCACCTGCTCCGGGTTCCTTCGTCCGTGTCGCGGTTGGGTTCCGCGCAATCCTCCCCCGGCTGGCCCTCGCATCGTGTGCGCGCATCGATGGACCTTGCCGAACGCGCCACGGTCGCTTCGTCGACCGAGCGTACGATACGGCCAGCGGCCGGTACCTCCTTCCCGGCGATCGGCGTCTCGCTACGCTGCGCAGTGCCAGGCGCGGTACGCCGGGTGTCGCGGACGCGATCGTCGTCGCCGAACAGCAAGGTCAGGTCCTGCGCGTCCGGCGGCGGCTGGTTTCCGTACGTGATCACGCCTTGCGAACTGATCCAGCGGTAAATGCTGTCGGCGTGGGCCACCGGCGAGGCGGCCAGAAACGCAGCGAAAACGGCGATGCGTCGCATGCATATCGGGCGCATTGGGCATCTCCTTCAGGGCGAGAAGTCCCACGAGCCCCGCCGCCATGCTCCGGTGCCCGCACGGAAACGAGACTCGTCCGCTCCTACACGAGTAGTCACCAACGCCCGGCGGTCGGTTCCGGCGCCGGGCCTCAGTCGCCGTGGATGATCAGCATGGGCATCTTCGCCAGCCGCAGCAGTTCCTCCACCACGCTGCCCATGATCATGTAGTTGAAGCCGGTGCGGCCGTGGGTGCCGATGACGATCAGCGTCGCGCCCCAGCGCTCGGCCTCGTCCTCCATCACCTTCGCCACCCGCTCGCCCTGGGCGTTGAGCAGGCCGGTCTCGGCCTTGAGGCCCGCGGCCGCCGCCTTCTGCGCCGCCTTCGCCAGCACCGCCTCGCCGGCGCCCTTCAGCTTCTGCTCCACTTCCTTGACGTCCACCACGTCCTCCAGCTCGTCGAAGCGGAAGAAGTGGGCGTTGACGGCGTGGACCACCCGCAGCTGCGAGTTCATGGCCTTGCCCAGGCGGATGGCTTCGTCGAGCGCGCGGTGCGCGACTTCGCTGCTGTCGATGGGAACCAGGATCTTCTCGTACATGGTCATGCTCCTCTTGCGGACGAATGCGACGGCGGAAGCCGCACGGCGGCCCCATCTGCCCGCAATGTAGGGGCAAGGCCGGCCGCGGGGCTTGATGCAGGTCAAGGCCGCCCGCGTCGTCGCGTTGCGCCCGCCGCGGGCGTTGGGCCACAATTCGGGCTGGTCCGGCCGGGCCGTTTCAGCCCCATTTCTCAAGGATGCCTGCCATATGAGCCAAGGCCCGTCCCTGTCGCGCCCGCGCCGCCGTGTGCTTGCTGCGCTGGCCGGTGCCGGCATCGCTTTGGCGGCGCTGCCGATGATGATCCGCGAGGTGCTGGCGGCGGGTTCGCTGCCGGGCGGCAAGGGCATCGTCCGGCTGCAAGGCGACGTGCGCGTGAATGGCAAACCCGCCGCCGTCGGCCAGATCATCCGTGCGGGCGACGTGCTCGAGACGGGCCGCGACGGGCAGGCTGTGTTCGTCATCGGCGAGGACGCCTTCCTGCTTCGGTCCGGCAGCCGCCTCGAATTGCAGGGCGACAACCTCCTCATCAGCGGCCTGCGGATCTTGACCGGCAAGTTGCTGTCCGTATTTGGCAAGGGCCGCAGGCAGGTGGTCACGTCCACCGCCACGGCCGGCATTCGCGGAACCGGCCTCTACGTCGAGGCCGACGCGCAGAAGAGCTACATCTGCACGTGCTACGGCGAGGTCCGGCTCGGCTCGATCGACGACCCGGCCGCGACGGAGGTGGTGCGGACCACGCATCACGATCAGCCGCGCTACATATACGCGAAGGGTGCTGGACGCGCGGGGACGGCGCTCATCGTCAAGGCGCCGGTCATCAACCACACCGACGAGGAACTGATCATGCTCGAATCGCTGGTCTGGCGGAGCCCGCCCTTCGTCACCTCGGGCTACGAATCCGGCCGTTACTAACCTCCTGATCGCGAGCGTCCACCGACAGCGGAACCCGATGCCGGAACCCGACACGAGCAAAACCCCGTCCGCCAAGCAGCCCTGGTATCTGAGCGGCTGGCTGTTGGGCGGCGTCGCCGCGCTGATGGTGTACACGCTGGTCGGCTTCGTCGTGGTGCCGGCGCTGGTGCGGCATTACGTCCCCAAGATCGCCGCCGAGCAGTTCCAGCGGCAGGCGACGATCGGCGAGGTGCGCTTCAACCCGTTCCTGTTCCGGCTCGAGGCGAAGGACTTCGCGTTCCGCGAGGCCGATGGCGCCGGCATCGCCGGCTTCCAGCGCCTGTTCGTCGACTTCGAGCTCGCGAGCCTGTTTCGCTGGGCGTGGACGTTCGCCGAGATCCGCATCGAGCAGCCGTCGGTCGATCTCGTCGTCGGCGAGGACAACCGCCTCAACCTGGCGAAGGTGCTGGATGCGCTGCCTCCGCCCGACCCCAACGAGCCGGCCGACGAGGGGCCGCCGCCGCGGCTGGTGATTCAGAATGCCGCCGTCGCCGCAGGCAAGGTCAGCTTCACGGACAGATCCAATCCGACGCACGCCACCGCGGTGGTGGAGCCCATCGATCTCGAGCTCAAGAACATTTCCACGCTGCCGGACCGGCGCGGCCCCTACGAGGTCTCGGCGCAGCTGCCCGGCGGCGGCACCGTCGCCTGGCAGGGCGAGGTGTCGCTGCAGCCCGTCGCCTCCAGCGGCACACTCCGCATCGACGGCTTCAAGCCGGCGACCGCGTGGAAGTTCGTGCAGGACCGCTTGCGACTCGCCGAGCCGGCGGGCACGGTGGACGTCGCCGTCACCTACCGGTTCGGTTACGCCACGGGCGTGACCACCCTGACTGCCGATCCGATCAAGGTGTCGGTACAGGCGCTTGCGCTCACCGAGGAAGGCGGCGCCGCGCCGATCATCGAGCTCGCCGCGATCGAAGTGCCGGGCGCGCGCTTCGACCTCGCTGCGCGCGAGCTGGCGGTGCCGGAGCTCACGATTCGCGACGGACGCGCGGCGGCCAGCGTGGCGGCGGACGGCACCGTCAACTGGGCCACGCTCGTGAAAGCGACGCCCGCCGCCGCCCCGGCGGCGGCGGAGTCCGCGCCGGAGGCGGCAAGCGCGCCGTGGAAAGTGCGCGTCGAGTCGTTCAAGCTCGACAACGTCGCGCTGGATTACCGCGACGCGAGCCGCGCCGTGCCGATCCGCGTCACGGCCGGATCGAGCGGAGTATCGCTCGCCGCCACCGCGGAAACCGGCGGCGCGTCGCCGAAGGTCGTCGTCGAGAACCTGGCTGCAAACCTCGGCGACATCGCGTGGAGCGAAGCCGAGAGCGGGGCGTCGCTAATGACGATCCAGAGCGTCGCCGCCGAGGGCGGGCAGCTCACGCTGGCGGAGCGCGAAGCGCGGCTGGCGCGCGTCGCCGTGACGGGCGGCGCGCTCGAGCTCAAGCGCGCTGCGGACGGCTCGATCCGCATCGTTACGGTGCTCGGCGCCGGCGACCGGGGCAAGGTGCGGCGGGAGTTGAAGGAGGCCGGCGAGTCCGCCGCGGCGGAGGGACGTCCCTGGAGATTCGCACTCGACGAGCTGGCGCTGTCCAGCTTCCAGGTGGGGCTCGTCGATGAAGGCACCGAGCCGCCGGTGCGCTACGACCTGCAGGAGGTCGGCGTCACGGTCAAGGACGTGGTGAACGACGGCAAAACGCCGGTCAAGGTCGACGCCAAGCTGCAGGTCAAGCAGGGCGGCAGCGTCAGCGCCACCGCCACCGCCGCGCTCACCGGCGAGTCCGCGGACGCGCAGGTGAAGCTCGCGCGCGTGACGCTGGCGCCGCTGGCGCCGCTGGTGTCGCGATACACCACGCTGAAGCTGGACTCGGGCGACGTCTCGGGCACGACCAAGGTCACCTACCGCGCCGGCCAGAGCGCGCCCGCCATTCGCGCGACGGGCGCGGTCGCCGTCGGCAACCTGCGCCTGAACGAAGCGGACACGGGCGAGCGCTTTCTCGCCTGGAAGGCGCTGTCCGCCAACGGCATCGACTTCCGCCTCGGGCCGGACCGGTTGGCGATCGAGGAGGTGCGGCTGCAGGAGCCGGGCGCCAAGATCGTCGTCTTCGAGGACCGCAGCGTGAATCTCGGCAAGGTGCTGAAGCGCGAGGATGCCGCGGCCGCTGCGGAAACGCCGGCGCGGCCCGCGCAGGAGGACAAGGCGGCTCCCTTCCCGATCGCCGTCGAGCGCGTGCGCGTCGAGAACGCCACCGTGGATTTCTCCGACCTGAGCCTGGTGCTGCCGTTCACGACCCGGGTGCAGGAGTTCAAGGGCGCGGCGACCGGCATTTCCTCCGATCCGGCGAGCCGCGCCTCGCTCGAGTTCGAAGGCCGCGTCGGCGAGTTCGGCGAGGCCGCCGTCGACGGCAGCCTCGCGCCGTTCGCGCCGAAGCGGTTCACCGACATCGGCGTCGTCTTCCGCAACGTCGCGATGAGCCCGCTCTCGCCCTACACCGCCACCTTCGCCGGGCGCAAGATCGCCTCCGGCAAGCTCTTCCTCGACCTGCAGTACAAGATCGAGGACAGCCGGATGCTGGGCGAGAACAAGGTGGTGCTGGAAGAGTTCACCCTCGGTGAGAAGGTGGAAAGTCCGGATGCGGCCAGCCTGCCGCTCGACCTCGCGGTGGCGCTGCTCACCGACAGCGAGGGCAAGATCGACATCGCCGTGCCGGTGAGCGGCGACATCGACAATCCGGAGTTCAGCTACGGCCACGTCGTCTGGCAGGCGATCGTCAACGTCATCACCAAGATCGTGACGGCGCCGTTTCGCGCGCTCGGCGCGGCGCTGGGCGGCGACGCCGAGAACCTCGGCACGATCCTGTTCCAGCCGGGCCGCGCGGAGCTGTCGCCGCCGGAGCGAGAGAAGCTGAACAAGGTCGCGGATGCGCTGGCCAAGCGGCCGCAGCTCAAGGTGGTGGCGAACGGCGGCGTCGACCCGGCCGTGGACGGCCCCGCGATCAAGGAGCGCAACGTGCGCCTCGCGCTGGCGCAGAAGCTGGGCGTGAAGCTCGCCCCCGGCGAGGACCCGGGCCCGGTCGCGTTCGACAACGCCAAGACCCAGCGCGCGCTGGAGGCGCTGCTGACCGAGCGCGGCGGCGACAAGGCGATGGCGGAGTTCCAGGCCGCGTTCGAGCAGAAAGCCGGGCGCAAGGCGAACCGCGTCAATCCGGCGCTGGCGCTCATCGGGCAGGCGAGCGAGGACCGCGAGTTCTACACCGCGCTGTTCGCCCACCTCGTGGAGACGGCGCCGAAGCCCGATGCGCAGCTGCAGGCACTGGCGGAGAGCCGCCAGACGGCGCTGGTCGAGGCGCTGACGGTGAAGGCGGGCCTCGACCCCAAGCGCGTGGCGGCGGGCAAGGCGGAAACGGTGGAGGCCAAGGACAAGGCCGTGCCGTCGAAGCTCGGGCTGGAGCCGCTGGCGGCGGGCGGCTAGCGCGTCAGTTCGGGCAGGGGCGCGCGCTGTCGGCCGGATCGCAGACGATGACGGTGTCGAGGTACTTTACCCAGGCGTCGAAGTCGGCCCTGGGCACCGGCTGCGTGCCGGCCTGGAACGGCGGCATGCGCCAAGACCGGTGCACCACATAGAGCATTTCACGGCCCTGGATCACCTTAAAGACGGTCACCTCTCCTAAACCCGTCTGCGCGTAGCGCGTGCAAAACTGACCCATCGACGCGGCGGGATAACCGTTCGTTTCCGCGGAGACTATCGGCGTATGCACGAGCTCTGTACAGACCTGTTTCGCGGCCTGTGTGATTCGAGCGAGATACTCCTCCACAGAGATGCCCACAAACCTCGGCAGAGTTTGGGACGTAACCATATCGGTCCACTCCTCCAAGGTTTGCGAATTGGGCACTAGCTGCGTACGGGTCAAGCCTTTCTCGCGCGCCTGCAGGACCATCTTCCAGCCGTCGGGCCGCGGCACGATGAAGCGCTCCCCGGCGGCGGCCGGCGCGGCAAGCGCCAGCGCCCCCACCGCCACGGCTGCGATCCGGGCAAGGTTCCGCGTCGCTCTGATGCAGAAAATCATCGTTTCTCCCGGCAGGTCTGCGGGTTGGCGGCGCCTCGGGAGAACCCGAGCGGCCCGCCGAGTCGGCAGGGCACCGACGGCGCCACGGCCGTCACGGGCCAATTTGGCCCAGGCGCCCGTTTGCGTCAACCTCGCAAAGCCGGCCCCGCCGTGCAGCGCCGGCGGTGTAAAATTGCGCCGGCAGAAGGAAAGCAACATGGCCGGCTACGAATCCGACGTCACCAAATTCATCCGCGAGCTGATCAGCAAAAATCCCGATATCGCCGAGGACCAGCGGCGCGCGCGTGCCCGCTGGTGGGACAAGCCGGTCGATTTCGAAGAGCAGCGCCGCTACCGCGAGGCACGCGTCCCCGTGCGCGGCTACTACTACTATCCGCTGCCCGAGCCGGTCGAGGGCGGCGAATCCTCGCCGCTCGAAAAGCCGGCGGACGACGCGGCGAAAGCCTGAACGCCGGTCCCCGTCGCGGCCTGCCTACCGCCGCGCGATCAGGTTGAGCACGTAGTCGCCGCGCACCACGGTGAACTGGAGCGTCCGCGAAGCGGCGGCGAGCACCTGCTGCAGGGCCTTGACTCCGGCGACGCGCTGCTGATTGACCGCGACGATGATGTCGCCCTGGCGCAAACCGTAGTTCCACGCCGCGCTGCCCTGCTCCACCGCCACCACGCCTACGCCTTGGCCGCGGCCGCGGCGCTCGACGTCGGTCAGGCGCGCGCCCGGCAACGCGGCCAGCGTCGCGCCCTGGCCGCCCGCGGGCGCCACCTCGCCGATGCGTGCCCGCAGCTGCCGCGGCTGGCCGTCGCGCAGCACGTCCAGCACGACTTCCTCGCCCACCGGCACCAGCGCCAGCTTGTTGCGCACGTCCGCCGAGCCGCGCACCGGCTTGCCGTCGATGGCGACGACCACGTCGCGCTGGCGGATGCCGGCGGTCTCCGCCGGCGACTGCGCCACCACGTCCACCACCACCGCGCCGTCCGCTTCCTTGAGGCCGAGCGCTTTCGCCAGGTCGGGCGTCACGTCCTGCGCCGTGATGCCAAGGCGGCCGCGCCGCACCTCGCCGAAGCGGATCAGCTGGTCCATCACCTTGCGCGCCATGTTGCTGGGCACCGCGAACCCGATGCCGATGTTGCCGCCCTGCGGCGAGAGGATGGCGGTGTTGATGCCCACCAGCTCGCCCTTGAGGCTGACCAGCGCGCCGCCCGAGTTGCCGGGGTTGATCGAGGCGTCGGTCTGGATGAAGTCCTCGTAGCCCTCGACGTTGATGCCTCCGCGGCCGAGCGCGCTGACGATGCCGGAGGTCACCGTCTGGCCGAGCCCGAACGGGTTGCCGATCGCGACCACGTAATCGCCCACCGCCAGCACGTCGGAGTCGCCGAAGCGCAGGGCCTGCAGGTTCTCGCCGCCCTCGACCTTGAGCAGCGCGATGTCGGTGCCGGGGTCGCTGCCGACGAGCTTCGCCTGCAGCCGCTGGCGATCCTTGGTCAGCACCAGGATCTCCTCGGCGTTCTTCACCACGTGGTGGTTGGTGACGACGTAGCCCTTGCCGGCGTCGATGATCACGCCCGAGCCCGCGCTGACCTGGGGCCGACGCTGCTGCTCCGGGATGTTGAAGAAGCGGCGGAAGAACGGATCCTGCAGCAGCGGGTTGTCCATCTCGGGCCGGCGCGAAATCACCGCGATGTTCACCACCGACGGCGTCACCCGCGCCAGCATCGGCGCCAGCGTCGGCACCTGCTCGGCGAGCTGCGCCGCCGGCGCCGCGGCGCTCGCCGGCGCGGCGCCGGCGAGGATCATCACCGCGACGAGAATTCGAAAGATGCGCATCGGCACTTGCTCCCCGGTCACCTGATGGGTATGTTGGGCGCGCGCCGCGGCGGATCAAGGCGGCGGCGCCGACGTTTGTTCACACTGTCTTTGCAAAGTTTAACCAAGCGCTGAACGCCGTGCCCGGCGGCCGCAGGAGCCGTTGACGCCGGGCGGCACATTGCGACGCCGATCGATGGGCCGATTTTCCCGCTGGTGGGGCGACGATGCGCCCAGCGTCCAGGTAAGCGAGAAGGACGGCGTGCGCGCCCTCCACCTCGGCTCGGAGCGCGTGCAGAGCGCCCTGCGCGTCGCCGCGCCCGATTGTCTCGAGCTCGCCTACACGCGGGCGATGATGGGCTTCCTGCTGTTCCGCCCGGTGCCGGCGGACGTGCTCATGATCGGCCTCGGGGGCGGCTCGCTGGCGACCTTCATCCACGCGCGGCTGCCGGAGACGCGCACGGTCGCCGTGGAAATCCTGCCCGAAGTGGTCACCGCCGCGCGCCTGATGTTCGGCCTGCCGCCCGACGACGAGCGGCTGCGGGTGGAACTCGGCGACGGCGCGCAGTACGTTGCCGCCCATCCCGGCTCGGCGGACGTCATCCTGCTCGACGCCTACGACGACCGCTGCCCGACCCCGGCGCTGGCGGGCGAGGCGTTCTACGCCGAGGCCCGCCGGGCCCTGCGGCCAGGCGGCGTCCTGGTGGTCAACTTCCTCGGGGACGACCGCCGGCTCGACGCCCACCTGACGGCGCTGGAGGCGGTGTTCGACGAGCGCGTGGTGCTGGCGCAGCCCGATCCCAGGAGCAACGTGATCGCGTTCGCGCTGCGCGAGGGTCCGGACGCCATCGCCTGGGAGGAACTCAAGCGCCGGGCGGCGGCGCTGGACGCGCGCTACGGTCTCGGATTCGGGGATTTACTGCGGGGCTTCAGGGACCTGAACGCCCATTCGGCGCGGCTGCTGCGGCTTGCCCCGCCCCGTCCCGGCGCCACCAACGATCGGCGGCAAAAAGGCCCGGGACGCTTCAGAGGAGAAGGTGACTAGTGGCAGACGACGGGCTGCGTCAGCAGGCCGTCGAACTCGCCGAGGAATTCGTCCATGTATTCCTGCGAGGTGTTCTCCGAGAGCAGATGCTCCATCGACACCCGCAGGGTGGACGCGATCTCCCCGGTCAGGAACACGCCGCGGCGCGTCTGGCGGTCGATGACCTCCAGGCCGCACTGCACGGGGTACTCCACCACGTAGTAATTCGCGCTGCTGTAAACGACCATCATATGGCCCTCCCCGGAAGCCTCCAGGCTTCCACCCCACAACGCTTGCGCTTGCCCCAAGCTGGCGCTGACTATTTCCACCGATGCCTCCTGACGGCTTTTTTTGGGCTGCGCGGCCGAAGCCGCGCTCGGGAAGGATTCCGCAAGGACCGTGCCAGCGCTCGCCCCCCCCGAAAGGCCCCGGCGGGTCTCCGGAGACCCGGCCCGGGCCCGCGAGTCGGGTAAAATCAGCCATTCCCCATGTTTGACCGTCCCGTCGTCTTCGTCGATCTCGAAACCACCGGCGCCAACGCCGCCTGGGACCGCGTCACCGAGGTCGGCATCGTCGAGGTGGACCACGGCCGCCTGGTCGGCGAGTGGAGCACCCTGGTCAACCCGGAAGCCAGCATTCCGCCGGCGATCCAGGCACTTACGGGCATCACCAACGCCATGGTGGCGACCGCGCCGACCTTCGCGGAGCTGGCGGCCGACCTCATGGAACGCCTGGAGGGGCGGCTGTTCGTCGCCCACAACGCCCGCTTCGACTACAGCTTCCTGCGCGAGGAGTTCAGGCGCCTCGGCCGGCGCTACGCGGCGCCCGTGGTCTGCACGGTCAAGCTCTCCCGCAAGTTGTATCCCGGGCACCGGCGCCACAATCTCGACAGCCTGATCGAGCGGCACGCGCTGGCCTGCGCGGACCGGCACCGGGCGTTGGGCGACGCGCGCGTGCTTTGGGAGTTCGTCCAGCGCGTTTATGCCGAAAAGGATCCGGCGCTGATCGAGGCCGCGATCGCCGGCCAGCTCAAGGCGCCGTCGCTGCCCGCCGGCCTCAACGCGACCCTGCTCGACGAGCTGCCGGAAGGGCCCGGCGTGTACGTGTTCTACGGCGCCGGCGGGGTGCCGCTGTACGTCGGCAAGAGCGTGAGCCTGCGCTCGCGCGTGATGGCGCACTTCGCCGGCGACCACCGGCTTTCCAAGGATCTGAAGATCTCGCAGCAGGTGGAGCACGTCGAGTGGATCGAGACCGCCGGCGAGCTGGGCGCGCTGATGCAGGAGGCGCGGCTGGTGAAGGAGCTCAATCCGGTGCTGAACCGCCAGCTCAAGGCGCAGCGCGAGCTGTGCGCGTGGCGTTTCGACCCCGCCGCGCCGGCGGCGAAGCCCGAGCTGATCTACGCCCGCGAAACGGACTTTGCGGCGACGCCGCACGTCTACGGCCTGTTCCGCTCGCGGACCGACGCGGTCAAGGCGCTGCGCGCGATCGCCGAGCAGCAGAAGCTCTGCCCCATCGTGCTGGGGCTCGAACGCGGCAAGGGTCCGTGCTTCAGCCACCAGATCAAGCGCTGCCGCGGCGCCTGCTGCGGCAAGGAGCCGCTGCCCGCCCACGCGCTGCGGCTCGCCGCCGCGCTCACGCCGCTGAAGATCCGCGCCTGGCCGTACCGCGGCCGCGTCGGCGTGCGCGAGCAAAACGCCAACGGCGAGCGCGCGGAGCTGCACGTGCTGGACCGCTGGTGCTACCTCGGCACGCTGCGCGCCGACTGGGAGCTGTTCGACGCCGCGGCGCTGCGCGCCGAGGCCGCGTTCGACCTCGACACCTACAAGATCCTGACCCGCTTCCTCACCGCCAACGGCCACCGCGTCGAGGTGGTGGACCTCGCCGGCTGAGCCGGCGTCAGCGCTCGCGCTCCTCCGGCGGCTTGATGCCGCGGAAGGCGAACCACAGCATCACGTCGTAGCTGATCTTGAGCGCCGCGCCGACGAAGATCGGCGAGGCGAGCGAGACGAACTGCATCAGCGCGCCGGCGAACGACGGCGCCGCCGCCCAGCCGCCGACACGCACGAGATGAGTGAGCGCCGAGGCGAAGGTGCGCTCCTCCGGCCGCACCACCGCCATCACGTACGACTGCCGCGTCGGCACGTCCATTTCCACCAGCCCTTCGCGCAGCAGGAACAGGACCGCGGCGGTCTCGAAGTCGGGCATGAAAACCATGGTCACCAGCAGCAGGCTGGACGGAATGTGCGTGAATACCATGGTGTTGACCAGCCCGATGCGCTGCGCGAGCCACGCCGCGCCCAGGTGCGAGAGCGCGTTCATGACGCGCGCGCCGACGAACAGCAGCGCGATGGCGGTGGCGCCGGCGCCGAAGTGCTCGTGGAAGAAGTACGCCAGCAGCGCGGCGCCGAAGAAGCCGCCGGAGACGCTGTCGAGCGCGAACAGCGCCGAGATTTTCCACAGGATGCGGCGGCTCTCCGGCGCGAGCTTGAGCGGCTGCGCGGGCTCGGCCACCTCCACCGCCGGCGACAGGCGCAGATAGCACGCGGCGGAAGCCAGGGTGAGCAGCACGTAGAGGCCCATCGCCCAGCGGAACGGCTCGGCGCCGCCCAGGTCGGCGTAGCGCTCCAGCAGGTCGGGCACGATGGCCAGCAGGCCGCCGAGCGCATGGCCGCTGTCCTGCAGAACGTGGTACCAGGCGAAGTTGCGTGTGCGCTCGCGGTCGGTGCCGGTGGCGGGCAGCATCGCGGTTTCCAGCACCAGCTGCGCGCCGCGATCTTTGCCCATACCGTTGGCCATGCCGACGAACGCGGCGACGCCGACGACGACGAGGGTCGAGCCGAGCGCGACGCCGAGGCCGCCCAGCGCCGCGAGGGTGCCGAACGCGAGCAGCAGCCGTCGCCGGCCGAGCCGGTCGCCCGCGAGCATCGTCAGGAGCGAGGCCGCCGCCGCGCCCAGCAGGCCGGCGCTGATCACGGCGCCGATCTCGGCCGGCGTGAAGGCGAGCCGCGCGAGGTACAGTCCCAGCATCACGCCCAGCATCGAGGTCGCCAGCGCGCGCAGGAAATTGGCGAAGTAGAGGGCGTGGCGGTCGGACATGGCGGCGCGGGCGTTTGCCGCCATCATACGCAGCGAAACGGTAAACTGCCGGCATGGCCTGGCTCGACAAGATTCCGCTTTCCATCCTGCTGCCGGTCGCCATCGTGCTGGCGCTGGCGCCTTTCTTCCCCGAGCCGCACCTGTGGGAGAAGCTGAAGATGCTGGCGGCCGGAACGCTCCGGCGGCCGATCGACATCTTCGACCTCGTCTGGCACGCATGGGCGCCGCTGCTGCTCGTCGCCAAGCTGGTGCGGATGGCGACCACCGGCAGTCAGTAGCCGCCGCGGGCGGAACCAAATCACCTCGGCGCGGCTCCATTCGGTGATCCGCCCGCGACCGACACAGGAGGCCTCCATGAGCTGGCAAGCCGCCGCCGACCCCGAGTGCACCGCGCCCCGGTCCTGCGATCCGGTCGACACCGTCGTCGTGCCGCGCGCTCGCGATCTCGGCGGGTTCGAGGTGCGCCGCGCGCTGCCCGCGTCGCAGCGGCAGATGGTGGGGCCGTTCATCTTCGTCGATCAGATGGGGCCGGCGGAATTCGTCGCCGGCACCGGCATGGACGTGCGGCCGCACCCGCACATCGGGCTGTCCACGCTGACCTGGCTCATCGAAGGCGAGATCCTGCATCGCGACAGCCTCGGCTCGGTGCAGCCGATCCGCCCCGGCGAGGTGAACTGGATGACCGCCGGGCGCGGCATCGCGCACTCGGAGCGCACGCCGCCGGAGCAGCGCGCGGGCGGCGCGCGGCTGTTCGGCCTGCAGACCTGGCTCGCGCTGCCGAAGCCGCGTGAGGAAACCGAGCCGCGCTTCGAGCACTACGGCGCCGGCGAGCTGCCCGTCATCGACGGCGATGACATGCGGGTCACCCTGATCGCCGGCAGCGGCTGGGGGCGGCGCTCGCCGGTGACGGTGTTCTCGGAGACGATCTACGCCGACGCCGAGCTGGCCGCGGGCGCCCGCCTGCCGCTGCCGCGGGAGCACGACGAGCGCGCCGTATACCTGCTCTCGGGCCGCGTGCGCATCGCGAATGAAACGTTCGCGCCCGGGAGCCTGCTCACGCTGAAGCCGGGCATCGACGTGACGGTCGCGGCGGAGGCGCCCTCGCGGCTGATGGTGCTGGGCGGCGAGCCGATGGACGGGCCACGCTTCATCTGGTGGAACTTCGTCGCCAGCGCGAAGGAGCGCATCCGGCAGGCGCAGGAGGACTGGCGCGCGCAGCGCTTCGCGCCGGTTCCCGGCGACGACGAGTTCATCCCGTTGCCGGAGCGCTGAAGCGCCCGGCGCAGTAGAATGGCGGCATACCATTGCCCGCCAACGGAGACTCCCATGCGCGCCCTCGTCAAAATCTCGATCCTCGCCGCCCTCGCCGTATCGCTGAACGCCGCCGCCGGCGTCAAGGAGGACCGCGCCGAGGTCCGCGCGGCCGCCGACAAGGTGCTGGCGACCCTGTACTCGGCCCAGCCCAGCGCCAGGCGCGCCGTCGAGGGCGCCGCCGGCCACGCCGTGTTCAGCAACTTCGGCATGAAGATCTTCTTTGCCGGCGGCGGCGCCGGCAAGGGCATCGCCGTCGATCACAAGACCAGGAAAGAGACGTACATGAAGATGGTCGAGGTGCAGGCCGGGCTCGGTCTCGGCATCAAGAAGTTCGGCGTCGTGTTCGTGTTCGAGAACGAGAAGGCCCTGCGCAACTTCGTCGATTCGGGCTGGGAGTTCGGCGGTCAGGCCACCGCCGCGGCCAAGATGGACAAGGAAGGCGCCGCGTTCCAGGGCGCCGTGTCGGTCGCGCCGGGCGTGTGGATGTACCAGGTCACCGAGTCCGGCCTCGCGGCGGAGATCACCGCCAAAGGCACCAAGTACTACAAGGACGACCAGCTCAACTGAGCGCGTTCAGCCTTCGCCGTCCCAGTAGTCCACCGCGTCGGCGGCGCGGAATGCCGCCTCCAGCGTGCGTCGCCCCCGGTCCCCGCCGGGGGCCGTGCCGGAGAACACCCTCACCTTGCCGGAGTCGGGATACTCCACGACGTCCGGCGCCACCATCGTGCTCACGCACAGGTAGCGCAGCTCCGCGTCCGGGTCGCTGACAAGCTGGTGCGCCGTCTCCGGGCCGCCCGCCGGCGCCAGGATCACGTCGCCCGCCGCCACCGGCCGCGACCCGGCCGGCGTCCGCAGGACGCCGCGCCCGGCGAGCACGACGAACAGCTCCTCGTTGGCGTGATGGCTGTGCAGCGGCCAGGCGCGCTTGCCCGGCGGCACCACCGTCAGCCGGCAGCCCATCATCACCGCGCCGAGCAGCGGGCCCAGCGACGCGTGGCGCGCGAGGAACGCCTCGCCGTGCCCCTGCTCGGCGAGCGGAACCGCAGCGATGTTGACGACCCTGACCCGGCCCACGTCGGCCGCGCGTCCTGCGCTGTGCGCTCGCGTATTCATAGCGCTTGAGCCCGAATGAATCGGTGTTCCTGCGTTCGACCCTGATAGCCCCACGAATCGGCGCGAACGTCGTCGATGACGATGTAGCTCGCGGGGAGGATCGGACCGAACATCGATTCGAAATCGGCGAACACGCTCTTCACGTAGTCGGCCTTCTGCGACTTGGTGTTCGTCCCGTCGGTAATCTTGACGTCGAGGTAGAAAGTGACCGCGCCCTGCTCGCCTGCTCGCGTCCCGCCGACGAACCAATGCTCGGCGGAAGCGAATTCGATCGCGATCGACGTGAGCTCGGGCTTCTTCCCGAGCACTTCGCTCGTGCGCTTCATCAGGGCGGCAGCGATGCGCTCCGCCGCCCCGCGGGATTCGGGGACCGAGACTCTCACATACAGATACGGCATGACGTTCTCCGTCGGGGGGCTGAACAAGGCCATCGCCGGGGCATGGCCGCGACGCCCTCCAGCCGGGCGCCGCGCCGTCGCAACCTCACGTCGCAGATGCGGCCGCCTGGCCGCGGCGGGTGCGCCGGAGCCACGCCAGCGCCCTCGTCCAGGTGCGCAGCGCGCCGCCCACCTCGGCCGCCCGCGCGCTCAGCACCACGCGGGTGCCCGTGCAGGTGGCCTGCGCCAGGGTGAGCCCGCCCCGCGCCACCGTGAGACCCTCGCCGCGGGTGAGATGGTAGTCCGCGCCGTCGGCGTCCTGCGTGATCCACAGCTCGCCCTCAAGGCACTCGATGCGCGCGCCTTCCGCATCCAGCAGCGCGATCAGCTGCCCGCGTCCGAGCGTCAACGGAGCGGTCACGATGCCGAGTTCCATGCTAACCTCCTTTCATGCGCTCAAATCATGTTTGGGCGGCGCCGGCGGTGCCGCGTGGGGACCATATTGCTTGGAGCAGACCGTCCGTGACCAACGATCTTTGTGCATGCATTTGATGAGCATGGAGCATGAATAACCGGCGACCTCCCGCTTTCCCGCTCGACCTGCTGCGCGGCTTCGACGCCGTCGCCCGCCACCTGAGCTTCACGCGCGCGGCTGACGAGCTGCACCTGACCCAGTCCGCCGTGAGCCGCCAGATCGCGACGCTGGAGGAGCGCCTCGGCGTCGCGCTGTTCACGCGCCGCACCCGCGAGGTGGCCTTGACCGACGCGGGCGCGGCGCTGCATCGCGAGGCGGCGGCGGCGCTCGGCCAGCTCGACGCGGCGATCGCGCGCGTGCGCGCGACGCCGGCGGCGCGCGGCGTCACCGTCACCTGCTCGGTCGGCGTCGCGTCGCTGTGGCTGCTGCCGCGGCTGCCGCGCCTGCGCGAAGTCCATGCGGGGATCGACGTGCGCATCGCCGCCGACAACCGGATCGTCGATCTGGAGCGCAGCGACGTCGACGTCGCGATCCGCTACGGCCGCGCCGAGCAGGTGCCGGAGGGCACCGTGCGCCTGTTCGTCGAGCAGGTGGTGCCGGTGTGCAGCCCGCAGCTCCCGCGGCGCCTGCCGCTCCGGCGCGCCGCGGACCTCGCCCGCCACGTGCTGCTGCACTACGACGACCCCGACCGCCGCTGGCCGTTCTGCTGGCCGGTGTGGCTGGAAACCCACGGCGCGGCGAACCTGCAGGCCGCGGGCCACCTGCACTTCAGCCACTACGACCAGGTCGTCGCCGCGGCGCTGGCGGGGCACGGCGTCGCCCTCGGGCGCGAGCCGCTCACGCGCGACCTGCTGCGCGAGCGGCGGCTGGTCGCGCCGCTCGGCGCGCGCAGCGACTCGAACCGCGGTTACTTTCTGCTGGTGAGCTCGCGCACCCGCGCGGAACCGCAGGTGCGTGAGTTCGTCGAGTGGGTCTGCGGCGAGGCCGCCGCGGCCGGCGAGGCGCCGGCCGGCCCCGCCGTCACTCGACGGCG
This sequence comes from Pelomicrobium sp., assembly GCA_035466595.1. Classification (GTDB taxonomy): domain Bacteria; phylum Pseudomonadota; class Gammaproteobacteria; order Burkholderiales; family UBA6910; genus DATIUV01. Next base: position 17,814 of record DATIUV010000201.1, read on the forward strand.
TCGTCCGGCAGCGGCTCGATCAGCCCGGCGCCCTCGTTCGACGCGCGGTTGACGCGCGTGCTCACCGGGTGCGCCGCCATGCGCTTGGCGGGAAACGGCACGACCTGCGCCCGCGCCTCGGCGGGATCCTTGACCTGCGGGTCGAGCCATTCTCCATAGCGCTCCGGCGCGACGATCACCGGCATGCGATCGTGGATGCGCGCCATCAGCGGGTTGGCGTCCATGGTGAGGATGGTGCAGGACGTGACCGGGCCGTCGGGGCCCTTCCACACCTCGTACAGGCCGGCGAAACCGAACAGGCCGTCGTCCGCCGGATGGATGTAAAACGGCTGCTTCGGGCCGCGCCCGCCCGCGGCGGCGCGCCACTCGTAGAAGCCGCTGGCCGGGATCAGGCAGCGGCGGTAACGGAACGGCGTGCGGAACGACGGCTTCTCGTGCGCGGTCTCGGCGCGGGCATTGGCCATGCGGTTGCCGATCGCCGGATCCTTGGCCCACGACGGAATCAGGCCCCAGTGCGCCGTCGTCGCGACCGGCCCGCCCTCTTCCCCGCGCACGATCAGCACGTCGCTCGTCGGCGCGATGTTGTAGCGCGCCGTGAGCGGCGGCGGCACGGCAAGGCCGAACTGCAGGGCGATGACTTCGGGGCTGGCGTGAAGCGCGTAGCGGCCGCACATGCGGCGATGTTAGCAGCGGCGCGGCGGCGCCAATGAAAAAGGCGGGGGTCGCCCCCCGCCTTTCGAGTCGAACCGGGTAAAGCTTACTTCTTCTCGCAACCCTTCATCTTGGGGTCCTTCTTGCATTCTTCGGCGGTGGGCTTCGCCTCTTTTTTCTCTCCGGCGACGGCCGTCAGGGACGCACCGGCGAAGGCGGCGGCAAGCAGGATCGCGACAAGCT
>DATIUV010000202.1:0-13171 GCA_035466595.1 Pelomicrobium sp.
CGTGGACACGCAGACCGACGACGATCGGATCGGCGATCCGGTCGTGCGCCTTCACCACCCGTGGCCCGCGATCGATACGCGCATCCCGGTCGTCTACGCCTACCTCTCGCACGCGCGCTTCGGCGGCGACACGCTGCTGCAACTCAACTATGTGGCATGGTTCCCGGCGCGCCCACGGCCGGCGGCACTTCGACGATCCGTACCTGTTCGAGCGCTCGTTCGCGCCGGCGCCCTGAGCCAAAGAAAAAGCCGGCACGCGGCCGGCTTCTCGGGCAAGCGGAGAGCGCGTCAGTGGATCGGCGGCGAGTAGAGCAGGCCGCCGTTCTTCCAGATGGCGTTGAGGCCGCGGCTGATCCGGAGCGGCGAACCGCCGCCCAGGTTGCGCTCGAACACCTGCTGGTAATTGCCGACCTGGCGCACGATCTGCAAGGCCCAGTCGCCCGGCAGCCCGAGCGCCTTGCCGTAGCTGTCCTCCTTGCCGAACAGGTGGGTGAGGTCGGGGTGCAGCGCGACCTCGCGCACCCGCATGACATTTTCGCTGGAGACGCCGTGCTCCTCCGCGGCCAGCAGCACGTTCAGCGTCCAGCGCACGATCTTGAACCACGGCTCGTCGCCCTCGCGCACCGCCGGCCCCAGCGGCTCCTTGGAGATGATCTCCGGCAGCACGACCGCGCTCTCGGGCTGCGCCAGCTCCGTGCGCAGCGCGTAGAGCTGCGACTGGTCGGAAGTGATGACGTTGCACTTGTCGGCCTCGAACGCGGCCAGCGCGGCCTTCGCGTTGTCCACCGGCACGATCGACGCGCGCATCACGTTCACCTGGAAGTAGGTCGTGACGTTGTCGATGCTGGTGGTGCCCTTGATGGCGCAGACGCGGGCGCCGTCCAGCTGCAGCGCGCTGCGCAGCCCCTCGCCGCGGCGCGCGAGAAATCCCTGGCCGTCGAAGTAGCTGACGCCGGCGAAGGTGATGCCCATCGCGGCGTCACGCTGCAGCGTCCAGGTGGAGTTGCGCGACAGCACGTCCACCTCACCGGCGGCCAGGGCCGGGAAGCGCCGCTGCGTGTCGAGCGGCACGAACTCGACGCGGTTGGCGTTCCCCAGCACCGCGGCCGCCACCGCGCGGCAGAAATCGACGTCGAAGCCGCGCCACTGGCCGGCCGCGTCCCTGGCGGCGAATCCCGGCAGGCCCGGGTGCACGCCGCAACGCACGGCGCCGCGCGCCTTCACCTGGTCCAGGGTTCCCGCCTGGGCCGGGGCCGCGGCGAGCGCGGCCAGCGCAACGGATGCGGCCAGCAACAAGGTTTTCATGCGATGTTCCCCTCTCGGTTCATGCGGTGCGGACCGCCCCAGGACGCTCACCAGCGGAACAGCGCCCACTGCGGCGGGCGGAAGTCCATGCCCAGCGAGTGACGGCTTTGCTCCCAGCTGCCGGTGCCGTTGGGGTCGACCAGGTAATACGGCGCGCCGACCCGCGGCTGCACGCGGATCATGTACAGGTTGTTGTTGACGCGAAATTCCTCCTCGCTGCGGTTGTCGTACTGCCGGATGGTGACGTCCGGCTCGGTCACCGCCTGCAGGCGATCCTGGTCCGCGGGCAGCGGCGCGCTGCCGGGCCGCTCGCGATCGAACTGGATGCGGTCCTCGGCGGCTTCGCCGGACGCGGAAAGCAGCGCCAGCGCGACGAGCGGCGCGGCGAGAGAGGCGAGGAGAAGTTTTCGGCTGGACATCGAATCGGCAGCGACCCCGCCCGGAAGCGGGCGCGACGCCGGCATGATACCGTGACCGCGACCGCTTGCGCCATGCGGCGGAACTTGCGCCTCGCCCAGGGTCTCCTAATTGTTGCCATGACCGCCACGCCTGCCCCGCCCTGCGCCGTGCGCTGCCGCCGAGCCGCGCTGCGCGGCCGCCCCGACCCGGCGTTGATGCGCGACGAGCGGATCGACGTTCCCGGCCCGCCAGCCCGCGCGCGCTAGCGCCGCGGCCCGCGGTCGAGGACGCCATGGCGCTCATCTCGGCACAGCTTCCTCTCGCCGCCAACGCCGCGCTGTTCACGCTCGCCGCCGTCGTCATCGGCGTCGCGGGCTGGAAGCTGGCGGCAACGGCAAACGAGATCGCCGAGCGCACGGGGCTCGGCCAGGCGCTGACGGGCGCGGTGTTCCTCGGCGCGGCGACCTCGCTTTCCGGCACGGTCACCTCGGTCACCGCCGCCGCGGCCGGCCACGGCGAGCTCGCGTTCAGCAACGCCATCGGCGGCATCGCCGCGCAGACCGCGTTCCTCGCCGTCGCCGACATGACCTACGCGCGCGCGAACCTCGAGCACGCCGCCGCGTCGGTGGCCAACATCATGCAGGGCACGCTGCTGGTGGCGATGCTCGGGCTCGTCCTGGCCGGCATGACCGCGCCGCCGGTGGCGTGGTGGGGCGTGCACCCCGTTTGCTACGTGCTGCCCGTCGCCTACGTGCTCGGCGTGCGCATGGTCTCGCGCGCGCACACGGAGCCCATGTGGCGGCCGCAGCGCACCGCCGAGACGCGCGAGGATGCGCCGGCCAAGCGGCGCCAATACCGGGGCCTCGCGCGCCTGTGGCTGCGCTTCATCGTGCTGGCGGCGCCGGTGGCAGTGGCGGGCTGGGTGGTGGCGGAGAGCGGGGTGGCGCTGGCGCGCCAGACGGGGCTGTCGCAGTCTGCCGTGGGCGCCCTGTTCACCGCGGTGGCCACGTCGTTTCCGGAACTGGTGACCTGCCTCGCGGCCGTGCGCCAGGGCGCACTGACGCTGGCGGTGGGCGACATCATCGGCGGCAACGTGTTCGACACGCTGTTTCTGCCGCTGTCCGACATCGCCTACCGGGAAGGGTCCATCCTGCACGCCGCGGGCTGGCACGGGCAGTTCATCACCGTGGTGCCGGTGCTGCTGACCGGCGTGCTGCTGATGGGCCTCGTGCGCCGGGAAAAAAGCGGCATCGCCAACATCGGCTTCGAGAGCTTCCTGGTGCTGGTGATCTATCTCGCCATGGCCGCCGTCCTGCTCATCGCCTGAGGCGGCCGCGCGCCGGCTCGCTCAGATTGTCTCGATGCGCGCGCGCTCCAGCGCCTCGGCCAGCGCCCGCGCCGAGCGCTCGCAGCGGTGCTTGAGGTCGTCGAGCTGCTCGACGCGCGCCTCCGCCATGCGCGCCGCCAGCTGCCGCAGCGCCACGCGCTGGCGGCGCAGATCCGCGAGACGCTCCTCCGCGCGCAGCTGGGCGCTGCCCGCGAGGCGGCCGGCGCGGCGCTCGAGCTCGTCGATCTCGATGCTCCAGCGCTCGAGCCGCGCCCGCAGCCCACGCAGGTAGGAATCGCGGAAGCTCAATGCCGCTCAGCCGCCGGTCTTCTTGCGCGAACGCGCGATCGCCTGGCCGGTGTTCTCGCCCGCCTCCGTCGTGAGCGTGAGCCGGTCCACCCACTTCACGCTGGCGAAGCACACCGCGCCCGGCACCGAGAGCCGCCACGGCGCGCCATTCCTTTCCGGCAGCGGCGCGCCGTTCAGGCGGTCGCACAGCAGCGCGCGCTCGGCGTCCTCGAGCGAAATCGGCACGACGTACTCTCCCGAGCCGACGCGCACGAAGCGCGCCCGCGCTCGCACGCCCGCGAGCGCGAGCACGTCGCGCAGCCGGTAGCCTTCCCAGGCGAGGCCCGGCACCTCCCAGCCTTCCTCGCACTTGAAGCTCTCGGTGAAGCTGTCGCGCGCGAGCCCGGCGAGCTGCTCGGGAACGAGTTCCTGCGGCCGCTCCACCAGGCCGTCGATTCTGAGGCGCGGGGTGCCCGCGCGCTGGCGCACTGATTCCGGCACCGCCTGCTCGGGCAGCGTCTTGCGGATTTCCATCGGACTTTCCTCCTCTGCCAACATTCTAGCGCGGCGCGCCGTCGTCACCGGTGCGGCGCCGCTCGACGCGCGCGCCGTCCGCGAGCTCGTTGGGCGGGTGGCGCACCACCACCGCGCCGGCGTCGAGCCCCGCGAGCACCTCGGCCTCGACGGCGTTGCGGTGGCCGATCTCCACGACGCGGCGGCGGGCGCGGTCGTCCTCGACGACGAACACCGCCCAATCCCGGCCGACGCGGAACAGGCTTGCCACCGGCACCTTCAGCGCGGAATCCGATTCCCAGACGACGACGCGCGACTCGACGCGGTAGCCGTCGTTGAGCGGTCCCGGCGGATCGACGAAGTCCGCCACCACGTTGGTGCGCTGCTCCTCGACGCCGAGCGCCGAGATCTTGGTGAACGCGCCGGGCTCGACGACGCGGACGCGCGCCTTCAGCGTCTCCCCGCCGCCCCAGTTGGTGAGCAGCATGGTCATGCCCGCCCGGATGCGCACGGCGTCCGTGGTGAGGTAGTCGACGACGATCTCGAAGCGCGCCGGATCGCCCAGCGTCATGACCGGCGCGCCGGCGGCCAGCACGCGCTCGCTGCGATCGGGGATCTGCAGCACCTGGCCCGCCACCGGCGCGCGCACGTCGATGATCAGCGGGCCACCGGACGCCTGCGCCCGGAACGCCACCAGCCCGGCCTCGGCGATCTGCACGTCGGCCGCGGCCGAGCGCGCGCGAAAGCGCGCGGCGTCCATATCCTTGGCGGCGGCCGTCTCGGCGACGCGGAACTGCTCGGCGGCCTGCGGCGCGATGAATCGTTCCTCCACCAGCTTCTCGGCGCGCTCGCGCTCGCGGCGCGCCTGCTCGAAGCGGGCCTCGGCCTTGACCACCTGCTGCTGCGCCTCGAGCTGCAGCGCGCGCGCCGCGGCGACCCGCGCCACCTGCTCCTCGCGCTCGCGCTCGGACAGGGGCAACGGCGCGATGCGCGCCACCACGTCGCCCGCTCTGACCGCGTCGCCCTGACGCAGGTCGAGGCGCAGCAGGCGGCCCGGCACCGGCATCGCCACCACGTAGCGGTTGTACGCGCGCACCTCGCCCTCCTCGTCGAGCGTGACCCGCATGAAGCCGCGCGCCACCTCGCCCATGCTGACTGGCACCGGCTTGGGCAGGAAAGCCCACACCGCTAGCGCAAGGACCGCGACGGCGGCGGCAATGCCCACGATTCGCGTCAGCCCTTTTCTCATGTCTCCCGCGTCTTCAGCACGGCGATCAGGTCGAGGTGGCGGATGCGCCGCGCCACCAGCAGGCCGGAAGCGAGCGCCGCCAGCACCACGACGACGAAGGCGAGCGCGAACGTGGACGGCTCCAGCACCAGCGGTATCCGGTACAGCTCGGTGTCGAGCAGCGTCGAGAGCAACCAGCTCACGCCGTAGCCGAACACGAAGCCGACCGGCACCGCCGCCAGCGTCAGGATCGCCTGCTCGCCGAGCAGGATCACCGCCACCTCGCGCCGCGTGAAGCCCAGCACGCGCAGGCTCGCCAGTTCGTTGCCGCGCTCCGACAGCGCGATGCGCGCGCCATTGTAGACCATGCCGAACGCGATCACGCAGGCGAAAGCGATGTTGATGAAGCTGGAGACGCGGATCGAGCGGTCGAGGATCTCGTCGAAGCTCTCGAGCAGCGCCTCGCGCACGGCCACCCCCGCCACCGCCGGCGTGCGCTTGAGGGCGCGGTACAGCGCCTGCGCGTGGCGCGGATCGACCTGCAGATAGGCTCCCGAGAGCGCCCGGTCCTCGCGCATGAAGGCCGAGAGCGCCGTCAGATTCATGTAGGCGTTGGTGCCGACCAGCTCGTCGACGACCGCGGTGACCGTCACCTCGCGCACCGGCCGGCCCGCTTCCAGCACCTCGACGGTAACGCGGTCGCCGGCGGCGGCGCCCAGCAGCCCGGCCAGTTTGGTGGTCAGCACGAGGCCGTCGGGCGGCAGCTCCACCGCGCGCAGCCGCGTGTCGATCAACTGGCGCAGCTCGCCGTCCGGCGTCAGGCCGGTGATGTCCCCGCGCTCGCTGCGGTGCTCGAAGCGCAGGCGCACGGGCACCGAGCGGAACGGCTCGGCGCGCAGCACGCCGGGCATGCGCGCGAGCTCGTGCTCGGCGCCCTGCGAGGTCGGATCGTGGAACACGACGGTGACGTCGTCGCGTTGCACCAGCTCGAACTGCACGCGCATCAGGTAGGCCATGGCGTCGAACGAGTACCCGCCCACCACCAGGATGCCGACGGCCAGCGCGATGCCCGTGAGCGAGGCAAGAGCCTTCCAGCGCCGGCGGATCAGATTGCGCAGGATCATGCGCGCCGAGGCCGACAGGACGCGGCGCAGCGCAGGACGGTCCATCACGCCGTGGCGGAAGCTCGCCGGCGCCTCCGGGCGCATCGCCTCGGCCGGCGGCAGCGCCACCGCGCGCGCGACCGCCGTCAGCGCGCCGACCGCTGCCGCCAGGACACCGATGCCGCCAGCCAGCGCGAACACCGCCGGCGCGGGATCGAACGGCAGGTACGGGAAGTGGTAGAAGTCGCGATACAGGCGCGTGAGCTGGCCGCCGAGGTAGAGCCCCAGCGCCACCCCCGCGGCGCCCCCCAGCGCCACCACCACCAGCGCCAGCTTGAGGTAGTGCAGGCCGACGATGATGTTGCGGTAGCCGAACGCCTTCAGCAGCGCGATCTGGGTGCGCTGCATGGCGATGAGCCGCGTCAGCACGATGTGCAGCAGGAACGCGGCGACGCCGAGGAAGATCGCCGGGATGTAGGTGGAGGTGACGCGGTTCTGCGCGATCTCGTCGGAGATGAAGCGGTGCGAGACCTGGTCCTCGCGGGCGTAGGCGCCGAGGCTGCCGTAGCGCTCGAGCAGCGCGTCGAGGCGAAGGATGACGTCCTGCGCGTCGGCGTCGGCCGCCAGCGACAGCGCGACGTCGTTGAACGCGCCTTCCATGTCGAACGCGGGTCCCAGCACCTCGCGACTCATCCACAGCACGCCGAAGCGGCGATTGTCGGGGAAGATGGTGCCGCTGCCCACCTCGTAGATGAACTCGGGCGACAGCGCGATGCCGACGATGACGAGCTCCTTCCAGCGGCCGTTGATGATGGCGCCGACGCGGTCGCCGAGCCCGAGCCCGTTGGCCTGCGCGAAAGCCTCGCTGGCGATGGCCTCGTCGCTGCGGCCCGGCTCGACGTAGCGGCCCTGGCGCAGGAAGAGGTCGTTCAGCATCGGCCGCGGGTGCTCCGGGACCGACACCAGCCTGCCGGTGGCGGGCTCGTCGAGCCCGGGGACGTCGAGCGTGACCTCCATCACCACGCGCGTGCGCACCTCGCCGACGCCGGGAATCTCGCGGATGCGCTCGGCCACGCGCTCCGGCGCGCGCTTGACGTTGACGAAGACGTCGGCAAAGCGGTACTCGCGGTAGTAGTTCTGTTGCGCCCCGAGCAGCGAATAGTAGACGGAGCGCATGGCGACGAAGGACGCCACCCCGCAGGCGACCACCAGCGCCACCGCCAGCGCCTGGCCGCGCAGGCTCCACAGGTCGCGCGCCAGCATGCGGTTGAGCGCCCTCACCAGGACAGCTCGGCGGGCGACGCCCGCGTCTCGTTGCGCTCGACCGCCGCGATCTCGCCGCTGTGGATGCGCACCACGCGGTCGGCCATCGCGGCGATGGCGGCGTTGTGGGTGATGATGGCGGTGATGGTGCCGAGCTCCTGGTTCACGCGCGCCAGCACTTCCAGCACGACCTTGCCGGTGGCGTAGTCGAGCGCGCCGGTGGGCTCGTCGCAGAGCAGCACGTCGGGCCGCTTGGCGACCGCCCGCGCGATCGCCACGCGCTGCTGCTCGCCGCCGGAGAGCTGCGCCGGAAAATGGTGCATGCGCTCCTCGAGCCCCACCAGGGCGAGGGCGTCGGCCGGCGCCATCGGCTCGCCGGCGATCTCGGTCACCAGCGAGACGGTCTCCAGCGCGGTTAGGCTCGGGATCAGGTTGTAGAACTGGAACACGAAGCCGACGTGCTCGCGCCGGAAGCGCGTCAGCTCGTCCTCGCTGGCGCGGGTAAGGTCGTGGTCGCGATAGTTGACCGTGCCCGCGGTGGGCACGTCGAGCCCGCCGAGGATGTTCAGCAGCGTCGACTTGCCGCTGCCCGACGGGCCCAGCAGCACCACCATCTCGCCCGCGTAGAGGTCGAGATCGACGCCGCGCAGGGCGTGCACCTCCACCTCGCCCATGCGGTAGACCTTGGTCAGGCCGCGCGCGACGAACACCGGCGTCATCAGCGCAGCTCCGCGAGCAGCTTGTCGAGCCGCTTGACCGACACCGGGTACGGCGTCTTCAGTTCCTGCGCGAACAGCGACACGCGCAGCTCCTCGAGCATCCAGCGGAATTCGTCGAGGCGCGGGTCGTGGCGGCCGGCCTTGCGGAATTTTTCCTGCCGCTCGTCCCAGGCCGCGGCCAGGCGCTGGATCTCGCCTGTCCACTTGAGGTCGCGCTCGCCGAAGTCGCGCAGCTTGTCGACGCGCCGCTGCATGGCCTTCAGGTAGCGCGGAAAGCTCTGCAGCGCGCCATACGGCGTGCGCGCGAGAAAGCCGCGATGCACCAGCCCTTCGAGCTGGCGCGTGAGGTCCGGCCCGACGTGCTTCCACGCCTTCACCGTCGGCCCGGCGAGCGCCTTGCGCACCGCCTGCGCCTGGACGAGGATCGCGGTCAGCAGCCGCACGTACTCCTGCCCCACCACCTGCAGCTTCGCGCGCACCTGCTTGAGCCGTGCGTCGAAGTCGCTCCGGCTGCTGATCGGCGTGGCGTCGGTCCACACTGCCCGATCCACCACGGCGCCGAGGACCTCCTCCCTGAGCGCGTCGCCGTCGCCGTAAGGCGCGTAGAGGAGCGGCAGCTCGCGGGAGCCCGTCACCGTCCGCTCCAGCGCCTTCATCTGCTCCCTGAGCTCGAGGCGCACGAGGCGGTTGACGCCCGCGCGCGTGGCGGCGGCCGCCTTCTCCGGCGTCTCCAGCAGCGTGAGGCGCACGCCGTCGGCGCCCTCGTCCACCAGCGCCGGGTAGCCGGTGAGCTGCTCGCGGCCGCGGCGGAACTCGACCGCCTCGGGCAGGTCGATGTCGTCCCACGCCTTGAGCCCGCTGCGCTCCCACGCCGTCTCCGGCGCGAACGACGCCTGCGCCTGCGCGCCGTGCGAGCGCTTGAGCTCGCCGAGATCGCGGCCCATCGCCACCTCGGTGCCGTTCTCGTCGACGATCCGGAAGTTCATCTTCAGGTGGGCCGGCAGCTCGGCCTCGGTCAGCGCCTCCGGCGGCACGTCGACGCCGCGCAGCCTCGAAAGCGCCGCCGCCAGCGCCTCCGCCAGCGGCCGCTCGCGCGGCTCGCGGTCCAGCGCCACCAGGGCGTCGGTGACGGCCTCCGGAATTGGCACGAACGCGCGCCGCAGCTGCTTGGGCAGCGCGCGGATCAGCGCATTGACCTTCTCTCGCAGCAGGCCCGGCACCAGCCAGTCGAAGCGCGCCGGCGGCAGCGTGTTGAGCAGGTGCAGCGGCACGGCGGCGGTGACGCCGTCGAGGGGATGACCCGGGTCGAAGCGGTAGGCGAGCCTGACTTCCGCGCCGCCCGCCTCCATGCGCTCCGGATAGAGCTCGGCAGTGACGTGCTCGGCCTCGTGCCGCATGAGGTCGTCGCGCGTCATGAACAGCAGCCGCGGCGTCTTTGCCTCGACGTCCTTGCGCCAGCGCTCGAAGCCGGCGCCGTTGACGATCCCGGCCGGCACGCGCTCGTCGTAGAAGCGGAACATGCGCTCCTCGTCCACCAGCACGTCCTGGCGCCGCGCCTTGTGCTCCAGCTCCTCCACCTCGCGGCGCAGCCGCTGGTTGTGGCGGAAGAACTCCGCGCGGCAGTCGAACTCGCCGGCGACCAACGCCTGGCGGATGAAGATCTCGCGCGACGCCCCACGGTCGATGGGGCCGTAGTGGACCTTGCGCCGCGGAATCACGATGACGCCGTAGAGCGAGACCTGCTCCCAGGCCACCACCTGCGCGCGGGTTTTCTCCCAGCGCGGCTCCAGATAGGCGCGCTTGACCAGGTGGCTGCCGGCGCGCTCGATCCACTCCGGCTCCACGGCCGCGACGCAGCGCGCGTAGAGCCGCGCGGTCTCGGTCAGCTCGGCCGCCACCACCCACTTCGGCTGCTTCCTGCGCAGGCCGGAGCCGGGATGGATGTGAAACGTGATGCCGCGCGCACCCTTGTACTCGCCCGGCTCGTCGCCCTTGGTCCCGATGTTGCCGAGCAGGCCCGCGAGCAGCGCGCGGTGGATCTGCTCGTAGCCGGCCGGTGCCTCGTTCACGCGCAGCCCGAGCTCGCCGGTGAGCGCGGCGAGCTGCGCGTGCACGTCGCGCCATTCGCGCAGGCGCCGCTGCGACAGAAAATGCTCGGTGAGCGTCTCGGCGAGCTTGCGGTTCGACTTCTTGTGCCGGATGGCCTCGTCGAAGAACTGCCAGAGCTTCAGAAACGACAGGAAGTCCGAGCGCTCGTCGTGGAACGCGCGGTGCGCGTCGTCGGCCGCCTGGGCGCGCTCGAACGGGCGCTCGCGCGGGTCCTGGATCGACAGCGCGGCGGCGATGACGAGCATCTCCTGCAGGCAGTTCTCCTGGCGCGCGGCGACGATCATGCGCGCGATGCGCGGGTCGATCGGGAACCGGGCGAGCTGCGCGCCAACCGCCGTCAGGCCCCGTTTCTCGTCCACGGCGCCCAGCTCGGCGAGCAGCTGGTAGCCGTCGGCGATCTGGCGCGGGCTCGGCGCCTCGAGGAAGGGAAAATCCTCGACGTCGCCGATCCGGAGCGACTTCATGCGCAGGATCACCGCCGCCAGCGACGAGCGCAGGATCTCGGGATCGGTGTAGCGCGGCCGCGCGGTGTAGTCCTCCTCGCCGTAGAGCCGGATCGCCACGCCGGCGGCGACGCGGCCGCAGCGCCCCGCGCGCTGGTCGGCGGAGGCGCGCGAGACCTTCTCCACCTGCAGCAGCTCCACCTTGTTGCGCCAGCTGTAGCGGTTCACGCGCGCGAGGCCGGGGTCGACGACGTAGCGGATGCCCGGCACCGTGAGCGAGGTCTCCGCGACGTTGGTGGCGAGCACGATGCGTCGGCGCGCCGTGGTCGGCCGGAAGACGCGCTCCTGCTCCTCGAACGAAAGGCGGGCGTAGAGCGGCAGGATCTCAGCGCCGGCAGGGTGGTGCTTGCGCAGCGCTTCCGCAGTGTCGCGGATCTCGCGCTCGCCGGGCAGGAACACGAGCACGTCGCCGGGCCCCGCGCGCGCGAGCTCGTCGACCGCGTCGACGATGGCCTGCGTCGGGTCGGGCTCCTCGTCCGCGTCCTGGCGGCGCTCGACCGGGCGGTAGCGGATCTCCACCGGGTACGTGCGCCCCGACACCTCGATCACGGGCGCGCCGCCGAAATGCTGCGAGAAGCGCTCGGCGTCGATGGTGGCGGAGGTGACGATCAGCTTCAAGTCGGGGCGCTGCGGCAGCAGCCGCTTGAGGTAGCCGAGCAGGAAATCGATGTTGAGGCTGCGCTCGTGGGCCTCGTCGATGATGATCGTGTCGTACTGCCGCAGCCAGCGGTCGCCCTGGGTCTCCGCCAGCAGGATGCCGTCGGTCATCAGCTTGACGTAGGTGTCCGGCGAAACGCGGTCCGAGAAGCGCACCTTGTAGCCTACGGCGTGGCCGAGCGTGCTCTTCAGCTCGTGGGCGATGCGCGCCGCGACGCTGCGCGCGGCGATGCGCCGCGGCTGGGTGTGGCCGATGAGCCCGCCGACGCCGCGCTTCACCTCGAGGCAGATCTTCGGCAACTGGGTGGTCTTCCCGGAACCGGTCTCGCCGCTGACGATCACGACCTGGTTGGCGGCGATTGCGCGCGCGATCTCCGCCCGCCGCGCGACGACCGGCAGGTCGTCGGGGTAGGTGGGCTGCGGCAGGTTGGCGAGCCGCCGGTCGAGGTCGGCGGGCGCAAGTCGGTTCAGGCGTTCCAAGCCGCTATTTTACAATGGCGCCTTTCGCCGCCCCGCGCTTCCCGCCGATGCCGAACGTTGCCATTCCCGAATCGCTGGTCGCCGCATTGCGCGATGCGCGCCGCGTCGTGGTCCTTACCGGCGCCGGCGTCTCCGCCGAGTCGGGCGTGCCGACGTTCCGCGACGCCCAGACCGGCCTGTGGGCGAAGTACGACCCCCACGAGCTCGCGACGCCCGAAGCGTTCCAGCGCAATCCGAAGCTGGTATGGGAGTGGTACGCGTGGCGGCGCGAGATGGTCGGCGGCGTCGAGCCCAATCCCGGCCACGTCGCGCTGGCCGAGCTGGAGTTCCTGGTGCCCGACCTCGTCCTCGTCACGCAGAACGTCGACGGCCTGCACCGCCGCGCCGGCAGCCGCCGCGTGCTGGAGCTGCACGGCGACATCACGCGCGTGAAGTGCTTCGACTGCGACGCGCCGGCGGCGCGCTGGGCCGACGAACCCGTGCCGCCGCCGTGCGCGCTGTGCGGGGGCCCGCTGCGGCCCGATGTGGTCTGGTTCGGCGAGATGCTGCCGCTGCGCGAGCTGGAGCAGGCGATGGAAGCCGCGCGGCTCGCCGACGTCTTCCTGTCCGTCGGCACCTCGGCGCTGGTCTACCCGGCGGCGGCGCTGCCGGAGGTCGCGCTGCAGGGCGGCGCGGTGGTGGTGGAGATCAATTCCGCGGCGACCGCGCTCACGCCGCATTGCGCGCACTCGCTGCGCGGGGCGAGCGGTGTCGTGCTGCCGGCGCTGGTCGCGGCGCTGCGCGGCGGCTGATCGCGCTCACGGCAACGACCAGCCCAGTACCAGGGCCGCAATCAGCAGCATGACCGCCACGCCGGCCACCGGCCAGCGCTCGATCCACGACTCCCACCGTTGCGTGAGCTCGGCCAGGCGCCGACCGTCCGGTTCGCGGACGGGCGGCAGCGACGCTTCAAGGACCAGGCGCCACGCGCCCCGCAGCCGGCGCAACAGGGTCTGTACCGGCACGAGCAGGTCGCCGGCCGGAATGGCGCCGGCGAGCCGGGGGATGCGGCCGATCAGCAGGCCGGCTGCGGCGCCCGCCAGCACCGGCCAGAGCGCGGACCACACGGCTTTCGCGCCGACGCCGGCACCGGGGACGCTCGCGATCTGCACCCATGGCAGCGTCATCGCCGCAACGACGAGCGCGGCGAAGGCAACGAGTGCGCCGCGCGGCGGCGCCGTTTTCGGCGCAGCCGCGGGCCGCACGATGACGAGAAAGCGCGCCAGCAGCAGCATGGT
>DATIUV010000203.1:0-6059 GCA_035466595.1 Pelomicrobium sp.
GGCGGCGCCCGGCACGGCACCCGCACCGACGGACGGCTGAAGAGCGTCGCCCTGGCAGGCGGCCGGTGCCGCCCGAAGGGAATGGCCGATCTCAGCGCGCGCGCGCTTCGCGCAGCCGCGGCGCGTGTTCCACGTCGCGGACGTCGCCGCTCAACTCGTGGCCGTAGCGGGCCATCCAGTGCTCGTAGGCCTCGTCGTACGCCTGCCGCGTGCTGCGTGTCTCCAGCACCAGCTGCAGGATCACGCAGGCGGCGATGAGCAGGCTGCCGAGCGCGGCGAGCCCGGGCGCGTAGGTTTCCAGGGCGAGGGTGAAGAACACCCCGATCAGTCCAATCCAGGCGGCCAGCTGAAACCAGCGCAAGCGGTTGGCGTGCATCTTGTCCTCCCGTCGACAAAGCATGGCGGGCAGACCGGCGCGACCCCCCGCTGCCGGTCCCGGGCGCCGCCGCTGGAGCGACGTAGCCCTTTTTATGGAGCCGAACCATACCACCGGGTTCCGCCGTCGGAGGATCAGACTTTCTTCTACTTCAGGTGGATGCAAAGCATTGGCGGCTAATCCTTTGGCGCGGCGACAGGCCACGGTACGCCATCTCGCGCGCGATTAACACAAGTTTTGATTCGCGGCCGCCCCGAAACGCCGCCGATGCGTCGCGGGCGACCCGCCCGCGCGCGTCTGGCGCCAGCGGGCCGACGGGTTAAAATCGCCCCTTGCCCGCCCCGCGAGCCTGCGCTCGCGGGCGCGTTTTTTCCTCCACACCCGACAGCGACGAACCGATGAACTGGACCCAGCACGGCGGCTACGACGACATCCTCTACCAGACCGCCGAGGGCATCGCCAAGATCACCATCAACCGCCCCGAGGTGCGCAACGCGTTCCGGCCCGAGACCGTCAAGGAACTGATCGACGCCTTCCACCGCGCGCACCTCGACGCCGAGGTCGGCGTCGTCGTCCTCACCGGCGCCGGCACCGAGGCGTTCTGCTCCGGCGGCGACCAGCGCGTGCGCGGCGACGACGGCGGCTACCACGACGCGACCGGCACGCCGTTCCTCAACGTGCTCGATCTGCAGCGCCAGATCCGCAGCCTGCCGAAGCCGGTGATCGCGATGGTGGCGGGCTGGGCGATCGGCGGCGGTCACGTCCTGCACGTGGTGTGCGATCTCACCATCGCCGCCGACAACGCGCGCTTCGGCCAGGTCGGCCCGCGCGTGGGCAGCTTCGACGCCGGCCTCGGCAGCGGGTTGCTGGCGCGCATCGTCGGACTCAAGAAGGCGAAGGAGATCTGGTTCCTCTGCCGGCAGTACGACGCGCTGCAGGCGCTCGAGATGGGTCTCGTCAACACGGTGGTGCCGCTCGAGCGGCTCGAGGAGACGACAATCGAGTGGTGCCGCGAGATCCTGCGCCTGTCGCCCACGGCGCTGCGCTGCCTCAAGGCCGGCTTCAACGCCGACACCGACGGCCTGCTCGGCATCCAGGAGCTGGCGGGCAACGCCACCGGGCTCTACTACATGACGCCCGAGGGCCAGGAAGGGCGCGACGCGTGGCTCGAGAAGCGCAAGCCCGACTTCTCCAAATTCCCGCGCCGGCCGTGACCCGGCGCTGAAGCGGAACGCGTCTTGCAATCGGCCTCCGCAGCGAACGCTCGGCCCACGCGGCTCACCGCGTGGTGGCTGGCGATCCGGCCGAAGACGCTGACGGTGGCGGTGGCGCCGGTGGCCTGCGGCGCCGCGCTCGCGTGGCACGAGCACCGGCAGTTCTTCCTCGCGCCGTTTCTCGTCACCCTGGTGGTCGCGGTGCTGATCCAGATCGCCACCAATCTCTACAACGACGCCAAGGACCATGAGCGCGGCGCCGACACGCCCGACCGCCTCGGACCGGCGCGCGCCACCGCTTCCGGCTGGCTGACGGCGCGCGAGGTCAAGCGCGCCGCGCTCGGCACCTTCGCCGCCGCCTTCGTCCTCGGCCAGTACCTGGTATGGCACGGCGGCTGGGGCATCCTGCTGCTGGGCGTGGTGTCGATCGGCGCCGGCATCGCCTACACCGGCGGGCCGCGGCCGATCGCCTACAGCGCCACCGGCGAAGTCTTCGTCTGGCTGTTCTTCGGCCTTGCGGCGACGCTCGGCACCTACTACCTGCAGGCCTTCACGCTGAGCGTGCCGGCGTTCCTGACCGCCAACGCACTGGGGCTGCTGGCCGCGGCGGTGATCGTCGTCAACAACACCCGCGACCTCGAGACGGATACGCGGGCGGGCAAGCACACGCTCGCCGTGCGCATCGGCCGCGCGGCCTGCAACACCGAGTACGCCGCGCTGATGCTGCTGCCCTTCGCCCTCGTCGCCGCGCAGGCGCCGCTGCTGCCCGGCGGCGCGCGGATGCTGCTGCCGCTGCTCGCCCTTCCCTGGGCGCTCGCGCTGGTGCGCCGCTTCCGCGCCGAGCCGCCCGGGCGCGGCTTCAACCGGCTGTTGGCGCGCACGGCGGCGCTGCAGCTCGCCTTCGCGCTGCTGCTCGCGCTGGCGCTGATCCTCTGACGCCGGTGCCGATCCAGTCAATCCGGGTGACGCCGTACACCCTCACTCTCAAGCGGCCGTGGTACGGCGCGCGCGCGCGCATGGACGCGCGCGGCGGCTGGCTGGTCGCCGCCACCGACAGCGCGGGCCGCACGGGCTACGGCGACTGCTCGCCGCCGCCGTCGTCGTCCGCCGACATGCGCCGCAGCGCCGAGGAAGCGGTGACGCGATTCGGCGAGGCCTTGGCTCACGTCGACACGGCGATCGCGCTCGAGCGTGTCGGCGCCGCCGAGCTGCCGGCGCCGGCGCGCTGCGCGCTCGAGACCGCGCTGCTGGATCTGCAGGCGCAGGCGCAGAACATCCCGCTCGCCCGCCTGCTCAATCCGGACGCGTCCGCCACCGTCGCCGTCAACGCCAGCCTCGGCCGCCTCGACGGCGAGGTCGAAAAGCGCGCCGAGGCCGCGCTGCTCGCGGGCTACACGGTGATGACGGTGAAGGTGGGCGTATTCGATCCCGCCGAGGAAGTGAAGCGGCTCGCGCGCCTCGCCGCCGCGCTGCCCGGCGACGTGCGGCTGCGGCTCGACGCCAACCGCGCGTGGCGCGCCGACGACGCCTCGCGCTTCGTCGCCGGCGCCGCGTCGCTGCCGATCGAAGCGCTGGAGGAGCCGCTGTGGGAACCCTCGCCGGAGGCTTTCGCGCGCCTGCAGCACGAGGCGCCGTTTCCGCTCGCGCTCGACGAGTCGCTGCCGCAATGGCTGTCGTCGCACCCCAAGGCCGCGCTCGCGGCGCGGCGCTGGGTGCTCAAGCCGATGCGCTGGGGCGGCGCGCGGCGCTGTCTGACGCTCGCCGCGGGCGCCGCCAAGGCCGGCATCGAGGTGGTGGTCACCACCACGGTCGACAGCGCGGCCGGCAGCTGGCTCGCGGTGCACCTCGCCGCCGCGGTGAACAACGGTCTCGCGCACGGCCTCGGCACCTCGGAGTGGCTGGCCGAGGATCTCGGCCCGCCGCCGGACCCCGAGAACGGCAGCGTCGCGGTCCCGCCGGTCGGGCTCGGCTTCGCGCCGAGCGCCGTGCTGATATGAGCGCATTGGCCCAAGCCGTGCGCGCCGGCGCGCGCGACCGCCCCGACGCGCCGGCGCTGATCCAGGAGGCGCGCCGCTGGACCTACGCCGAATTGGAGGAGCGCGGCGTGGCGGCGGCCGCGGCCCTGGCCGCCATGGGCGCGCGCGCCGGGGATACCGTCGCGCTCGCGTCCTCGGCCACGCCCGACCTGGCCGCCTTCGCCTACGCCTGCGCGTTCCTCGACGCGACGTTCCTGCCGCTCAACGGCGCGATGCCGCCGGCGCGACGCGAGACGCTCGTCGCCACGTCGGGTGCGCGGCTCGTCTTCGGCGACGACGACCTCAACCCGGCACCGGTGACGATGGCGTTCACCGCCGGCACGCCGGCGCGACCCGCGCCGGGGCCCGCCGCGGACATCGAGATCATCATCGCCACGAGCGGCAGCAGCGGCGAGCCGAAGGGCGTCATGCTGACGGCCGAAAACCTGGTGGCCGCCGCGCGCGCCGCCGCGGCGCGCGTGCCGCTCGGCGCCGGCGACACCTGGCTCGCCTGCCTGCCGCTCTATCACGTCGGCGGCCTCGCGATCCTGTACCGCTGCGCGCTGGCCGGCGCCGCGGTGCTGCTCCACGACGGCTTCGACACCGCGGCCGTCGCCCGCGACCTGGCGCGGCACTGGATCACCCACGTCTCGCTGGTGCCGCCGATGCTCGCGCGCCTGCTCGACGCCGGTGTCGTGCCGCACCCGCGGCTGCGCGCGGCGGTCGTGGGCGGCGGCGAATTGCACGCCCCGCTGCTGCGTCGGGCGCTCGCGGCGGGCTGGCCGGCGATGCCCAGCTACGGCATGTCGGAGACCTGCGCACAGGTCGCGACCCTCACGAACCCCGGCGACGACTGGGCGCCCGGCGACTGCGGGCGCCCGCTGCCCGGCGTGCAGATCGAGATCGTCAATCCCGACGACACCGGCGCCGGTCGCATCCGTGTGCGCGGCGCCAACGTCATGGCCGGCTACGCCAATCCGCGCCACGAACGCGGCACCGGCCTCACCAACGGCGCCTTTGTCACTGCCGACATCGGCCGCATCGGCGAGCGCGGCCACGTCGTGGTGCTGGGTCGCGCCGACGACATGCTGGTCACCGGCGGCATCAATGTTCATCCGACCGAGGTGGAACGCCTGCTGGCGGACTGTCCGGGTGTCGCCGCGGCGGGCGTCACCGGCCGCTCGCACGGGGTCTGGGGCGACCTGGTCGTGGCGCTCTACGAGGGCAGCGCGCGCGAGGCGGACGTGGAAGCGTGGTGCCGCGCATGCGTGCCGAACAACCTGCGACCGCGCGCGTTCCTGCGCGTCGACGCGCTGCCGCGCGCGGGGCTGGCCAACCTCGACCGCGCCGCGTTGCGCCGCCTCGCCGCCAGCGCGGGCTGAGCCGCGCTTCACCCTCCCCTCGATTTCTTCGGCCTGCGCCGGAGTGACGGCGCGCTGTCGCCCCGGCGGAGCCTGCCCCGTACCGCGATACGGGCCGGGGTCCAGGCCGTGAACGTCTCTGGATTCCGGCTTTCGCCGGAATGACGAATCCTATGGATTCCGGCCCGCGCCGGAATGACGGCTTACGCCGTGCCCCGCTATGACGGTCAGATCTGCGCGGGAGTGACCACGCTCCGTCGCCCCGGCGGAGGCCGGGGCCCAGTATCCGACGCTGCGCCGGGCGCGTCGCGAAGATCAATGGCGACCCCCCTGGATTCCGGCCTGCGCCGGAATGACGGCTCTCGGCCCGCGCCGGTCCCCGCCGAGATCACCCGGCACGACGGCCGACCGCGCAGAGGGCGCAAACCGCGCGCTGGAAGGAAAAGGGAAACGAACTGCCGTCCGCCGAGCGGCGCCCTCGCGCGCCCGCCTGTTAAAATCGTCACGCGTTTGCCGACCATGCCCACGAACTCCCTCCATCCACGCGAGCTCGGCGCGCGCCTCGAGACCCGGGCGCGCGCGTTCGCGGCCGCGCTGCCGCCCGAAACACGCATCGCCAGCGTGACCGTGGCGGCGCCGGCGTTCGCCGCCGACCTGCTGCCGCCCGACGGGGCGGACGCCGCCTACTGGGCGCAGCCGCAGCGCGACGTGCTGCTGCTGGGCCTCGGTCGCGCCTGGTCGTGGAGCACGGGCGGCGCCCACCGCTTCGCGGAACTCGGCGGCCAGATGCGCAGCCTGCGCGCGGCGTGGGCGCACCGGGATGCGGATGCGACCGGCGAGCGCCCGCGCGCCTTTGCCGGCTTCGCCTACGACCCGGACGACGCCGCGGACGCGCCCCCGAACCTCGAGCTGCGCGTGCCCGAGCTGCTGCTCGCGCGTGCCGCCAGCGGCGTCCACGCGACGCTGAGCTGGCAGCCCGACGGCACCGGCGCGGCGCTGGCGCGCGCCCTCGAGCGCGCCAGCGCCTGGCTCGACGCGCTGCCGGACGGCACCGGCGGCGATCCGGCCTCGCTCGCGCGCATCGCGGCGATGC
>DATIUV010000204.1:0-6464 GCA_035466595.1 Pelomicrobium sp.
GACGACCAGTACCTCGACCACCAGCGCTGGTCCGAGAAGAACCCCGGGGCCGGGCGCCATTCCGATCCCAAGACCGGCGGAGGTTACGAGAACATCAAGATCAAGAATGGCGTGCCCGAGTTCATGAACAAGAACGCCAAGCCCGCCAACCGCGGCGGCACGTATTGGCTGAAGAAGGAAGACGCCGTGGCAATGGACGCCTCCAAGTTCAAGGCGGGCGACGATGTGGCCGCCATCATGATCTCCGCGTTCAGCGGCGACCGTGGCGACATCACGGCGGCTTCGAAATGGGCCAACGGCAAGTGGACCATGGAGCTGTCGCGCAAGCTCACGACCGGCAGCAAGTACGACGTCCAGTTCGACAACCTGGATGCCGGCTACCACTTCGGCGTTGCCGCGTTCAACAACGCCCAGGTTCGCCACGCCGTGCATTACGACCTGCTGACCCTCAAGTTCGCCAAGTAACGGTTCGGACGCCGGGCGGGCCGGAGGCCGCGAGGCTTCCGGCCTTTTTCGTCCGTCGAGTGGTTCCGCAGACGCGGGTCGCTTACCATACGCTCTGCGATTTCTGACCGAGGGAGCAGGAGATGAATCGACGGCCCGGCGCCATCGCGCGGTTTCTCAAATGGCTCACCACGCCGAGCGGCAAGTATTCGGTCCTGACGCTGGTGGGCATCGGCCTCATCATCGGCGCGGGCGGCTTTCTCGGCAGCGCCGCGATGATCCACTACACGGGGACCAACGAATTCTGCGCCACGGCGTGCCACGACCGCGGCGGCATGGCCATCCCGACGAAGGAGTGGAAGCAGTCTGTGCACTACGCGAATCCCAGCGGCGTGATGGCTGGGTGCTCGGACTGCCATATTCCGCACACCTACCCGGAGAAGCTGATCCGCAAGGCGCAGGCCGGTATCACCGATGCCTATCACACGGCGCTTGGCACCATCAGCACGCCGGAGAAATACGAGGCGAACCGCTGGCGGATGGCGAACCAGGTATGGGAAGACATGCGCGCAAACGACTCGGCCGAGTGCCGGCACTGCCATCAGTTCACGCCTGAGGCGCTGGCGGTGCAGGCGAAGGAGAACGAGGTCGCCGCGCAGATGCACAAGACCCGCAAGGAGCAGGGCATGACGTGCATCGATTGCCACAAGGGCGTCGCCCACGAGGAGCCCGAGGATCCTGCCGAGAAGAAGGCGGCGGCCAAGCCCGCCGAGCCGGCGCCGGCGAGCGGGTCGGAAAAGGCGGCGGCGCCCGCCGCGGGGGAAAAGCCGGTTCAGGTCGCGGCCGCGGGGAGCGGGGGCGAGGCCGCGGCGAAGGAGGCGGGGTGCTTCGCCTGCCACGCCGTCGAGACCAAGAAAATGGGGCCGGCGCTCAAGGATGCGGCCGCCGCGTTCAAGACGCAGGGGGCCGACGCGCTGGCGAAATACCTCGCCGCCGGCGAGAAGCATCCGCCGGTCGAGGCGAAGCCCGAGCAGCTCAAGGCGATCGCCGACTGGATTCTCACGCTTTGACCCCTTCGTGATGCCGGCGGGCCGTTAGCCGTCGGCGGAAGGGCGGAAAAAAAGCCGGCGTATGCCGGCTTTTTGCTGGGCTGGCGGCCCGGCGATCACATCGCCAGCACCCACTCCACGACCTTCTTGATGTCGGCCTCGCTGCCTTTCGCCTTCGGGTGACCGTCGCCCTTGGCGATGGCAGTCGTCAGCTTGTCGGCGGCGCCGGCCTGACCCTTGAACTTGGCCGAGATGTCCTTGAGCGACGGCCCCATCTTCTTCTTGTCGACGGCGTGGCAGGTGGTGCACCCAAGTTTCTTGGCGAGGTCCTCGCTGGCGACGGCGGGTCCGGCGACCAGCAGGCCGGCGGAAATCAGCACTGCGGCAACTGTCTTCATGTCCAAACTCCCGTGGTTGGATGACGCCCGCCCATTCTCGCCAATGATGGCATCGGCGCGCAAGGGGACGGCCCGGGAGGCTGCCCCGCCCGCAGCCCGCCCCGCGCTACACCAGGCCGTCCATCAGCTGGACCTCCACCATCGTGCCGGCGGGGACATTCCCCTGGTCGGTCGGCAGCACGATGAAGCAGTTCGCCTCCGACATCGAGCGCAGGATACCCGAACCCTGATCGCCGGTGACGCGCACCGCCCAGCCGCCGCCGCTTTCCTGGTACAGCACGCCGCGCTGGAACTCCGTGCGGCCGGGCGCCTTCTTGAGCGGCGTCGTGCACTTCACCTGGAAAGTCGGCAACGGCGCGACCTCGCGCTGCCCCATGAGCACGAGCAGCGCGTCGCGCACGAACTCGTAGAACGTCACCATCACCGAGACGGGATTGCCCGGCAGGCCGAAGAAATGGGCGCCGCCGACGCGCCCGTAGGCGAGCGGCCTTCCGGGCTTCATGGCGATCTTCCAGAACACGACTTCCCCCAGCTTGCCCAGCAAGTCCTTGGTGAAATCGGCTTCCCCGACCGAGACCCCGCCGCTGGTGATCACGACATCGGCCATCGCGGCAGCGTCGTTGAACGCGCGCTCCAGCGAGGCCGGGTCGTCGCGCACCACGCCCATGTCGATGACCTCGCAGCCGAGGCGAGTCAGCATGCCGTGGATGGTGTAGCGGTTGCTGTCGTAGATCTGGCCCTCGCCGAGCGGCGTGCCGATCGAGACCAGCTCGTCGCCGGTGGAGAAAAACGCGACCCGCAGGCGCCGGAACACGGTCAGCTCGCTGATGCCGAGGGACGCGACCAGGCCGAGCTCCGCCGGGCGCATCCGCGTGCCCCGCGGAAGCACCACCTGGCCCGGCTGCAGATCCTCGCCGGCGCGGCGGATGTTCTGTCCCTTTTTCTGCCCAGGCGCGACGCGCGCGGTCTTGCCGTCGGAGGTCACGCGCTCCTGCATCACCACGGTGTCAGCGCCCTCCGGCAGGACGCCGCCCGTCATGATGCGCACGCACGCGCCCTCGGCGACCGCTCCGGCGAAGGGCGCACCGGCGAAGGACGTGCCGGCGATCGTCAGCGCGGTTTCGCCCTCGGCCGCCAGGTCCTCGAAGCGCAGCGCGTAGCCGTCCATCGCGGAATTGTCGTGTGACGGCACGGCGACGGGCGAGATCACGTCCTCGGCCAGCACACGGCCCAGCGCCGCGCGAATGGCCACCCGCTCGTTGCCGCTGATCGGCGCGAGGAACTGGCGAATCAGTTCCCGTGCCTTGTCCACGGGCATCGAGTTGGGGTCGTAGTCGTCGGCGCAGCTCAGGGCGCTCAGATTCTTGGCGGCTTCGGCGGCCATGGCAATTCCTCGCGAGTAACTCTTGGGAGATTCAACTTCGGCGCCGCGGGGACTCGGGCCCGCCCGTCAGCGCCGGCGCGTCGTCACAAGGAGCGAAGTATAACGGAGGGTGGGCGACGCGCCGACCGATGGCCGCGCCGCCGTCACGGGTTTGCGCGGCCGCCGGCGACGGCCGGAACACAGGTCTTGCGCGTCGCGCCGCTCGCATCGAGCGGCACGTCGACCACGTTCACGTCCACGCCGTAGACCCGGCGCAGGTGCTCGGTCGTGATCGCTTGCGTCGGATGCCCGGCGCAGACGATGTGGCCGTCGCGCAGCATGAGCACGTGGTCGGCGCAGATGAAGGCCTGGTCGGGATCGTGGGTGGAGAACAGCACGCCGATGCCGTGCGCGGCGAGCGCGCGGATCTGCTCCAGCACCAGGATCTGGTTGCCGAAGTCGAGGTTGGCAGTCGGCTCGTCGAGCACGAGGAAGCGCGGCTCCTGCGCCAGCGCGCGGCCGATCAGCGCCAGCTGCCGCTCGCCGCCGCTCACCTGGGTGTAGACGCGGTCGGCGAGGTGGTCGATGCCGAGCGTATGCAGCACGCGCTCGCACACGGCCTGGTCGTGGCGCGTCGGGCTGCCGAACAGCGACAGGCGAGCGGTCCGGCCCATGAGCACGATCTCGCGCACGGTAAACGCGAAGTAGCCGCTGTGCGCCTGCGGCACGTAGCCGATCGCCTGCGCGAGCTCGCCGCGGCTCCAGTCCGCGATCGCGCGCCCGCCGATGCGGATCGCGCCGTCCTTGGGCGGCAGCAGGCCCAGCACGGTGCGGAACAGCGTGGTCTTGCCGCAGCCGTTGGGGCCCAGCACGCAGGTGACGTCCCCGGGCGCGACGCGGAAGGTGAACCCCTCGCCGACGACCCGCTGCGGGTAGCCGTAGGCGAGGCGCTCGGCTTCGAGGGCGAGCGTGTCCATCACCAGCCCCGGCGCGTGGTGGCCAGCAGCCACAGAAACACAGGCGTGCCGATCAGCGCGGTCAGCACGCCCGGTGGAATCTCGATCGGCGCGATCGTGCGCGCCAGCGTGTCGACGCCCAGCAGGTACACGGCACCGAACAGCATCGACAGCGGCAGCAGGCGGCCGAAATCCGGCCCCACCACGAGCCGCGCCGCGTGCGGAACCAGCAGACCGACCCAGCCGATCACGCCGCTGATGGCGACGCTGGCGGCGGTCATCAGCGTCGCGGCGCACACCACGGTCAGGCGCAGAGTGCCGGTGTTGACGCCGAGCGCGCGCGCCTCGTCGTCCGGCAGCGACAGCAGGTTCATGCGCCAGCGCAGGAGATACATCGGCACCAGGGCGACCAGCGCCAGCGGCATCGCGACCCAAAGGTCGCCGGGCGCCACGGCGGCGAGGCTGCCGAGCAGCCAGAAGGTGATCGCGGGCAGCTGGTTGTAGGGGTCCGCGAGGTATTTGATCAACGCAAGGCACGAGCCGAGCAGGGTGCCGATGACGACGCCGGCGAGAATCAGCGTCAGCAGCGGATCGTGGCGCTTGACCGACGACCCGACCGCGTAGACCACGGCCACCGCGGCGAGGCCGCCGATGAAGGCGAAGCCCTGGATCGCGTAGATGCCGAGCGAGAGGAAGATGGCGATGGCGGCACCGAGCGCGGCGCCGGAGGACACGCCGAGAATGTCGGGCGACACCAGCGGATTGCGGAACATGCCCTGATAGGCAGCGCCGGCGGCGGCGAGCGCGGCGCCCACCAGCACCGCCGCGACGATGCGCGGTCCGCGGATCTGGAAGATGACGGTATCGACGGTGGAGGCGGGCGCGTCGGCGCCGATGAGGGCGTTCCAGAGCGCCGTCACGAGTTCGCGCGGTTGGACCGGGTACTGGCCGACGATGAAGGCCGCGACGACCAGCGCGGCCAGCACGGCGATCCCGAGCGGGTAGGCCCAGCTGCCGCCCTGCGAGGGGGAAGTTGCGGCGGACACGGCGTCGCTCATGGCCGGCGCGCCGGCCCCAGCAGCTGCTCGAGCTGCGCGTCGCTCAGGTCAGCGTGATAGAAGAGGCGGTAGAACTCGCGGGTGGCGGCGCGCAGGTCATCGCGGAACAGCTCGGG
Source organism: Pelomicrobium sp. (assembly GCA_035466595.1). GTDB lineage: Bacteria > Pseudomonadota > Gammaproteobacteria > Burkholderiales > UBA6910 > DATIUV01. Next base: position 5,385 of record DATIUV010000204.1, read on the forward strand.
ATACAGCACCTGGCCCAGCCACTGCACGCCGATCACGCGGTTCACCCCCGGCGGGAAATCCACCCAGCCGAACGGCAGCGTCGGCGACAGATGCACCCGTCGCTCCCGCACCGCCTTCACCGCGCCCCAGCGCGGATCCTTCCACACGGCCTCGAAAAAATTGGGATCCACCGTGACGATCACGTCCGGATTCCACGCCAGCACCTGCTCGAGCGAAACGTTCACCAGCCCGCGCGTCGCGGTCACGTCGACAACGTTGCGCCCGCCCAGGAACTCGATGGTCTCGACGTTGATCGACCCGACGGGCGCGCTCTGCAGGCCGTTGGGCCCGCGCGCGTAGTACACCCGCGGGCGCGCCTGCTCCGGCACCCGCGCGACGCGGGAACTCGCCGTCGACAGCGTGCGCTCGACATACGCCGCCAGGGTCTCCGTGTGCCGCGCATCGGCGATCAGCCGGCCCAGCGTGCGCAGGGTCTGCGGCAGCCGGTCGAAGCGGCCATCGAGCAGCAGGTACGGGAGGCCGGTTTGCTCCTGGACGCGGTCGGCCAGCGCGGCGAACGTTGGCGCCACCGAGCCGGAATCCACGACCAGATCGGGACGCGCCTTCAGCACCACTTCGACGTTGGCGGTGTTGCCCCGCCCCGTAAGGCGGCCGAGTTCCGGCAGGGCGGCGTAGCGGGGCGGCAGGAAGGCGGCCTCCGCGGGGCTCAGCGCGCGGGTCCAGCCGACCAGCTTGTCCGGTGCCAGCGCGTACACGAGCACGCTTGCCGGCGGGCCGGCCGCGTAGGCGCGCTCGATGCGCGCCGGGACGTCGACCCGGCGGCCGGCGTCATCGACGACGGGTGCCGCCGTGACGGCGGCGGCGAAGCACGCGCCGGCGAGGCCCGCCGTCCACCCGATGGCCCGGCGGCGAGGCGTCAGTGGTCGACGCCCACCATCACGCTGTCGGACTTGATGACCGCGTACGCCTTCTGGCCCTTCTTGAGCCCCATACTGCGCACGGAATTGGAGGTGATCACGGACGTGACTTCCACCCCGGGCGCGATCTCGATCACCACCTCGGCGCTGATCGGACCCTCG